>DASXTB010000091.1:0-9743 GCA_036505615.1 Acidobacteriota bacterium
CTGCAGTATTCCCAAGCCGTTCACGGTGGCAACCACGCTGGTTAGGTCAGCCAGGAGGGAGCCTCCCAGTGAGAAAAATTTAGTATGCGTTTCCACGGGCAAGCTGAGCGGCGTCCCGTCGGGTGCCTCCGAGGTTATTGCAAGTTCCGCCGGCAGCTTCGGCTTCAGGCTCTTGGAGCGGGGCACGACTTTCAAAATGGCTGCAGCTTCGGTGATGGTGAGTGCTTCGGTTATCGACTGCGTGTCGCCCGTCGAATCGGTGGCAGAAATATCGATGGTGATGGTCCCTTTGCCTCCGGCATTCAGTGTTCCGCTAATGAACTTCACCGGTGGAAGCTCAAAGGTCCATCGGCCACCGGAAAACGTGCCTTCGGCCTTTGCGTATTCCGACCAGGTTCCTATCCAGCGCTTCGCGCTGACCGCGACCTTCCCTTTCACCTCTTTGCCGAAAAAGTAACGGGCCGTAACAACTCCGCGAACCGGTTCGTCTACAAGAGCCCAGTTTTTCGGAAACTCCGCCTTTAACTCATAGCGAGGCAGGACGTAATCCTGAACGCGCACGTCTTGCACGCTCTCGGCGCCTTCGCCTCGCGCCCGGATCTTCCAGGTTCCCAGGTTCAACTCATGCGCTAAAGCCAAAGAAAACGAAGCCGCGCCAAACTGGTCGGCCGCCAGCTTTTGGCGGGCGATGCGAATTCCCTTGGCGTCATAGAAGATCAGTTCCAACTGGCCTGCTCGAGGGTGCAGCGTATTATCCAACAGCACCACGCGGCCTTGGATCACTTGAGAGGGTTTGTAGATCGGCTTATCCGTCTCAATCAAGATGGCCGGAACATTCGTCATCACCGTGAGGACGGAAAGAGGCTGCGCGATCGTGTTCACCTTTGCTTCCAGTTTGTAGTTGCCAGGCGGCAGCATCGGAACGGCGAATTCAACGCGCACCTGTGAGCCAAAACCCGTTCCACCAGAAACCAACGGCCATCCCTGGCTTCCGTCGGCGGAAACCAAAGATAAATTGAAGCCAGCGGAGCTCGGCTTACGGGTAATGGAATCGAAAACGGTCAAGGTGGCAGTCGAACTTGTGCCCGCATAAAGGCGCGCCGGCGCCGTCAAGATAGCCGCGTCGGCTGCCCGCAGAAAACTCCCGGCACTTGAAGCTAAGAGTGTCCAGGTTATCCAGGGGACTAATCGAGAGACAATCCCGCAACGCCGGCGTTTGGCCGGCAGCGGATTTTCGCCATTCTTATAGAGAGGCGCCGCTGGCGCGCCTTCTGCAGAGTGGATCGCAAATAGGAAAGTCATGCGGGCCCCCTTTCCTTGATAAGCGGGCGACCACACCAGGGCGTCCGTAAGGGTGGTATAAAATTCTTCTCACATTCCAACGGCGTTGGGTGCGATTTACTAAGGATGCAGGCAACAGAAAAAAGTCGCTTGCAATGGGGAATGTGCTTTCAGATGCGTGGAAGGATCTCAGCGCCAGTGAGTCCGAGATGGCGATCGGTTGCCCAAACTCGATGGATTTTATTCTCTTCGAGGAAGCACAGGCTCGAAGCGTCTACATACGTCAACTTCGCGCCCCGGAACCTGTCCAGCATCTTCACGACCATCAGATGATGATTGGTAGTCGCGGCGAAGAGCTTCAACCCGACCAGGGTATCCGTCAGTAGTCGGAAACTCCTGGCGGCTTCTTCTCCCATGCGGTGCAGAAACCAAGAATACGCTTCCGAAACGACGAGCAGTGAGGTGCACCACTTGGGATTGGGAGTGCCGAAAAGGGCGACTGCCTGTTGGTGCCACTGATCCCGTCGGTTTAGGAAGGCTATGAAGATACCGGTGTCGAGGTAAACGCTGCCCTTCATGGAGTCTCACGATCATAAACGATGGCGTCAATCGTAGAGCTATCTTCTTTCCGTCCTTCGAGGATCCCAGCATAGGACATCCAGGGCTTGTCGCTAGGCTCTCTGGCGATGATCTCCTCAAGGCTGCGCCGAGTGAGTTCGGCCAAGGAGATGCCTTTGCTTCGCGCAACCTCTTTCGCCCTGCGGTAAAGTTCCTTATCGACCGAAATCTGCGTGCGAATCATGTTATCATCATACAATATTGTGATAACAATGACAATGCTGAAAAAGCTTACGTTTGCCATGCTTTAATTAGGAATGGAACTGCCAGAAAAAATTTTTTGGGACACGGCAAACACGAAGTAGAAAGCTCGGGGTCAGGTCTTCAAAATTCAAATTGAATTCCGAAGACCTGACCCCGAAACGCCTTTGGGGTTCCGGCGGTAATCCTTGCGAGCGCCATCTTGCAACTACAACGGTGAATCATATGCGCGGGTTCAATGCTTTTTCGTTCATGGTTCTGGCGCCTTTGCTTTTTTGCGCCGGCGAGGCTGCTGACAATGTCAACCAGCGCGAATCTGTTTCAAGCCGGCCTCGCGTTGCCGTGGTTCTGAGTGGAGGCGGCGCGCGCGGCGGCGCGCACATCGGCGTACTGCGCGAGTTGGAAAGCGCCGGTATTCCCATCGATTTGATCGTCGGTACCAGCTACGGAGCCCTGATCGGAGGCCTGTACGCCACGGGCTATTCAACGGAAGATCTGGAGCTGATTATTCGATCGATTGACTGGAATGAGATTCTCAGTAACGCGCCAAGACGCAAACTCTTGAACTTCAACAACAAGGCTCGTGATAATCGCAAGCTGCTCGATTTTCAGCTCAAGAACTTCTCCATTAAGCTGCCCATCGGCCTGCAGGCCGGTCAGAAGGTACAGCAGTTGCTGGACCGTCTCAGCGCCCAGATTGTCCTGGAGGCCGGAAATGATTTCGATAAGCTGCCGATCCCATTTCGCGCTGTGGCCACTGACATTCTCACGGGCAAAGCCCATGTTTTCGGCAGCGGCTCGCTGAGCACGGCAATGCGCGCCAGTGCAGCATTTCCCGGACTGTTTACGCCGGTCGATTTTGGCGACACGCTGCTGGTGGATGGCGGCATCGCGGACAATCTGCCGGTGGATATAGCCCGTGGCTACGGAGCTGACTTCGTGATTGCCGTGGATGTCGCGACGCCTCTGAAAACCCATAAGGAAGAGATCGAATCGTTGATCGACGTATTGAATCAAGTGGTCACTTTTCAGATTGAAGAGGATCGGCACTCGAAAAGGAGGGCCGCCGACTTTGTGATCACACCACAATTAGAAGGCGTCAGCCCGACAAATTTTGGCCGCTCTCCAGAGCTGATTGAAAGCGGCATCGAAGCTGCTCGCAAAGCCGTGCCGGAGATTCAAAAGTTACTTCAGAACAGGGGAATTACCAATCGATCGTTGCGGAGAGCATCGTTGCTGGATCCGGCAAGATTTGATTTGAATCATTATGAATTTTCAAAGAAGGGAGTAGTGATTGACGAAGTGAAGCTGGAGGGGCTCCAAAACTACCCCGCGGCATATGTTCTGGAGCGCATCTCTTCTCCGTCTTCCAATCCGGTTTCGCTCGAGTCGCTGGATAAGGATGTTGCTACTCTTTATGGCGAAGGCGTTTTCACCAGTGTTTCTTACCGCCTGGAGAAGCACGATCAGCAGACGATCCTTACCTATAAATTACAGGAAAATCCCTCGGTAAAAGCCGGCTTGGGAATACGATATGACCGCGATTATAAGTTTACCGTGCTGGTTGACTTGCTGGGCCGCAATTTCCGAAGTAGCGGCTCGGATTTCTTTTTCAGAGGTCTGTTCGGAGATGCCAACAGGCTCGAGCTGGGGTTGAACCGCGATCACCTCTTCACCAAAAATTTCGCTTTCTCACCGCAGATCTATTACCACTCGCAAGAACGCCTGATTTTTGCGGACCGCACCAGAGCCGGTGATTACAGCGATGAGCGAGCCGGGTTCAATGCATCTTTGCAGTACCTGCTGGCCAATGCCGGCCGGCTGGAAATGGCATATGGCGTAGAGAGGGTCGCTATCGACCGGTGGGTTGTCAGTTTTTCGCAGAGCTCCGCCAAAACGCTGGGCCGGCTGACAACGGCTCTCGAGTTTGACACCCTTGAAGATTTCGAGTTTCCTCACTTTGGGTCGCTGGGCAGAGCCGAATTCACCTGGAATGACGAAAGTCTTGGGAGCAGTTTTTCTTTTCGCCGTGCTCAAGCCGTCGCGGATCACTACGTGAGTCTGGGCTTAGAAAACACCCTGGGCTTCTCGGCCGCTCTGGGCCGCACCCGAGGCAACCCGCCCTTCTATGAATTGTTCTATACGGGCGGGGCGCATAATTTGAGTTTTTCTTCTGCTCGTTTCTTGGGCCTCAGCCGCGATGAAATTGCTTCCACAGATTTTGCGACGGCCGGTCTGTCGTTTCGGCGCACTCTGAAGCATTTCAAAGCGGGAACGATCACGGACGTTTACGTTGGTCTCCACTACAACGCTGGAGTGTTTGATCGAAGTGACGGCCAGGGCAAGTTCGGCAGCCCGGTCCACGGTTTTGGCATGGGATTTTATGTAGATTCCCGCGGTATCGGCCCGATTCGTATTGAATTGGGCCGCGCCAACCGCCGCGACCTCACCGTCTATTTTTCGCTGGGCCATTTCTTTTGATCAGTCTTGATGCATTTGTCTAGACCGAAAGCTGGTACACCCGGCCCGCAGAACCGATCCACGTGCGTCGACGTGACAGCCCTTAGTGCAGCAAAGTCCAGAAGCGGAGAAACAAGATCGTCGCACCAAGGGAAGTAAAAATCGTTCCCACCAAGGCTGCGCCATAGCCATCGGTCCTTGGATAACGACTTCTGCGGATCAGCAACAAGGCAAATGAGAGGAAGCAAAAGCCTGATACCAGCAGACCGAGAAAGTAAAAATCCAAAGGCACGAGTTCGCGCCTCTGGAGAAATCCCGGATAAAGCTGAGACCAGGGTTCCTTTTGCACGTATTTGGCAATTAGAAAGCTTCCCGCTCCAGCCATCAAGCCAAGAAGGCCGCCGCCGACGCCCCAGATTCGTTCCCGAAAAGCGCTCAAACCTGTCCAACTTTCCTGAGGACGATCAACTGAAAATTTTTCTACCGCCATAGTGATTCTCCTGGTGGGAGATGAGATTTACGAGCTGTGGCTCGCCTCGCAGTACAAGAATGTGTAGCTAAAGGTTATCCCGGTCTGTGTGTGAGTGGAATTACTAACCGCCGTGAAGCTGCGTAGACGTATACAGTACAAATGTTTGGGAGCATCCGCGACATTCTTCCCGCGCTCGCTTACGCTCGCAGTACCGATTTTTTCACACCTTCTGAGGGCGCGGTTCTGAATTCCTCTCCTTAAGGCAAGGAAACACTGACGGGCGCAGTGAACCCGGTTCCGTCGAAACGGACGATTTGAACTGGCGCCCGCGCCGCCGCCGGAATCGAGAGTCCCGAGGGCGCAAGCGGCACCGGGAAGTTCAAGAGTTGCGGAACAATATAGATAGTGTCCTTGGTGCCCGCAACCACTTTCACCGTAGCGAAACTTTCCAGCGGAAGACTAGGCAGAATTCCCGGGAGCGTTCCATCGGATCTGACGCGCAGGGCCACAAGCGTGAAAGTCGAGGCATCCAGCCGGCCCGGTGTGGAAGAGTTTGAGAAGATGACCGTGGCGTAAACGGCTTGGTTGCCTTGAGCAACAACCCCAAAGACGCCGTTATATTCGAAACCTTTTGCCGGCGGTACCCCGGACAAAGAAAAGGGGATCACAGTTATTTTGGTGTGCGGCGCAACAACGGGTCCGTTGGGCTGAGGTAGGGCGAATATTGTTTCCAATATCAGGAGATTCCCGTTGGCATCGGTAAACGCAAAGCTCGGCTGATATGAAATCGGGAAAGGAAACCCGATCGCCCCACCGGTAACGATGGAACCGCCCCCTTCACGTTGAGGTATTGCAGGGGCTCCGTTTTGAGCCGGAGCAATAGCCACGAAAATCGACGCGAAAACCAAAGCAAACAGCAAACGCATGCGCATAAAGAACTCCTTTCTTCGACCGCCTGGATCTCTTATAAGATGCTTGAGTGGCCGCTTCGTCTCACAGTTTTTCTATTTTTATATCCGGATAAAAATCTTCCTCCTGAAGAGCCAGTAACACATCGACCATAAGAGAGCCCAAACGACGAGACTGGCAACTATTTTAGCCGGCAAATCTCCGGTCCAACCAAAGAAGCCGGCGGCGAAGGGCTTCACGATACGAGCCAGCCATTCTGCGCCTCCGGTATTGGTGAACAAATAGATAAACAGTGAGTTCATGCCGACGTAGGCAAAGAATTTCGGCCAGCTCTGGATCTTTTTCACGTCAACGAGCCAATAGGATAAAGCCAAAGCGAGCAGGCACCAACCCCCGCTGACGATCACAAAGGAACTGGTGCAAATGCGCTTGATGATCGGCGTCACAGGATTCAGGGCATATCCGACAATCAGTCCGATCAAACCGCCTACAACCAGAATTCTAATCTTACGCGAAGCGGGCCGGTCGCTCCTGAGAAGCTGCCCCGCAAGCACTCCCCACATGGTATGCGCCGCAGTGGGAACGGCGTTGAATGCAACCCAGTGGCCGCGCGACAGCTTGTGCATCAACAGCAGATCCACATAAGACCCAAAGTTTTGGTCGGGCACGAACGGCTGGTTAAATCCGGCGACAGGAAACAGGCGGTACGCCAGCTCCGTGATCAGCAGCAACACAAATGTAAAAGCGATCTGAATCGAAGGCGGCTGTCTCATCATCAGAAAGGCGACCAGGCAAGTAAAGGAAAGCTGCGCCAGCACATTCCACAATTCAAAGGTGAGGTGTCCTGGTCCAATGCAATAAAGCGCCCAGCCAAAAAGCAGCAGCAGGAAGGAACGCAGCAGCGCATGGCGAAATGTTGCCGCCCACGTGTCGCCGCGCTCCCAACGCCTGCCATATGAAAACGGCATAGCCACTCCGACGATGAACATGAAAAAGGGCTGGATCAGGTCCCAGAACCGAAGTCCATTCCAGGGATGATGGTGAAATTGTGTGCCAATGGCGCTGATTATTGTTCCATTCAATTGCGGGGAAACAAGCAGGTCGTAAATTCCTGTAGCTTCGGCTATCAGGAAAAACATGGTGAATCCGCGAAAGAAGTCGACCGACATCAGCCGGCTCTGGCCGGCGAACGGAGAGGCAGCGGGCCTCACATCAACATGCACCTTTTCGGAGGTGGCATCTGTTGGCTTTGTAATTGTGCTCATAATTGAGAATCCAATTTGAAGGATTGTGCGGAGAGACCCAACGGCCCCTCTCTACAAAGTATCCAAAACCGAGAGCCGGCTGGAAGCCGGCGCTACATTTACTCCGGTCCACAGGTCACGGGAGAACTTGCTACAGCTTAATCCTTTCGGCGGGAGCGCTGGCAAGAAGATATTTCTGATCCCGAGGCAAATTCGCGCTATAGCGGGCTAAGGCCGCTTTCAGCGGCCTCTGGAGTTTCTACATTTTCTCATGCGGGCAGTGCGTTGCAAACCAGGGCGTCCGCTTCGCGGACAAGCGCGCCGAAGGCGCGCTCTGGAGTTTGGACACTTTGGAGAGACGGCCTGAGGGCCGTCTCCCGCGCAATCTTTCATCGTGCAGGAGACGCCCCACGGGGCGTCTCTCCAATAGCGCCGCCTCGCGACGCCCTTGAAACCAGCCGTAAGCGTCTGGACTATTTTTTGAGTTGTTTCCGATAGATTTATGAGTATAAAATGAGATCTATATGAGCAGAATCCAACCCTCCCTGACCAAAGCGGAATCGGAACTGGTCGACCAGGTTGCAAAGTTGACGCAGACAAAGCGCACTGAAGTGATTCGGAATGCCCTCGCCGTTTACCACTGGTTTGTGCGCCACACTGTCACGGGAGCAGAGATCGTCGCCCGAAAGCCAAGCGGCGAAGAAGTATCATTGGAAACACCGGAACTGGTCGTACTTGAAAGTAAGGGAAACAAGCTCAGCCCCGAAGAACTGGGTTTGCTCGCTAAACAGCTGGCCGCCACTTCTAACCCTGCGGATGCCGCACGCCTTAAGGAACGGCTCACACGGGGCTTCTATGGAATTTAGTTCGTGCCGAAGATCCGACGCGCCAATCTTCCACCCGGTGTTTTCCAGCACTTGTTGGATCGCATACAGGACCGAAGCATTCGCGCCGACCAGCTGGTGCTGCTTGCACGGTGGCTGGACAGTCAGCCCGAGGTTCCCGAAGGCGAATGGTACAAGCGGTTTCCAGGGATGATTGCCTGCGGCGAGGGTGAACTGATTAAGACTTTTCTTCTCCCCGCTCAGCACCCGAGGGGTAAACGCCTCGCCTAGATCCTAAAGGAGGCTACTTAGGGCGGCGAGCTACCAAAATCGAGTCCATTCCTGATTCGCGATTTTCGATAAATTTGTCATCGCGAAAAACAATTTCGAAGCCCGCGCTGCGGAGCTCCTGCTCTATAAGCTCAGGGGCGATCTCGTGTTCTTTGATTTGCTCCGCTCTGGGCAGGTTCCGGCGTTTCACACTAAAGGGTTCTGAAACCACCAGTCGCCCCCCCGGCCTTAGCGCGCGAGACAAGTGTTCTAATATTTCCGAATAGTGTGGCATCTCATGATAGGAGTTTACGATCAGCACAGCGTCCAGCACTGCCTCGGGCAGTTTTGGATTGGCTGCCTCGCCCGGAACTACTTCAACATTATCGAGGCGGCTTTCTCGGGTTCGTTGTCGCAAGGATTCCACAATTTGAGGAACGATGTCGACGGCCCAGATCCGTCCCTCCGGTCCAACCGCGCGTGCCAGCCGGACAGTGAAGAACCCTCCTCCGGCTCCTACATCGGCCACCTTGCTTCCTTTCTGCAGCCCTAGATGCTGAAAAATCTCGGGAATGCGTTGGCGGTTTTCCCGAGCGAGAGCGCCAAGCTCCCAGGTAAAGACAGACCTGGCCGTGCGGCTTCCCTTCAATAACTTTATCCCCGTCATGGGCAGCTCAAGGCCTAACCGCACTGTTTCCTTCGCTTCTCTCACCTGGGCTTGAGCAGCGATCGGCTTTAGTT
Organism: Acidobacteriota bacterium; assembly: GCA_036505615.1. Taxonomy (GTDB): domain Bacteria; phylum Acidobacteriota; class UBA6911; order JACQSX01; family JACQSX01; genus DASXTB01. The sequence continues at coordinate 9,021 of DASXTB010000091.1, forward strand.
CGGCCTGTCCGGAAGCGCTTGCGTCACGCAAGAACACACGAAGCTCATCGGCCAGGATCGCAGCATCGCCTTGGCTGGCGGCTTCAGTTTTCATGGAAAACGCGACCGGCGCTGACATCGCAGCTGAAAATCCCACCGAGCGAAGGCGAGACCGGGCGCCCCTCAAACTCCAGCTTTCCCGCCTGTCCCATCCGGATTCTTCCAAACCGAGCGACGGGCGGGTCATCACGCCCCACGCCTGTCCTGACGAGCGGAACTCTTCGATCCGGGCCGCCAAAGCCCTGTTGGCGTTTAAAGTTTTTTCAGGCGGCGCTGAATCAAGATCAGCACAGATCTTTACGGCGGCCGAATCTCCGAAAAGCACTCGCTCCTTTGCCAGCTCCACAATTGAAAGACTGCTCGATCGGTCTGCCGGCCAGGCAGTGGGAATGTGGACGCCCTGGCCAGACGCAATGCCGACGGTCCCCTGCTTTCCGCTACTCAATGGGATCCTGGCAAAAACGATTCGCTCTGGGCGCTGTTCGAACTTCGGAACAGCCAGTACATTTAATTGTTGGGAGTCACCCCCTGAGAACAAAAGAGAAAGTATCAGTTCTTGAAAAGCATCCAGCGTGTTTGGTTCAGGGTTGGAGTTTCGCTCAAAGCCGGCTACGGCTTCCGCGCTCACGGGAAGCCAATGCAGCTCTGGCAGTGGCGTAGCAGTGAATGCCGGGGCCAGCGCCA
>DASXTB010000092.1:0-56483 GCA_036505615.1 Acidobacteriota bacterium
GAAGAGTATATCAGATGCCGCATCAGGTCGAGGCCCTCTGGCCAGGCGCGCCGTATAGGGGGGCGCGCGACCGTGAGTCTCTTGCCATCGGTTGCGCCCGGCACAGCTTCACACATTCCAAGGGCGCGCGGGGAGATCTAAGAAGATTTGTTTTGCCGGGAGAGGAGCTGTTTGCGCGGCAACCGACAACGGACTAATGACCACGGACAACTGACAATGATTACTTCCAGTGTAAGTCAACGCCGCCAATGCCGCTCTTTATCTCGATGCTGAGACGGTGCTTCACTTTGTCAAAATTGTTGCTCCGATAGATGTCTGAGCTATCTTTTTGAAAATCCTTCAACGACAGGCCCGACAGGAAGCTTTTGGTAGCATGGACCTCGGCGCCCACTGTTGTGGGCAGCGCGATATTGACCGCACCTATACCCACTCTGACATCGAGATTGGCGTCGCGGTTCCAATCGCCGGTGAAATCCAGGTTTGCTTCTCCCACGCCTCCTTCAAATCTCAGATCCTGAAAATTCAGGTTTCCCAGTCCTACCGAGTTGAATTCTCCCACGCCGCTTTTGATCTCCACATTGCGGCAGATTTCGCTGTTGGGAGCTGTTACTGTCACACGAGCTTCTCCTACTCCCGAAAGCAAGCGGAGGTCGCGAATCTTCAGACTGGTCAAGTCAATGCGGTTTTCCCCAACGCCTGTCTTTACATGAAGCTCAAGGGGGACATTGCGGCTGAAACGAAATTCCCCCCGGTTCTTGTCGTTAGCTCCCATCGACTTCCTGAGATGGCGCAGATCGAACCGAAAATCTATTGCGGATTCTCCGCTAACCTCCAGGTTCGGGGAGTAGCGATTTTCATTGTATTCGATATCGACCTGGTAGGCCGAGGTGTCTCCGCTGGAAAGAGCGTCCAGTTCCAGTTCTCCAATAGGAAAATCCAGATTGGCCCGAATCTCGGTCGCATGCTTCAGCTCCCTGCGGCTGGAAAAGCTCTTGTAGGATGCAGGGGTCCGGTCTTGGCCGATAAACATGCAGCCGGTCCCAAGAAGGCACATCATCGTCAGGACACTCGACGTGATCGCAATCAAAGACATTTTCGGTAACACACTTTGTCTGCCCTTCATGATCATTTCTCCAAGCGGATCTTGCCGTGTCTATTCTGTAATCGCACCAGGGGGCCGCCGCCATTCAGGGTTCCTCTTAGCGTCTCATCATGTCCCTGCTGCTTTACCTTCAACTCTTCACTCAGGTCGTTTTCGATTGAACCAAGAATCGCTTCAATGTCGAAAGAAGCTTTGACGGTCTCTGCCAGGCGCAAGGCGATATCTCCACGCTCGTTGACAACGCGTACCGGTCCCTGCAGGCCATCCGGGCTGGCGATCCTGACATTTCCGTTCCGCGTAGAAATATCCAGAGGGCCTTTGCACCTGTCGATTTCTAGCTCTCGCATGGAAGTGTTGATGCGGACCGGTCCGTTGATTTGTTCCAGCGAAATGTGCGATCCCTCTCCGTTGATGGTGATGCCCTGTTGCAGTCCTTCAGCGCGAATCGAATTATGCCTGGCATCCACTGCCGCCACAGACTTCAGGTTTCGCAGCGTGACCTCTCCGTAGGAGTTTTCTATTTTTACGCTGCCTGAGACCTCTTCCAACTCCACTCTGCGATGACTGTTGTGAATCTCGCACTTGCCTTGAACAGTAACCGCGCGCACATTGGAGTTTGGTCCGTCGACAAAGAGATCCTTATCTATTGCTGTCGCCAGGACGGACCCGTTTCGAGTGGTGACACGCGCCGCCCCGTGGATGTTTTCCAGCGTGGTCGACTGGTGAGAGTCTGTCTGCACGTCGCCCGTCACATCGCTGACAACAACGTCTCCGCGGCGGGCAACGATTGTAACGGTGCCCTTTATCTTTTGCACCGAAACCTGGTCTGATCTGGAGTTAATCACCACAGGAGCCCGGACCGCTTCCACTCGCACCGGCCCGAAACTGGAGTTGATGGCACAGCTTCCATCCAGATCGTTCGCATCTATCGAGCCGTAAGAATTGTCCACTGTTACGGCGGCCTTCTCCGGCACGCGCACTTCCAGATGCGTTTTGAAACGGTAATTGCGATCCTCCAGTTCTCTTCTATTTACGCGCAGAGTGAATTCATTGGAGCCGTCCGTGACCAGCTCGATCTGATTGGCGATCTCCCTGGCCTTCTGCTCGCTCTCCTGGTAGACCACCTTTTCAAGCACAACGGACACCTCGTTGCTTTTGCCGCGTGTCACATGAACATTGCCGTAGCGGTTTGTGACGTCGATCTTGTGAGGTTGCACCGGGAAGCTTTTTTCCTCAGTAAAGGTCAATGACGGCCCGGCGAAAGGATTGCTTTCGGTGAATACCCAGGGACCCATCCAAGGGCCGAGAGAGCCCAGATCGGTCGGGGCTTGAGCGGCTGCCACGCCTATAAGGATAATGACGAGCACTCCAAAAACCTCGCCGAACCGAAATTGTGCCCGGCCCTTCAGGCGGTAAAAGTCGAGCACCTTGCCCAAGCCGATCAGAATTAAAAGCAGAGGCCAGAATTTTCCGATGAACTGGAAAGGATTAAACCACTTTTGCGCGCCGCCAAACCAGGAGACAGCAATGAAAATCAGAAAACTGCCCCACACAACACCTCCCCGTCGCCGTACTCCCTGCAAAGCCTGGTCCGAGGTGTACGAGAAATAGCGCCACAGCGAAGAGACACCCGCTATTACCAGCAGCAGCGGGCCGATGAAATGCCAGGGAGCGGCCCATATCTGCCAATGGAAGACGGTCCCCAAAAACAGCAGCCCTCCAAGCGTCACCAGCAACAAACCCAGAACGAGCGGAGCTCGACTCGACTTGGTTTCTACCGGCGCAGTGGTTTCCATCTTGATCTCCTAGATTTCCTTGTGCTGGGCTGAGGGCTGGCCGGTACGAACCGGCGCGGCCGTCGTGGAAGAAGCCTCTTTCTGTTTTCGGTAATGATCGTAAATTAGATACAAGCCGAGGAACACGAAGGCCAGCGGCCAGAATCTCCGCAAGAAGTCGAAACTGATCAAACCCAGGTTGCTGATAAAGAAGAGGCTGCCGAGCAAGATCAAGGCGCCTCCCCAGAGAGGAGCGTTGAGTGGCTTTTCATGCGGCTCGCTTACCGGCTCTGTCAGGCGGTGCCTCAGAATCTCCTGAGCGCTGCGATAAGCATCGATAATGGTGAACACCCAGAACGAAAAGGCGGCAAAGCCGAAGACGTCCGGTCCCTGGTCGGCAATCAGCATCAGCAGCGCGAAAGTGGCAAAGTGAACCAGCGCCTTGTTGTACTGGCGGTTGTAAACGGCTCCCATTCCAGGAACCACAGCAAAGACGGCAGCACGTTTGGGCTTAACCAGATCCGGCCCCGCCGCCAGTGCCAGTCGTGCGAACTCCGCGCCCTGGACCAAACAATCCTGGCAGTAAATGCTCCCTTTGATGCTGTGGGAACAGGCGGCGCACAGAAGCCGATTGCACGTGCTGCAACTGTGAACTGAGTCCTCAGTTGGGTGATAGAAACATTTCATAGGGGCTGCCTCACATTTTCATTGCGATTTGTTCGAAACATGGCCGGGAATTCCACATGGCTTGCCCGCGACTGAATGCAGGCTGTCTCTGCCGGCGCATCGTCCGGTCCGTGGGAAATATCGATCGACGCTGAATACCGCTTCGCTCCATCAATGGGGATCCTCAAGGGCAAATATGACTTCTTAACCGGTTTTCCTTCCTTCTTCTGGCCTTTGGGGCTCTCGGGCTCACCGGTTTTTGACGGAGCGTTTTCTCTCTTTATCTGCTGCTTGTCCTGAGTGTTCTCATAAACACGAAAGAGCGCGGTTATGATCTGATAATCAATGCGGCCGGCCCAGTCGGTGCGCCACAGTTGCAGCTCAGCGCGCATATCGGTCGTCCACTGGTTGAATGCTTGCAGGCGGTGGTAAACGCTATGCGTGAAGTTATCCGCATGTTTGTAAATCGCGCGGGGCGTAAAGTCATCAGCGGTCACACCGGATAATCCGGGACCAATCAGGCTGACTGTCATGAACAGGAATACAAACATAATGGCAGTGGCGGCGGCGAATCTTTGCGTAAGGAACGGCCGGAATGTGGGAACCACGATCGCCTGCCAGAAGGAGGGACGTTTGTAGACGCCGCTGGTCCTCTTCAGGATGGCATTCACCAGCCGTTCCGGCGGCTCATATTCCGGCAATCCGTGCAGATCGTCGACTAATCGTGATACTTCCTGGAAAAGCAGATGGCACTGGGGACAATTGCGGCGATGCTGTTCTATTTCGCCCGAAACAATCCGGTCCAGCCTCCCCTCGGCGTATTCGGTCAACAAATTCTCGAAGTCAGCGCAAGTCATCTCATTGTTCTCAAGTTCTAGATCTCACTGCTCTCGGTGAACCCCAAGTGCCGGCCGCGGTGAGACAGCACCCTTGCCAGCTCGATTCTGCCGCGATTGATGCGCGATTTCACCGTTCCTTCGGGAATCCTCAGCAAATCAGCGATCTCTTGATAAGTCATTTCTTCAAGGTCCCGCAACAGCACAGCCTGCTTTAGCTCCTCAGGAAGAGAATGTAAACCATCCATGAGAAGTTTTGCCTTCTCCCTTTGGAATAGCGTCTGGTAAGAATCAGGCCTTTCCTTGTCTTCAAAATCAACGGTCTCCAGCTCTTCGCTGCCGGCCACGTTCTTCTCCCAGTGAGAATGGCGATATTGGTCAATGATCAGATTTCTCCCTACCCTCATAATCCAGCTCTGAAGCGATCCGCTTTCCGGCCGGAAACTGCCCAGATTTTGGTAAATCTTAACGAATACATCCTGCGTCAATTCTTCCGCCGCGTGAAACTTTTTCGTGAACCGGTAAGCCAGGTTGTAAATCCTCTTGGAATAGGTTCGCACCAGCGTCTCCCAGGCTTCCGGATCGCCGCTCAAACAGCGCTCCGCGAGTTTCTGCTCGGTCTCCACCTGTGCTTTTCCTTCCTGCTGTCCGGTCAACAAAGGAAACGAACCTTTGTGGTTAAAAGTTCAAAAAAAAGAGAAATGGCTGCTAATTAAGAGAGAATGAGAATCGAAATGTCGAGCCGGCATCGGTTTCAATCTCACCAGAATTTTGCAGTGCCGCTTTGCCTGCCAGTGACGCGCTACTCTGGGCGACTCCGCGTTGTTGTCTTCCGAGTGGCTGTCTGCCGACTGGTCGCCGCAGTCGGCAGGACTCGAGTCCAGGGTTGACGCGGCCAAGTATTGGCATCATAATACCGGATCTCTGTATTTATTTGAAAGCAAAATACTTAGAGGCGCAGGTCCAGTGAAATGCCCTTATTGTGAACATTTGGAAGACCGAGTGGTAGATTCTCGCGAGAGCAAAGAAGGTGATGTGATACGCAGGCGTCGTGAATGTCTCGGCTGCGGGCGCCGCTTCACCAGCTATGAACGAATCGACGAGATTCCCTACATGGTGGTCAAAAAGGATGGCCGCCGTGAGAGATTTGACCGCAACAAAGTTATGTCGGGCCTGCTGCGCGCCTGTGAAAAGCGGCCCGTGAGCACCGGCCAACTCGAGGCGCTCGTGGATGAAATCGAGCAGCGCGTTCAAGAGGCCACAGATCGGGAAATCAGTTCCGAAGAAGTAGGAAAGCAAGTGATGCAGAAGCTGCGCCAGCTCGATAAGGTAGCCTACGTCCGATTTGCGTCCGTCTATCTGGAATTCAAGGATGTCACGGAGTTTATGACGGAGATCAATCACCTTTTCAAGAAGTAGCTTGTGCGGTTTGTTGCCCGGATAGAGGCGCTCCATTAGGCGCACCGGCGAGGCGAGGAGGCTATCTCAAAATTATGAACCACGGCGGCCACTGGGAACACGGGGACTACAAGGGTTTTCTAAATTGGCAGTACATCTTATTGATAAAGGAATCATCAAATTCCCCCTGTTCCCAGTGTCCCCGGTGGTTCAGAGTTTTGAGGCAGGCGGCGAAGCCGCGCCAATGCACAGCGCGGCCCTGCATTAAGATAATATGGTAATTTGAGATACGGGAACGTTCAGGTGGCGTCAGTGAAAAAGAAGCCAAGAGCCGTTCACATTTTAGAGTCGATAGAGACTTTTGGGTCTCTGCTTGCCAGAAGCTGGACTCCGTATGTGGATATGGCTGAGCAGGACAATCATCTATTGATCAAAGTCGAGTTGCCCGGGGTTTTGTTGGAGGATATTTCGGTAACTCTCCGCTCCAATGTCGTCACGCTGGAAGGAATCAAGAAAGAAGGCGAGATCAGCCCAACCTACGTCTGTTATTACTGCGTGGAGAGAGTGTACGGGAAATTCCGTCGAGAGATTGGCCTTCCCTTCCTGGTGCATATCGATCAGGCAAAAGCAACGCTGGCAAACGGAATCCTGGAAATCACACTGAAGCGCATGGAAGACCGCCGCGGCCAGAGTTATCAGGTCCCGATTCAGAAGGCGGAAACGAGCAGCAAACTCTAACGATGGGACGTTATGTCGGCGAAATCTGAAGCGCCAGAAATTCGAAGCGAAAGCGAGATACCGATCCCATCGCAACTTCCGGTGCTCGCAGTAAAAGACATCGTCACGTTTCCTTTCATGATTGTGCCCATCCTGGTCGGACGGGAGATGTTTGTTAAAGCTGTTGATTCTGCGCTGGCGCAAAATCGGATGATTCTTCTTCTGGCGCAACGAGATCCAAACGAGGAGGACCCGACACCGGAAACGCTCTATCCGATCGGCACGGTGGCCGTCATCCTGCGCATGCTGAAAATGCCGGAGCAGAAGCTGCGGATTTTGGCGCAGGGAATTGCGCGCGCGCGGGCCAAAACATTTGTCGAAGGCAGCCCCTTTCTTGTAGCCGAAGTCGAACCGCTGCAAGAACCCGCCGTCGAAAAGACCATGGAAATGGAGGCGACCATGCGCAGCGTGCGCGCTGCCCTGGAAAAGGCCGCGGCGCTGGGCAAGAACATTTCGCCCGAAACAACCGTCATCGCCAATAACCTGGAAGAACCCGGCAGGCTGGCAGACCTGGCTGCTTCCAACTTGGAGCTGAAGGTAGAAGATGCCCAGCAGATTCTGGAAATCCTCGATCCCTTGAATCGCCTGCAGAGGGTGAACGAATTTCTGGCACGAGAGGTCGAGTTGCTTAACATGCAGCAGAAGATCAGCGAGCAGGCGAAAGACGAAATTGAGAAAACCCAGAAGGAATATTTCTTGCGGCAGCAGATGAAAGCCATACAGTCGGAGCTGGGTGAAGTGGGCGAGATGGCCGCCGAAATCACCGCTTTGCGCAAGAAGGCCGAAGAAGCCGGCCTTCCCGGCGAGGCCAAGGAGGAAGTGGAGCGTCAGATTTCACGACTGGAAAAAATGCATCCGGATTCAGCCGAGACCGGGATAGTGCGCAGCTACATCGATTGGGTGCTGGCACTTCCATGGTCGTTCACCACTAAGGACCAGCTCGGCCTGCCGGAGGCCCAAAAAATACTGGACGAGGATCATTATGATCTTGAGAAAGTCAAAACGCGCATCGTCGAATACCTGGCTGTTTTGAAACTTACGCAAAACATGCGCGGACCAATTCTTTGTTTTGTCGGCCCCCCGGGCGTGGGAAAAACATCGCTCGGCAAGTCAATCGCTCGCGCGTTAGGACGCAAATTCGCGCGCATTTCCCTGGGTGGCCTCCACGACGAAGCGGAAATTCGGGGTCATCGCCGCACTTACATCGGCGCCATGCCGGGACGCATCATTCAAGGATTGCGCAATGCTGGAAGCAACAATCCGGTGTTCATGCTCGACGAGGTGGATAAAGTGGGCGCTGATTTCCGTGGCGACCCGTCCTCGGGGCTTCTGGAGGTGCTCGATCCGGAGCAGAATAACGCGTTCCGCGATAATTATCTGGGCGTGCCATTTGATTTGAGCCGCGTCCTGTTTATCACCACCGCCAACATTCAGGATCCCATTCAGCCGGCACTCCGCGATCGGATGGAGGTCATCTCGCTTACCGGTTACACCGAGAACGAGAAACTCCACATCGCCAGGCGCCACCTGATCCCGAAACAAATGGCAGCGCATGGCATTGACGCCCGAGACATTGAGTTTCAGGACGAGGCCATCCTCACCGTCATCAATCGCTACACGCGCGAAGCCGGTTTGCGGAACCTGGAGCGCGAGTTGGCCACGATCTGTCGGAAAGTGGCACGCCAGAAAGCAGAGGGCAGAACGGAGACGGTTTCCATTACGCCCGAACGCGTGCATCAGTATTTGGGACCGGAGCGCATCCTTCCCGAGGAGTTGCTCCAGGAAAATAAGGTGGGAGTTGCTGTGGGACTGGCATGGACTCCAGCCGGCGGAGACATTTTGTTCGTGGAAGCGATTGCAATGAAAGGAAGAGGGGAACTGATTCTCACCGGCCAGTTGGGAGACGTGATGAAGGAATCTGCCAAGGCGGCGCTGAGCTATGCGAGAGCGCGTGCCGACAAGTTTAAGATTCCTGAGGACTTCTTTGAAAAGCACGATATCCACATTCATATTCCCGCCGGAGCGATACCCAAGGACGGGCCTTCGGCCGGCATTACTCTGGCGGCGGCGCTGATTTCTGTTTCGTGCAAACGCCCGGTTCGCCGCAACGTAGCCATGACCGGGGAAATCACGTTGCGGGGACGGGTGGCGCCGGTGGGAGGATTAAAAGAAAAGGTTTTGGCGGCGCGACAGGCCAAGATTTACGAAGTGGTTCTGCCCGAGGCGAATCGCAAAGACCTGGAGGACATCTCAAAAGATATCCTTAGCGAAATGAATTTCGTCTTTGTGGAAGAAATTGATCAGGTGGTAGATAAGGTGCTCGTCTAAAAACTGGCTACTGCATCATCAATTCTATTGTCAGTCATCGGTCATCGGTCAACGGTTATCAGTCATCGGTCATCCGGCGACGATCATCGCCTACAGTTACCGGGTCCACAGGTCGGCAAGTCAAAAGCGCTTTGGACCTGGTGACTTGCTGACCTCCTGACCGATGACCGATCACTGTAAACCGATGACCGATGACCGTCGACCGATGACCGTCGACCGATGACCGACGACCGATGACTGATAATGCTGACGTGGAACAACGAATTTGAATTCATCCGCTTCCTGCAGCGCATGCGGTTTTCGGACAGCGCTGTAGCTGTCGGCATCGGCGATGATTCGGCGCTGGTGACGGTTGGGAGAAGAAATTGTCTCTTCACCGCCGACATGATGATCGAGAATGTCCATTTCAGGCGCAATACCTGCGCGCCGGAATGGCTCGCCCATAAATTGCTGGCGCGAAGCGTGAGCGACATCGCGGCGATGGGTGGAAGGCCGACTGCCTATCTGGTCTCCCTGGCAGTTCCTCCCGACATCTCGACCGACTTTCTTCCCAGGTTTTTCCGCGGCTTGAAGCGCGTCCAAAAACGAATGCAGGCCCAACTGGCGGGGGGGGATTTAAGTTATTCTCCAACGGGGATACTTTTCAGCAGCCTGGCGCTCCTGGGCCAGACGACCGGCGCCCCCTTACTGCGGGCGGGCGCCAGGCAGGGTGACTCGATCTGGGTAACCGGGAGCCTTGGTATGTCGGCGGCGGCGCTCGAGCTCCTCAAAAATGGGAAAGTCGTTGTCGACGCAAAAAGAAAAGAATTCCATTTTCCTGAAACGTCCGAACCGAGCCAGGAGCAAATGTTGCGAAAAATAATGAGAGCGCATTTTTTTCCTCAGCCTCGGTTGGAGGCGGGGCAGTGGTTGGCAAAACACCGAGCCGCTACCGCGCTGATAGATTTGAGTGATGGCCTGTCAACCGACTTGAATCGGCTCTGCGCGGCAAGTCGAGTGGGAGCTGTAATCCATCTGGGAGATATTCCGATCGCCCCAGCGGTCCTTCGCTGCGCCGCGGATCCTCGGGGGTGCGCCCTCGATGGAGGAGAGGATTACGAGCTGCTATTCACCGTCCCGCGGCGCTCGGAAGCGAAGCTAAGGCGCTTTTGCAGCGAGGTTCCCCTGCGCCGAATCGGAGAGATACGGCATGCTAGAAGGGGAGTTCACCTTGAGGCGGCGGGCAAGCTGCAACGGCTCAATCCCGGCGGGTTTGACCACTTCGGCAATCGATGAAACCGTTCATTAACCGATTGCTGAAAAAAATCGTCTCGCCTCACGAAACGGCTGAAAGGCTGGCACTCTCTTTTACCATAGGGATTTTTCTCAGCTTTTCCCCTCCGCTGGGATACCACACTGTTGTCGGGCTGGCGATCGCTTATCTGTTTGGTCTCAATCGGACTGCCATGCTGGTGGGTATCTATATCAACACGCCCTGGACGATAGTGCCCTACTACGCTTTCGCCACCTGGGTAGGCGTCCAGATTACCGGTCTTCCCGAAGGGGTCACCATGCCAAATGTCGGATTGCGAGAGATCATGACGCGAGCTTTCTGGCGGCAGATTGTGGCAGAATGGAAGATACTGTTTCCGGCGACGGTTGGCTCGTTCACCTTGGCCCTGCTTATTGCGCTGGTCACTTATCCCGTAATTTTGCATCTGATACGCCGCTACCGATGGCAGCGGGCTGAAGGGAAAAGTTGGAACTCTGGCCGGGGAGCCACTGACGGCCCATGACCGATTCTATGCTTCGTCGTCTCTGCGGAATTCTTGCTCTTGTTTTCGCTGTCGCGGCGCCGGCGCAGGGGCAGGATTTGTCCGGCGTGGTCAACATCAATTTTGTAACCGACTTTAGGCTGTTCGCGGTTATGTCGGCGATCAATGCCGGTGGCTTCGATTATGAGGGCGGCATTTCAATGCATCCGGTGCGCCGGCAGGTTCGAGAGAAGCTCAAGTCTTTGGATCCGCTGCTGCTTCAACGCCTGCACGACTTTTATGTAGCGCACCATGTGGCAGACAATGCGGAGCGTGAAATTGCGCGCTACACTTCGCTAGCGCTGCTGCTTTCCAATCCACCCCGGCTCGATGTGACTCTACCCCCCAAGGACATACCCCTCGAGGTGCAGGAAGTGCTGGGTTTTGAGCAGATTCTTCCCACTTTTTACACACAGGCAAGGCTGGAGCAGTTATGGCTCGATGTGCGGCCTCAGTACCTGGCCGAAATTGAGAAATACAAGCCGGTGGCCCGTGAATCGATTGCTCAGGCGCTACAGTATCTTCGTACGGAAGCGCGCATTGTTATGGATCGGCAGATCTTCTTCATCCCGGATCTAATGAGTTCCCACAGGATTGCCAATTCGCGCATTGTGGGCAATCTCTATTACCTGGTGGTCGGGCCTGCTGATATTCCGGAAAAGAACCTGCGCAATATTCGCCATGAGTATTTGCACTTTCTTCTCGATCCATTGATCGAGAAAAACGGACTAGCCATCGTCCAGCAGCAGGAGATTTTGCAGCTGCTCAGCGATCGGCCAGGGCTGCTGGCAAAGTTCCGACAGGATCTTAAGCTCCTTAATACGGAGTCTTTAATTGAGGCTGTGCAACTGCGGATCGATCGCCCTGGAGATGCGCGCGAGCAACTAGGGCGGCAATACGCGGCCGGAAACATACTCATCTACCATTACTATGAAAAGCTGCAGGAATTCGAGAAGGCTTCGGCATCGTTTCCGGAATACCTGCCTTCGATCATTCAGGCCTTCGATCTGAAGCGGGAGCAACAGCGCAAGGAGTGGTACGCGGCCGAGAGCGAAACGCTCAAAACTCAGCAAGAACAGCAGGCGCAGGGCGTAAAGGCTCGCACGGAATGGTTGCGTAAGCTGGAACGGGCCAACGAATTGCTCCAGCAAAAAGACTTTGACGCCGCAGAGAAGGCGCTGCTGGCCATGAAGCAACAGAAGCCTACGGACCCGGCAATCCTTTTCGGTCTGGCTCAAATCGAGCTGCAGCGGAAAAATGCCGACTCGGCCGAGTCTTATTTCAAGGCTGTGATCGATCAGCGCGAAGCTCCATCCTGGATGGCGGCCTGGAGCCGCCTGCATCTGGCCACGGTATACATGGCTACTGATCGCTTGCCGGAAGCACGGGCGGCGCTCCAACAGGTGGCGGATTTGACTGGGGATTTGAAGGGTGCTCGAGAGGAGGCCAAGAGGCGGCTGGCCGGTTTGCCTCCCCCTTGAAACTGAGTGGAAAACTGAGCCATGAAGACGAAGTTTTGTTTGCAACCCTGGGTTGCGGGGCGCCTCTTAGTTCATGAGGGAAAATTTATTTTTTTGCTCCAGCGAACTGCAGATTTGGATTAAGATAATTCTTTTTTTCCGAAGAAACTGACCGGATCGGGGTTTTCCGCCGGCTGTTTGGGAGCCTGATGGCTTGGCGCCGAATCCGATTGATACGACTAAAATTTTGTCTTGTACGGAGGACATTTAAATGAAAAATCTCTTCACGGCGGCTGTGATATTGGCGCTGATCCTGACGCCGACTCTCGCGCTGCAGGCCGTTCAACAACAGCAGCAACCACAGCAAGGCCAGCAGCCCGCTCAACCGGCCCCGAAGCCTCCTCGTGTCTTAGGGCAACCCCAGACGCGTGAAGAATATGATAAATACGTCGCCATTACCCAGGCGACAGACAACCAGCAGCGTGCCAAACTGTCTGAGGATTTCCTGAAAGATTTTCCCGATTCCGGCTTGACCCCTTACGTGCATCAGATTGCAGCCACGACCTACCAGCAGCTCAATAATTACGACAAACTGGTTGAACACGGCGAAGCCACGCTGAAGGAGTTGCCGGACAATGCGGTAATCCTCACTTTTCTGGCCAGCGGTTACGCGCAGCGCGGAAAGCCCGACCTTGCGGTGGAACGAGCCGATAAAGCCGTTACGGCAATCAATGCCCTCCAGGCGCCGCCCAATGTGAATCCGGCAGATTTCGCCAAGGGCAAAAATGACCTGCTATCGATGGCCTATGGAAGCAAAGGAATTGCCTACGTGGCCAAATCGCAGGATGCGCGCATGAAGAAGGCTGCGGAACCCAAGAAGGAGGAACCAGCCAATCCGGCGAATCCTGCCAATCCAGGAGCCACGGCCAACGGCAAGAAAGATGACGATCCCAATCTGGAATTGGCGCTCACTAACTTGAAGAAAGCAATTGAGCTAAATCCGAAGGATGACCTGGCCTACTTCGAAATGGGTATCTCCTACACGCTGAAGAACGATGCCGATAACGCCGTCGACTCCTACGCCAAAGCTGTCGCCATCGGCGGCTTTGTCTCAAATCTAGCCAAGGACAAGCTGAAGGCGGTTCTTGAAGCAGTATTGAAGCCGACTCAGGCGGGGGCCACAGAACCTTTGGATCAGCGCGTCACAAAGAGGATGGACGAAGCAGTAGCGAAGGCGAAGGCTTCGTTAAATGCGCCGCCTCCCTCCGCGCCTCCTCCTCCTCCTCCACCGCCACCGGGACAATCTAAACCCCCCAGCAATTATTAGCGAGCACACCGTCGAAATGGACTGGCGATGGATATTGTGAGGTGTACCCTCTGGTGGCCGCAGGCACTTTGTGCAACCACGGAGCCACGGCCGGAAGAAGGCTGTGAAAAAGCCGGCGAGATTATTCACAGTTATGGTGTTGTGCAGATAATTTAGATTGCCGCACCTTTCGCACACCTGTTCTGTTTATCGTGGGCTGTTGATTGCATGATCAACAGCCCACCGTAAACAGTAACGCCTTTACTGTTTATGAATGGCGGATCTTCAGATTTCCGGACGCTGGAACAAGCTCTCAGATACCAATTCAAGAATATCTCTCTCTTACAGCGAGCTTTAACCCACAAATCGTATTGTTACGAGCGTCCTGAAGAAGGTTCGTCGCACTATGAGTCTTTGGAATTTCTGGGGGATGCCATCCTTGGATTCATCATTAGTGACTTGATATTCCAGCAAATTCCGCTTTCCACTGAAGGGGAGCTCTCGAAAATCAAAGCCCACCTGGTCAGCGCCCGGAATCTTATCCAGTTTGCCGACAGACTCGAGTTAGGCTGCTTTCTCAGACTCAGTCATGGAGAGGAAAAGACGGGCGGCAGAACAAAGAAGGCACTGCTGGTTGATGCCTTTGAGGCAGTCATTGCTGCAATTTACCTGGATGGCGGGATTGAAGCTGCGCGAGCATTTATCGAGGGTGAATTCGGTCCCAGTCTGCAGGATGTCGGTTCGCACACCTTCACTTCGCCGGATTACAAGTCCAGACTACAGGAGCGGCTGCATCAGTTGAATCACACGGAACCGGCGTATGTGCTGGTGCAAGAGTTAGGTCCCGACCACCGAAAGCATTTCGTCGTGGAAGTTGTTTCTGGGACCGACGTGCTGGCGCAAGGTGAAGGGAGAACCAAGAAGGAGGCGCAGCAAAACGCCGCAGAAGCCGCGTTGCAGAAAATGGGAGAGTAAGACGATTGCGGAATGCGGATTGCGGATTTCCGATTGCGGATTGCGGAATGCGGAATGCGGAATGAAAAACGCCATTCAGGTCGAAAGTCGCAGGTCGCAAGTCGCAGGTCATTGTTGTTCGGCAGCGGGATCCACTAGATCTGAGACCCGGGATTCCGGTAGGGGTCTTTAGCCATACCATAAGATTGTATGACTTTCGACCTGCGACTTTCGACTTGCGACTTGAATGGCGTTTTTCATTCCGCAATCCGAAATCCGCAATCCGCAATCGGAAATCCGAAATCGGCTTACTTCAGCCCAAAAAACCAATAAGCGAAAATTACGATCCAGTTATAGGCGGTGTGGGCTGCGAGAGGAACCAGGAGATTCTGTCTCCAGATATACGCCGCGCCGAATAATAGCCCCAGCAGACCGGCCCCCACAGCGTTGTCCCATCCCTGCAAATAGTGCGCGGCGCCAAAATAGAGAGTGAACAGCGCCAGGCCGGTGTAAACGCCACCCAGGTACTTTTCAAATCTGCGCAGGACAAAGGCGCGTTGAACTTCTTCCTTCAACCCGCCAGAGAGGGAAACCATCAGTAGAAACCAGAATACATCTCTGCGGGTTTTGATCAATGACAGTATCGGATTCTGTTCGGTGACCAACTCCGGAAAGAACTTTCTGAAGAACAACCCTGCCAGCGTCGTGGCCAGGAACAACGCCGGTATCATGCCCAGCGCGATGAGGAGTTCCCGCTGCCACTGGAAATCAATACCGGTGAGCATCCTCCACGACTCTTCGCGATATCTCAAAATGAGGGCGATGGTCGCCAGCACAAACACGCTGTTACAGATCACGAAAATCGCCAGCAAGGAAGACGAATGAAGAATCAATTGAGGTTTGTATCCAAGAAGGTAAAAGGCTCCCTGCAGCACCAGTGTCGCCAACAGGTCGGTGCAAAGCATTACCTCCACTGCGCTTTGAAAACGCCTCCCTGGATCCGGAGGCGCAGAGCGGGCCGGCGAGTCGTCGAAAGTAGAAGCGCCGCCAGGAATGGAAAATTTTTCCACCACTTCAACAAAATACAGAGGGATCTCCGAGAAATGCGAGAGAAATCTTTGTGAATCTCGATGCTCGGTGGCTTCCGCCCCGCAAATGGAGCGCCCCAGGATTTGCACTGAGTACCGCAGCGACAACGAGTGCCACCGTGACAAAATATCGATCCGCGCCCCACGCTTCGCCGCGGCATTCCAAAAAAGAAGTTGAACCCTTCCAGCGTAGCTCTTGATAATAGTCTGGCGCTGGCACAGAGGCAGCAAATCGTGACTGAACGGTAAGGGGAAAATCGGTCTGCTACGCGCCCAAAAAAAGCTCGACGGGCCTTGCAAAGCGCTCTTGTTCAGAATAAAAAGAAGTCGGCAATCATTAAATTGTTGGCGGGGAGGAATAATGGAAAGAAGGGATTACCAAACGGGGGAATCGCTGGGTCGCTTCCAGTGGAAGGACCGGTCTTTGCAGCGAGCACTGCCGCGCCGCGGGGACGACGATCAAGTCGAGGAAGATGACTTCGGAGAGGACGAGGAGATCGATGGGGATGAAGACGATGAAGAGGATGAGGAATTTGAGGACGAAGAATTCGACGATGACCTGGACGATTACGATAAGGATGACTTTGACGAGGACTACGACGAAGAAGACGAATTCGATGACTTAGACGATTACGAAGAAGAGGACGACGACGATGACGACGAAGAAGACCTCCTTGACGAAGAGGAAGACGAAGAATACTAGCCCCGTTAAATCATAAGTTTCCATAGGATGAGCCGCGAAGTGGCGCCATTGGGTAGACCCGCCCGTTACCGGACACAATCCTGAAAAGCAGGCCGCGACTTACACGAATTAAAACGAATTTCGGGTTTGTCGTTGACTAAAGGATTTTTAAGCAGCAGAGCCAGTATCGGAATGCAAATTGCTGGATTTGTGAGGTTTGAAGCTCGGGACGAGACGGGAAAGATCGCCACTCGGTTAAGCGATCACCGAGAATTCTGCTTTCATGACGGGCATTTGATCGCCGGTTCTAACTCAATTTAGATAGCCCGCGCAGGGAATGCTCTGATTCTGTAAGTTTATAAGGTCGAAGTATTTACAAGGCTTGGTTGTTATGCTTAAATCAATTTGCTTGTGAGTCGAACTTAACATTTTATTGTTCTCCGAAGAATTCAGATATGCCAGCTACAGGAGGGGCATTTATGAGGCCAGTAAGCAAGCTGTGGATTGTTCTAATGGTCGGCGCGCTGAGTTGGTGTCTCGGCTTGGCGCAGGCGACGTCTGCGGATTCGTCGCAGGCTCAGGATCAACCCGAGAAAGCGGTGTCGAAGAATAGCAGCTCCGACAAGCAGTCGCAGGACCAGCCGACAACGTCGTCACAAGCGGCGACGACCAGTAGCGCGCAAGCGACGACGACCGTAACCGCAACCATAAAGACTGCTGGCAGCCCTTACAAGTCTCGAATAAAGTGGTTGCAGCCCTCTCTGCAAGGGACTTCGGGGCTGTTTGACGTCTTCAGCGCCGAAGGTTTTAGGAAAGGCGAGTTCAGCCTGCAGTTCGGCGGGACCAACTATGATCGCTCTCCTGGAGATCTGGATATCACAGATTTCCCAGTAACGTTTACTCTCGGACTGGCCGATCGTCTTGAATGGTCTCTGGGATGGATTGCTCAGCGTCGTGTCGACGCCGATAACATTCGTTCCTTTCAAACTTCTCCGTTGGGACCGGTTCGCCCGACACGAATCAACATATCGCCTAGTTTTCCAGTTGCCTATTACAACGGGACGCCATTCCTCGATAACCGTTTTGGAGAAGGTATTTCCGATGTGTTCAGCAGCATGAAGCTAAACTTGATGTCCGAGCATCGAGACCAGCCGTTCGGCTTGGCGTTGCTCGGCAATGTCAAAGTTCCCACCTCGCGCCATCAAGAAAGCCTGACGGCAGGTCGAACCACGGGGCAGGTTGACGGCGGTGTGGCGTTGCTGGCTTCAAAATACGCAGGGTCGGCTACCTTGATGTTCAACACTGGGGTGCAATTCATCGGTGATCCTCGCACCGTGGAGCTTCAGAATGAGTTTCGTTATGGCGCGGGAATTGCCATCGGCACGCACCCAATCCAGTGGATCTTCGAGGCCACCGGAACGGTGTGGTTTGGAGATAAGACATCCGACCTTGCCAATCCTCGCAGCCCGGTCGACCTGGTAGCGGGTGTGCGCTGGCTGCCCGTAAAGCCATTGTCAATTGGCGCCGGCTATCGCTACAACGCGCGTACCTGGCCGGGCGAACTATTCGGCGCACGCGAGGAAGACCATTCCGGGTGGCTGGTGACAGTGGCATTCAATCGCAAGGTCAATCGGCCTCCCACGGTTGAATGCACCATCGACACGGCAACAATCCAGCAGCGCGGCCGCGCCACGATCAGGGCCAGGGCCAATGATCCCGACGACAGCGAGCTTTCCATCACCTGGAGAACTACCGGAGGCCGCCTTGTCGGTACCGGCGATACCGTCACGTTTGAGACCGGCGATTTGACGGAAACACCACCGGGACGCTACACGGTGACCGCGGAAGTAAGCGACGGTACTAATACCGCAACTTGCAGCGTGGACGTAACCGTAGAAAAGCTCAAGCTGGCGCCCACGGTGAGCTGCGAGCCCTCCACTCAGACGATTAGAGCGGGCGAAACGGCTACTATTCGCGCGACTGCTTCCGATCCGAACCCCGGCGATACCGAGAAGCTGACTTACAGCTGGGAAGTCGACGGAGAGAAACAAGCCGAAACCGGCAGCACTTTCACTTTTGGAGCCACAGGCAGGAGCCCAGGCAGACACACAGTGAAAGTTACCGTGACCGATCCGGACGGCCTGACGGCCAGTTGCGAGGTAACAGTCGAGATCTCGGCTCCTCCTCCGCCAGCAGAGGTGCATTGCGACGGAGTAGACCTGGATAAGACGCAGGTCAACGCCGGCGAATCGATCCGAGCGACGGTCAGAGCCCGAGGAGAAGGACTGAGCTATCAGTGGTCATTGGATGGCAATGTCCTATCCGGCAAGACTGACTCCAGCATCACGATCGATACCACAGGCCTCGGTGCAGGGTCGCACACCGTCAGCGCAAGAGTAACTGGCGCAAGCGGGATCACTGCTTCCGAGGATTGCCGAGCCAGCTTCACGGTAGGCACCAAGGTCGAAGGCTACGAGCTGGTGTGGAATACCGATAAGGCAAGACTCGACGAAGTTGCCACCAGACTTGAGAGTGACCCGAGTCTGATCGCCGTCATTATCGGGCATGACAAGGGTAAGACACCTCAGCTGGCTGAGCGCAACGGTTTGCGCCTTGCGCAGAGAGCTAAGAGGTTCATCGTCGTGGATAGAAAGCACAAAGGTCTGCAAAGCCGGATCGAAGTGCGGGGCGGCGACGCTCGTACTCCACGCACGCTGACCATCGAAGTCAGACCGAAGTAAGCCGGGTGCAGCAGGACGCGGCGCACAGCCGCGTCCTGGCCGGAGCCTTACCCGGTGAAGCCATCGCCGGTGGCGTGTAGGCCAGAGAAAAGCCGCGGTTTCTCCGCGGCTTTTTCTTTTGTGCTAAAGCGCACTTGAAACTTTCCTCCCGTTCCCCTACTCTGAAGACGGGAGGAAGTTTTCGATTCTATGCGTTTCCGCATTTTCAGCGTTTTTCTCTTTACCTTGGTTTCCTTCGTTCAGGGCCAGTCAGTTGATTTCAAAGGTCCCAACGGAGGCGACGTTCGTTCCATTACCCTAAACCCACGACGTCCCAACATTTTGATTATCGGGACGACGGACGGGCAAATCTTCCGCTCAGAAGACTCTGCCAGGCACTGGCGGCGCAGCGCCGGCCTGGGCCGCGGCACGGTAGTTGACAATCTGATTTTTGATCCCAATGTGGAAAACAGGATGTATGCGGGAGTTTGGGACCTGCGCACCACAAACGGCGGCAATTTGTTTCGCTCCGACGATGAGGGCGTGACATGGCAGCCGGTCCCCATGGCCCCCGGAGGCGCCAGCGTCCGATCCGTCGCTGTGGCGCCAAGCGACAGCAATACGATCGTAGTGGGAACACTCGATGGCGTATACCTCTCGCGAGACGCCGGAAAGAGTTGGACGCTCATTTCCGGAGCTGAAAAAGACCTCAAGAACATTCAGTCCGTTGCCGTGGACCCCAGAGACAACAGCGTCATTTACGCTGGGACGTGGCACCTGGGAGCGAAAACGACCGATGGAGGAAAAAGCTGGAAATGGATCAAGGAAGGGATGATTGATGACAGCGACCTATTCTCCATCTCTATACATCCCACCGAATTCGATTTGGTCTACGTCAGCGCGTGCAGCGGGGTTTACAAATCCATTAACGGCGGAAACCTTTGGGTGAAGCTCAGAAATGGCCTTACTACGGAAGCGCGGCGCACGCATACAGTCGTTATCGATCCCGTTAATCACAATAGAGTGTTTGCGGGCACCACGCTTGGCCTGTATCTGTCTGAAGATGCCGGTTCGAGTTGGCATCGCATTACCACGGCCGATTTGATCATCAATCGGATGGCTATCAATCCGCAGAATAACAAGGAAATATATCTAGCCGCCGAAGACGCGGGCATTCTGAAGAGCACGGATGGCGGGAAAACATTTGTCCCGTCAAACGATGGATTTATCCACCGCCAGATTTCGCAGGTCGTTGTTGATCCGACTGTGAAAGACCGACTATACACCGCTGTCCTGTACGACGGGACCTACGGCGGTTTCTTCATCAGTGACGATGGAGGAAGAAACTGGAAGCAGAGCAACAGCGGAATTGCAAGCGAGGAATTGGACATCTATTCCATTCTCCCGTCGACAAATGACAAAACGATTTATGCCACCACAGATGGCGGCATTTATGTAAGCAAGAATCGCGGTGAGAGTTGGGCAAAGCTTGGTTCCCCAAGGCTGGCTGTTCAAGGCAAGCCAAAGTCGGCCCAGATCACTACGCCAGGGAAGGGGCTGCGTACAAAAGTATTCCAGCTTCAGTTTCTCACTCCAGACGAGCGAAAGCTGGTGGCGGCTGCGCTGGATGGGATCTATTTTGGCGACTTAAAAACGGGCAAATGGACGCGGGTGATGCTGCCCCAATACACCGGTTCAGTTTATTTCGTACACGTAGAGCGCGACACGAATGCCTTATTTGCCGGCTCAGACAGCGGCCTGTTCATCTCGCGCGATGGTGGAACGACCTGGAGGCTGAGTAGCCAGGGCCTGCCCATTGCCAGCCCCATTCAGTCTTTCGTGCGAATGCCTCAGGACAAGGCGCTGCTGGTGGGAACACATTACGGAGTGTATCGAAGCGCCGATGATGGAGAGACCTGGAGTAAGATTACGCAGGGTATTCCGCCGATAAGCATTTCCGCCTTAAAGATATCAACGGACGGCAGAGCCCTTTATGCGGCCGAGTACGTCGAAGGCAACGTGTACGTTTCCCTGGATGGCGGGGCCACCTGGTCTCCTGCCAATCGCCAGGTCAACGCTAGTGTGTCAAGCCTGACGGTAAGTCCGGGCGATGACTCTCTTCTGCTACTTGGATCGGTGTCGGACGGAATCCTGGGCTTGCGTGTGCGGTCTGTTACTGGCATGCTCGCCGGCCAGCAGAACTAAAACGAATGCGGAATGCGGATTGCGGATTGCCGAATAAGGAACGAAAAGGCGTCATCAGTCATCGGTCATCTTCATCAGTCATCAGGTCGCATTTCAGTAGCTTCCGGCTTCTGGCTTTTGTGCCTAACGGCCTATTGACATGTCGTCGCGGACCGATGACTGATGGCGCCTTTTCTTAGCATTCCGAATTCCGCACTCCGCATTCCGCATTTATAACTCGGCATTCCAACGGGGAGAAATGTTCACCGGCACCCTGATCGTGGCGGTCGCAATCTGTTCGTTGGCCCTACTGTCAATAACTGCAATTGCATACGCGCGCAGAAAACATTTCCTGCAGAAGAAGGGATTCAGCGAAGTAGTTCAGCGTTATTATTTAAAGGGATCTTCCTTCACCGAGGGGCAACAAGACCTATTCCTGGCGCTACTCTGCTACGAGGATCGATATCCCAGCTTTGCCGCTGTGCTGGAGAAAATCACTCCCCACTTTCCGCTCAGTTATTTTGCGCGACATCCGGAGTTTATTCATGCTCTGGACAACCTAACAGATCTTTCCAACCGCGGCATCGATGATATTTCTGCGCAAATGATGGAGCGGGCAGCTCTTGCGACAGTCATCCGCATCGTGGTGGAAGACCCGTATATTCATCAGACCTATGGAAGAGATCTGGAGCCGCTGGTGGATCGCTTCATTCAGGAGATCGGCATTGCTGTTCCTTGCCAGACCGCAAGTTCATAGTTCTTAGCGGGGATTATTTACAAACATTCACCGCTGGGGCGGGAGGGCCGCAACCAAACACCGGGACGCTGCGACACGGGGACGCGGGGAGGGTGAAAATCCTTGCGCCTGAATACATTAATGCTAACTGTTAAAGTCTTTGCGGGCTGCAAAGATTCTTACGCTCGCCGCGTCCCCGTGTCGCCGCGTCCGTTATTTACGGCTGCGGTTCAACTCTAATCTCAAATAACAACTGCCCGGCGGCTACAGACTCCCCTTCCCGCACTGCAATCTGAGAAACGAAGCCTTGCCTCGGCGAACGGATCTCATTCTGCATTTTCATCGCTTCAATGACCAGAACGGCCGCATTTCTTTCCACCGGCTCTCCCTGGGATTTTAGCAGCCTCACGACGCGGCCTGGCATTTGGGCCTTCACCGGCTGGTGCGTTCCTTTTGAATCGTCCGGCAAAGGGCGTGTCAGGCGGCGATCCGTTAGCTCGATATAGTAAGCCCTGCCATTGAGCAACACCGTGTATTGAGGGCCTTCATGATGCACCAGGGCATCGATTACTTTTCCGTCGCTGTAGACCAGGCAGCGAGAGCCGTTCAACTTCAGGAAGCGGACCGAAAATCGTCGATCATCGAGCAGAATTTCCACTCCCTCTCGCTTACTTTGGAGTTGGATACTGTGGCTTTCTCCATTTAGAAGACGAGCTTCCAGTTTCACCTCTCATCCTCCCAGACGGAGAGGCGCCAGCGATTGAGCGGCGACTGGATAGGGACTCGTCCTCGGTGATGGTACATCAGGGACGCCGCAATCAGCGCGTGCTGCCAGCTATCATCGTGCTCGCGTTGCTCCCGTGCGAGAATCTCCGCCACCAGGACCGTATGCAAATCTCCCGCCATTACATCCCGGTCCTTCATCAAACTCTGCAAAAAAGGAATGGACGTGCGAATGCCGGCGATACGGTACTCGGAAAGAGCGCGGCTCATGCGCGCCAGCGCTTGTTCCCGGTGGGAATCCCAAACGATTACCTTGGAAATGATCGGATCGTAGTAAACGGGAATTTCCGCCCCCTGGTAGACGCCCGAGTCGACGCGCACGCCCGGCCCGGCAGGCTCCTCCAATGCATCGATTCGCCCCGGGGAAGGCGCGAATCCGGACTCAGCATCCTCGGCGTAAACGCGACATTCAACAGCATGTCCGCGAAGCTGGATGTCCTTTTGATCTATAGGGAGTTTTTCGCCGGCCGCCGCCAGCAACTGCAACCGCACCAGATCCAATCCAGTGACCATTTCGGTGACTGGATGTTCCACCTGCAGGCGAGTGTTCATTTCCAAAAAATAGAAGTTGTGCTGTTCATCGACTAGGAATTCCACCGTCCCGGCATTCTGATATCCTGCGACTGTTGCCAGGCGGACTGCTGCTTCTCCCATCTTACGGCGCAGTACGGCGTCTGCAATCGGCGAAGGCGATTCCTCCACGATTTTCTGATGGCGGCGTTGCAGCGAACACTCGCGCTCGGGAAAGTAAATTACCTTTCCGTAACGATCCGCAATGACCTGAATTTCTATATGGCGCGGCCGCCGCAGGCATTTTTCCAAAAATACCGTGGGATCCTTAAACGATGCTGCTGCTTCCGCCTGCGTGATCTCCCAGGATTGCTGCAGCTCGACTTCAGACTGAATCAACCGCAACCCTTTGCCGCCTCCGCCTGCCGAGGCTTTAAGCATGACCGGATATCCAATCTGGCTTGCCACACTTCGCGCAGTTGGCAGATCCGCCACGGCGCCTTGTGAACCGGGTATGGTCGGGACGGCGGCATCTCGAGCTATTTGCCGCGCCGGGATTTTTTCGCCCAACAGGCGCATTGCCCCAGAAGGCGGACCGATAAAAGTGATCCCTTCTCTGAGGCATTGATCTGCAAATTCAGCATTCTCGGCAAGAAACCCGTAACCCGGGTGAATGGCCTGCGCGCCGCAGCGTCTTGCGACATCGATAATGCGATCGGCGCAGAGATAGCTTTCCCGCGCGGGCGCCGCGCCGATAGGATAGGCTTCATCTGCCTTTCTCACGTGGAGTCCGGCACAGTCTACGTCGGAGTATATGGCCACACCACAGATTCCCATTTCTCGGCAGCTGCGCAACACTCGGACGGCGATTTCCCCGCGATTGGCAACCAGAATCTTGTCGAACATGGAACTATTCTACTTGCGGATTTCGGATTGCGGAAAGAAGAAGGTCATCAGTGATCAGTCAACAGTCATCGGTCATCAGTCATCAGTTCACGGTTATCGGTCATCAGTTCGCTGACTTGCTGACCTGTTGTCCGATGACCGATGACTGATGACCGATGACGTTCTTCTTTCCTCAAGCCGCAATCGTCAGAGCGGGATGTTTCCGTGCTTGCGGGGGGGATTCTTGTCGCGTTTGTTTGCGGCCATCTCCAGCGCCCGGATCAGCTTGGGGCGCGTCTGGTGCGGATGGATGACCTCATCGATGTAGCCTCGCTCGCTGGCGATGTATGGCGAGGCGAACTTGCTTCGAAATTCTTCGACCTTTTGCTGGCGGAAACCTTCAGGATCTTGAGCGCCCTCCAGTTCTGAGCGGTACAGAATGTTAACGGCGCCCTCCGGCCCCATCACAGCGATCTCAGCTGTCGGATAGGCGAAGTTCATATCGGTGCGGATATGCTTGGAAGCCATCACACAATAAGCGCCTCCGTACGCCTTGCGCACGATCACAGTGATCTTCGGTACGGTAGCTTCGGCGAAGGCATACAGCAATTTTGCGCCATGCTTGATGATGCCGCCGTACTCCTGATTGACGCCGGGCAGGAATCCCGGCACGTCCTCAAAGACCACCAGGGGAATGTTGAACGCATCGCAGAAGCGCACAAAACGCGCCGCTTTGACCGATGCTCCGATATCCAGCGTGCCGGCGAGCACAGCCGGTTGATTGGCGACGATGCCCACCGAGCGCCCATTCAACCGGGCAAATCCGATCACAATGTTCTGGGCGTAAGCTTCCTGGACCTCTAAGAAATAATGGTCGTCTACGACTGCCCGCGCCAGCTCTTTCATGTCGTAGGGAAGATTAGGGTCCGCAGGAATCAAGTGGTCCAGGCCCGGATCCTCGCGGTCTACCGGGTCTTGAGTCTCGCAGCGCGGCGGGTCCTCCATGTTGTTCAAGGGGAGAAAGGAAAAGAGCTCGCGCACCATGGACAGGCAGGCCTGGTCGTCTGCGGCGGCGAAATGGGCCACTCCGCTGATCTCGTTGTGCGTGGTGGCGCCGCCCAATTCATCCTTGGTTACATTTTCGTGAGTCACTGCTTTGATTACATCGGGGCCGGTGATGAACATGTAGCTGGTCTTCTGCACCATGAAAACAAAGTCGGTGATGGCGGGGCTGTAAACGGCGCCGCCGGCGCAGGGACCCATGATTGCCGAAATCTGAGGAACCACTCCCGATGCCAACGTGTTGCGCAGAAAGATCTCCGCGTAGCCGCCCAGACTGACAACTCCCTCCTGAATGCGAGCTCCGCCGGAATCATTCAGGCCAATAATGGGCGCGCCCATTTTTATGGCCAGATCCATGACCTTGCAGATCTTCTGAGCGTAGGTTTCGCTCAGACTCCCGCCAAAGACCGTGAAGTCCTGGGCAAAGACGAAGACCAGACGGCCATCGATCTTCCCGTATCCGGTTACAACTCCATCCCCTGGGATCTTCTGGTTCTCCATTCCGAAGTCAGCGCAGCGGTGAGCAACGAACTTATCGATCTCGTTGAAGCTTCCGCTATCCACCAGGAATTCGACACGCTCGCGCGCCGTCATCTTTCCGGCACTGTGCTGGCGCTGCAGGCGGGCCTCGCCGCCTCCCAGTTCGGCGGCGCGATTGCGTTTTTCCAGTTCTTCGAGCTTGGTCTTTAGGTCCATGGATTGCCCGAAACAAATTCACCGCGAAAAACTCGCCCAGTAAAATCGCAGTAAACAAAGCCCTGTTGGGAAAATGTAGGATGTGGTCCTGAGCCGCGAAGCGGCGTCAAGAATTGTAGCCCAGGGCGTAAGCCCTGGATCTGAGTGGTCCTCCCGAGTTTAAAGCCGCGTATGCGGCGAAAGATTTTTTGCGATTATAGCCCTAACAGGGTCTGACTGCTGTCACTCTTGGGATTGAATTCTTTCGCCGCTACCGCGGCTGATCGTTTCCTTATGGTCACATTAACCCAGGGCTCACGCCCTGGGCTACAATTCTTGACGCCGCTTCGCGGCTGCGTTCCATCCGCAATTTTCCGATAGAAGACGACAGCTTGTGGTATTGGCGGAAAACATCTTCTCGCTTAAACTTTGACTGCCGGAAACTCGCGCAATTCCTTTGGAAGCTTTTCCCAGTCTTCCAGAAATTTCTTCAGGCCAACATCCGTGAGCGGATGGTGGATCATTTGCTCCATCGTTTTGAATGGCATTGTCGCCACACCGGCGCCCATGCGAGCGGCATCCACAATATGCAGCGGGCTGCGGCAAGAAGCCACCAGCACCTCGGTGCCGAAATCATAATTCCCAAAAATCTCGACAATATGACCGACCAATTCCATCCCTTCGTGGGCGATGTCGTCCAGCCTTCCTACAAACGGGCTGACAAACCTGGCTCCCAGTTTGGCGGCCATCAATGCCTGAGTGGGCGAGAAAATTAGCGTCACGTTGACGGGGGTTCCCTTGTCCGATAACGACTTAATGGCGGCAAGTCCGGTCTTTATGAACGGAATTTTTACCGTTACGTTAGGATGGATCTTGGCCAATTCGCCGGCCTCCCGGATCATGCCCTGCGTGTCCGTCGCTGTCACCTCGGCACTGACCGGTCCATCCACCAATTTGCAGATTTCTTCAACCAACCGGTAGAAGTTCTTACCTTCCTTTTCCACCAGCGACGGATTGGTTGTGATACCATCCAGGACTCCCCAGGAGTTTGCCTCTCGGATCTCATTTAAGTTTGCGGTGTCTAAGAAGAATTTCATTTTCCCTCCCTTTTTATCTCTGTGTCTTGCCCCTTTTGGGCGAAACGTTATTGAAAGTCCACGCGCAGCGGCGTCGACGGAGCGCTTTCATTCCCTTTGCGATCCACGGCGGTCACCCGGTAATAGTAGGTGCCGCCCTTCGGCGGCGAATCCGTGAAACTGTTTGCCACGACGGCTGTCCCCGTAATTTTTTGGAAAACCGTCTCGCTCGTGCCCCGATAGATATTGTACCCCTGCAAGTCTATTTCCGAGTTGGGATCCCAAGCCAGCTCCACGCGTCCCGTCGAGACTACCACCCCCAGTCCAGCCGGCACGGCAGGGGGGAAAATGTCAGTGGTGGTTACGGAAATAGTGGCCGAAACGGGGCCCCATGCGGGGGGATCCTCAGACGAGCGGGTCTGGATGGCGTAAAAGTAGGTCTTTTCGGGAACTACCGTAGAATCAAGATACTGGCGCACATCTCCTTCGACGTCGGCTAACTTCTCCAGGTTCTTCTCACTGAGCCCCCGAAAAAGCCGGTAGCCTACGACTCGCGGAGGGACGGACCCATCCATGTTCCGCAAGGGAGCTGCCCAGCGCAAGATGACAGCCTGTTCTGTCACCAGGGGCGGGTCGATCCGGGGAGCCATGGCCGGCGCAACAGGAGAAATGAACACGATGTTAGAAAATTGTGAGAGGACTTTGCGAGTACTGGAAAAGCGCAGGCCATACAGAAAGCTTCTCTGGAAAATAAGCAGGGGATCCTGGAAAGCCACAACGTCCTCGAAGCGGTAACGCCCGTCTTTCATTCTTTTCTTCAAGTCATCAGACCAGAGTTTTGCGATCACCTGGCCGTCTTCCGCCAGCCGGGTGGCACTCTGTGTCGGGGGATGGTCGGAACGGACCAGAGCGAGCCGGTAGATGGAAACCGTTCCCAATTCCAGTGGTTGCCCGTCAACATAGGTGGCAGGTAATGAAAAATCCAAGATGATGTGGTTCTCCTGCTGTGCCAAGCGGAGGTCCTGAATGGTTGAAGGAGGCGTTACGTTCGGCGGTTGAGGGTCGGCAATCTTGGCGCAACCCACAATTGACAAGCATGCCAAGAATGGGAGGAATCTGAGTCGCAGGTCGAAAGTGGCAGCTCGAAGGTCGCAACAGGCAGGTCGTAGGTCGCGGGTCGAGGGTCGCAGGTCGCAAGTCGCAGGTCGCAGGTCGCAGGTCGAAGGTCGCAACTCAGCGGCCATACGTCATTTAGTCATAATGTGGTCGACTGCTTTACAAAATATATTTCGACAGATCCTGATTCTTCACAATCTCGGCCAGCATCTTGTGCACATAGGCGGCGTCGATAAGCTGGCGCTTTTCTTTCAGATCGGGACCCTCAAAGGAGATTTCATCGAGCAAAGCCTCCATGATCGTGTGCAGACGGCGGGCGCCGATGTCTTCGTTTGCCTCATTCACGCGCGCTGCGTAATGGGCCAATTCTTTGATTGCATCGTCGGTAAACTCAAGCTTTATGCCTTCCGTATCCATGAGCGCAATGTACTGCTTGACCAGAGCGCTCTTCGGCTCCTTCAAAATGCGGATGAAGTCCGCCTCCGTCAGGCTTTTCAGTTCCACGCGAATGGGGAATCTTCCCTGCAGCTCGGGGATCAAATCCGAAGGCTTGCTGACATGGAACGCTCCGGCGGCGATGAAAAGGATATGGTCCGTCCGGATCATTCCGTACTTGGTGTTTACAGTCGTACCTTCAACGATGGGAAGGATATCGCGCTGTACTCCCTCGCGGCTGACGTCGGGTCCGTGGCCCGATTCGCGGCCCGCGATTTTGTCGATCTCATCCAGGAAAATAATTCCGGATTCTTCCACCCGTTCTACTGCTTCCCGGGCTACCTGGTCCATGTCAATCAACTTGGACTCTTCTTCCTGAATTAGGTATTCGATTGACTCGGAAACCTTCATCCTCCGTTTTTTAGTCTTGTTCCCGAAGAGACCGGGCAGCACGTCCTTCACATTGATATCCATTTCCTCAACGCCTGTATTGGTGATGATTTCAAAGGAGGGAAAGGAGCGGTCACGGACATCGACTTCGACCACCCTGTCGTCCAGCTTTCCTTCTCGCAATTGCTGCCGCAGTTTTTCGCGAGTTCTCTGAAAGCGCTCAATGGATTCGTCTCGTGAGATTTCCATGGATGTATCGACGGGAGTAATGGGGTGGATCGGGGGCAGCAGTAAATCCAGAATTCTCTCCTCGGTGGCTTGTTCGGCCTTTTCCTGGATTTCAGCGGTCTTTTCCATGCGCACCATGTCCACCGCAATTTCACTCAGATCCCGGATCATCGATTCCACGTCTCGCCCTACGTAACCCACTTCTGTAAACTTGCTCGCTTCCACTTTCAAGAACGGAGAATTGGTCAGTCTGGCCAGGCGCCTGGCGATTTCGGTCTTACCCACGCCCGTCGAGCCGATCATGATGATGTTTTTGGGAGCCACTTCCTCAGCCATCTCCTCGTCGAGTTTCTGGCGGCGCGTGCGGTTTCGCAGCGCAATGGCCACCGCCCGCTTGGCCTCTTTCTGGCCGACAACGTACTTGTCCAGTTCTGCGACGATCTGTCGCGGCGTCAATTCATCCAGCTCGTCCTGGGCCACTCCGATCTCTGTGGAAGCGTTTTCGTTGGAGACATTAAGACTCATCTTCACTTTTTCTCCTTTATCTTTCTTCTACAGCGGCTGAGAGCTCTTCAACGTGAATCTGATCATTCGTGAAGATGCATATTTCTCCCGCGAGACGCAGCGCCTCTTCTGCTATTTGACGGGCACTCATCGGGGTGTGTCTCATCAGGGCGCGCGCAGCCGAAAGGGCAAATGGACCTCCCGACCCTACAGCGATAATTCCGTCGTCGGCCTCAATCAAGTCACCCGTTCCGGAAATCAGAAATGAGTTCTTCTGATCGGCAACCACCAGCAATGCTTCCAGGTGACGGAGGGCCCGGTCCATCCGCCATTCCTTGGCCAGCTCCACGGAGGCTCGGGCCAGATTCCCCTTGAACTGCTCCAATTTTGCTTCGAATCTGGAGAAGAGAGCGAAGGCGTCGGCGGTGGACCCGGCAAACCCGGCCAACACTTTGCCATCATAAAGACGGCGCAGCTTTTTTGCCCCGTGTTTGACGACCGTGTTCCCCAAAGTTACCTGTCCGTCTCCAGCGATCGCTACAGCTCCGTCTTTCCGCACCATCACGATGGTAGTGCCCTGCATCTTATCCATGAATCATCTGTGAATAATTTGGGCTAGCGGCATGCTTTAAGAAAATCCAAACGATAAGTATAACATTCAAGGGGTACATTGGCGGGTGCAAGAATAGCTAGGGCCCGGGCGCACGAGACGCAATCACTGCAAGAACAATAAATCTGAACTACAGGCCGAGTGCCCTGGTATTCTTACCCCTGGTAGGCTTGCCCCTGATAACTTGCCGCTTGAACTACCATGCCCCTTGAATGCTTCAAGCTCACTCTTGAATACGACGGGACGCGCTACCATGGATGGCAGAGCCAGAAAAACAGCCGGACGATTCAGGACGCGTTGATTGCCGCCGCCCGCGAGGTGCTCCAAGTTGACGTTGACGTGGGCGGCGCCGGCAGAACCGATGCCGGGGTCCATGCGCTGGCACAAGTCGCTCATTTGAAGTTTCGCGTTTCGAGTTCCGCCTCTCGGGACTCCGGTTCCACGTTTCGGGCCTCGGGTTCCGGGTCTCGAAGCTTGTGGCTATGCGATCAACTGAATCGTGCTCTACCCTCAGACATAGTGGTACTGACTGTGGAGAAGACCGATGCGAATTTTCACGCTCGCCATGATGCCGTGCGGCGCTATTACCTCTACCAAGTGGCCAACCGGAAAACCGCATTTGCGAAAAGATATGTTTGGTGGGTCAAAGAGTCCCTGAATCTTGCGGCGATGCAGCATGCAACCGAGATGCTCCTCGGACGGCATGATTTTGCGGCATTCGGAGAGAAAGGAGGGGAGAGGAAATCGACTCTGGTGGAAGTCTATGAATGCTCGCTCAACGCCACCGAGGAGTTAATTCTAATACGCATCGGGGCCTCTCATTTTCTGTGGAAACTGGTGCGGCGCCTGGTGGGTTCTCTGGTGGAAATCGGGCGCGGAAATTTGAGCCGCGACGCGTTCGCCGAAATGTTGGAGCACAAAAAAGGTTCTGCAGCCCCCTTCACCGCGCCGGCCTCCGGGCTGTTTCTGCAGAAAGTCACCTATTCGGAAGAGGAACAGCCGGGGGAGCTAAGCCCGGTGATGTGGGTGTAACAAATTTTGAATGTCGAATTTCGAATGTCGAATGATGAAGTTCCTGTTCTAGCCCGGATTATTCACAGAAATTCACCGCAAAGACGCAAAAGACACTGAGAATAGCGCAAAGAGAGGGCTGAAGCTTGAAGTATGAAGACTGCAGCATGTGAGACGCTATTGCCTTGAATTTCCACCAGTTTAGATCGCGAGGGGGCACCTAATTCGTCATTCGAAATTCGACATTCGAAATTCCCTCACTCCTGCACCGCCTCCAAATACTTCAGCCCCGAGCCGGTGTTGAAGACCACGATGGACTGTTCGGGCTTCAGCCAGCCGTCGCTCTTCAGCTTTCGCAGGGCGACGATCGCCGCGGCGCTCTCCGGGCAAACGAAAAGACCTTCGGTCTGGCCGATGTGGAAGATCTCGCGACGAATTTCGGAATCTTCCACCGCCACGGCTGTTCCCTGGCTGTCGCGCAGGATCTTGAGCATGATGAAGTCGCCGATTGCCTTCGGCACGCGCAAGCCGCTGGCAATCGTGTGCGCGTTCGGCCAGGGCTCGGCTTGCTCCTTTCCTTCCTGAAAGGCTTTGACTATCGGAGCGCATCCTGCCGCCTGAACCGAGACCATGCGGGGACGCTTCGAGCCGATCCAGCCCAATTCCTGCATCTCCTCAAAAGCCTTCCACATTCCGATCAGCCCGGTTCCTCCTCCGGTGGGATAGACAATCACATCGGGGACACCCCAGTCGAACTGCTCGGAAAGCTCGTATCCCATCGTTTTCTTCCCCTCGATGCGATAGGGTTCCTTTAACGTGGAGACGTCATACCAGTCGTCGGCGCGCACCTGGTTCATATGCGCGGCGGCATCTGTAATCAGTCCATCGACCAGTTTCACTTGAGCGCCGCAGACCTTCGCTTCGACGACGTTGGCGGCAGGCGTATCCCTGGGCATGAAAATGAAAGCCTGCAGTCCGGCGCGTGAGGCGTACGCAGCCAAAGCTCCGGCGGCGTTTCCCGCGCTGGGAATTGAAAGCTTCGTCACGCCTAATGCGCGCGCCATGCTGACTGCAGCCGACAGGCCGCGAGCCTTAAACGACGCTGTAGGATTGAAACTTTCATCTTTAAGGAACAGCTTGGGCAACCCCAGTTCATTGCCCAAGACGCGCAAGGAGATAATCGGCGTTCCGCCTTCTCCCAGAGAAACTACTTCCGAGTGGGAGTCGACCGGCATCGCTTCCAGGTAGCGCCACATATTCCATGGGCGGTCTCGCAGTTCGGTCTTTTTGACACTCCGCTTTACATTGCGCAGGTTATATCGCACCAGCAGGGGAGCGCCGCATTCGCAAACATGTACCACGGTTCGCGGGGGATACTGCTTCGAGCATCGCGAGCACTCCAGGTGCGTCACCTGGCTCATAACCTCTCCTTTATCGGGACCGCAGCCAGCCCGATATGATTGCATTTTTTCAGCTTCCAAATGATTCTTTTTCGCCAGCGCACATCATCTCTGGCTGAAAAGTCGGAACGAAAATGAGCGCCCCGGCTTTCCCGGCGCGCCAGCGCAGCCCGGGCAATCAAATAAGCCAGCGTGCTCATGTTATCGGTCTCTGCCGTCACCCGGTCGCCGGCGCCGAAACGGACAGCCAGTCGCGAAACGGCAAATTGCAGATCCGAAGCATTTCGCACGATTCCCACTTTCGCAGTCATCATATCGCGGATGTCATCGCGGTTCGGAGCCTGAGAAGGCTGGAATTGAAGTTGATTTTCTTCTACTGCTATGGGGCCCGTAAATCCCTGTCCTTGGACCATGGCGGCGGCGGCCCGGGCTCCAAATACCAGGCCTTCGAGCAGAGAATTGCTGGCCAGCCGGTTGGCTCCGTGAACGCCGGTGCACGCAGCTTCTCCGGCAGCGAATAAATTCTTCAGCGTGCAGGCGCCGTTCAAGTCCGTTCTCAGTCCTCCCATTATGTAATGCGCCGCCGGCCGTACTGGAATTCGATCGCGCGTCAGATCCAGCCCATATGAGAGACAGGTCCGATAGATATTGGGAAAGCGGCCCTTCAGGAAATTTGAATCCAGGTGTGTCATGTCCAGGTAGACGGGGCGGCCGGTCTTTTGCATTTCCGTAAAAATTCCGCGGCTGACTACGTCGCGCGGCGC
The DNA here is from genome assembly GCA_036505615.1 of Acidobacteriota bacterium. Lineage (GTDB taxonomy): Bacteria > Acidobacteriota > UBA6911 > JACQSX01 > JACQSX01 > DASXTB01. Next base: position 33,255 of record DASXTB010000092.1, read on the forward strand.
CAGCTCCTTTCGCACATGATAGCGCTCCATGAACCGTTCACCCTCATCGTTCAGCAACACGCCGCCCTCTCCTCGGAGCGCTTCGGTCAAAAGAAAGCGGGGAGCGCCGGGCACGGCCAGTGCGGTGGGATGGAATTGAAAAAACTCCAGGTCGGCCAGTTCCGCCCCAGCGCGAAAACCCATGGCGAGGCCGTCGCCGGTGGCAATGTCGGGGTTGGTGGTATCCCGATAAATCTGGCCCGCTCCGCCAGTGCAGATCAGCACTGCATGGCTTTCAATCTCTTCCATGCTTTGGGAGCGCTCGGCGACGAACCTGACTCCGTGGCACATTTCGTCGCGCACAATCAGGTCCAGCGCGAAGGTGTGGTCCAGCAGCGTGATCGTGTCACCCAGCCGATTCAGCGCCTGCAGCAGCGAGCGGACAATTTCCTTTCCCGTGGAATCGCCATGAGCGTGAAGAATGCGGTGACGGCTGTGCGCGGCCTCACGGGTGAAGGCAAGCTTGGTTCCTTCTCGATCGAAGTTCGTCCCCCAGTCGATTAATTCCTGGATACGCTGCGGTCCCTCTTCGACAAGCACATATACAGCCTCCGGCTCGCACAATCCGTCACCGGCCTGGATGGTATCGTCGAAATGCAGAGAGATATCATCCTCATCGCTCATCGCCACAGCGACGCCACCCTGGGCGTATTCGGTATTGGACTCGTCCGGTTTAGACTTGGTAATGACAGCGACCGAACCCTGCTTGCTCAAATCGATGGCGGCGCGCAAGCCGGCGATTCCGCTGCCGATGATGACAAAGTCGAAGGTGCGCACCGGGAGAATATATCTAACAAATGGGCGGTTGTCAGGGGAAGGCATTGGGGACCACCACGCCTAGCTGCAACCAAAGATTACCGACGCATGGGTAGCAATAATCTCCAGACCGCTTCGCGGTCCAGTGAGAATCGCTCCTCTGTGCTATCTCTGCGCTCTCTGCAATGCTAACCATTAAATTCTTTACGAGCCGCAAAGATTTGGTTTGCTTTATACGCCGAAGGCGTCGAAGGGTATAGCCGGGGGCAGAGCGCGTTTTTTTGCGCGACGCCCCCGGTCGACTTCCTCCAATACCGACCTGCGCACCCTGTAGGGGTGCAACAAAATTTCCAGATGATTGACCCGAGCCGGTCTTCCCCCAAAAAATACATCCGCGATTCGTGTCGCACCCCTTCAGGGTGCTTACCCTTGATGGGTGTCGCAGACCGGGGGCGCCGCGCAAAAAGCGCGCTCTGCCCCCGGCTGCTCTATGACGCCTTCGGCGTCTCCGTCTGCGGCTTGCGACCGTTGCTGCAATACTGGCCACAAAGATTCGTACGCTCGCCGTGTCACCGCGTCGCCGTGTCACCGTGTCTCTAACGTTTTGGTTGCGGTTCTGCCGCGCTGCGCCTCTGTGGTGATCGGGTAAGCTGCGGACACACCCACCCTGGGGCGGTAAATCCGGTTGCGATCACAGGAAATTTGGCGACAATCAGCTAAACTTCTGTAGTGTCACATGACACCAAACGGTCTCGGCAGAGTGTCTGCCGGAGGACCTGGGCTCAAAGTGAAACGGAGACAAGACCGGTTCGTAGAATCTCACAGAAGCAAGCGGCACTGATTTGGCAGAATGGAGAAGGGCTGCAGCCATTTCTAAAACAGGATTGCCGCGATGCTGTAAATGATTTATAATAAAGGGCTAAATTAAGGAAGATTCATTATTTCAAGCCAAAGAGGTTATCAACTATCATGAAGCGTTTTCTGGGATGTGTACTCGCAATTCTCCTGCTCGCAGCGCCCGCGTCAGCGCGGGATTTTTACCCTCTGAAGGACATCAAACCCGGTCAAAAGGGGATCGGAAAAACGGTCTTCCACGGAAATCGGATTGAAGAGTTCCAGGTCGAAATTCTAGGGGTGCTGCACAACGTAGGTCCGAACCAGGACCAGATTCTAGCCAGGCTCGGCGGGGGACCGATCGAGACGGCGGGTGTCTTTCAAGGGATGAGCGGCAGTCCTGTGTACATCGACGGCAAGCTGGTGGGAGCCGTCGCTTTTGCCATGGCCTTCTCCAAGGAGGCGATCGCAGGGATCACTCCCATTGAGGAGATAGTCAATATCTTCGAAGAAAAACAATCCATCCCCAAAGAGTCCGAGAGTCCCCGTCCGATTCGGCTCTCCTCTCTGGTGAATCCTGTGCAAACGGCAGTGTCGGCTTTTCGAAACGCAGGCTTTGGATATTCTACAGCGCAACTTTCTTCGACACTGCTCCCAATAGCAACGCCTTTGTCCTTCTCGGGATTTCATCCTGCCGCCGTCGCGCAATTTGCTCCTCAGTTCCAGGCCATGGGATTTGCTCCCGTCATGGGGGGCTTGAGCGGCAGCGCGCCGGCAGGGGAAAAAGGAACTCCCTTGCAGCCCGGGTCCACGCTGTCGGTCCAGTTGATACGCGGAGACATGGATATTAATGCCTCCGGGACGGTGACCTACGTGGACGGGAAAAAGATTTATGCCTTTGGCCACCCGTTCTTGGGAATTGGGTACACCGAACTTCCTTTGAATAACGCGCAAGTTATCACCGTGCTGCCTAATCTGCAGGTGAGCAGCAAAGTTTCGCAGACGAACGAACTGGTCGGCTCCATCGTTCAAGACCGTGCCACCGGAGTGATGGGCGTTGTGGGCAAGCAGCCCAGGATGCTCCCTGTCACCATTCGGCTGACGACGAGCCGGAACGAACAGAAGACCTACAACTATGAAGTGGTGACCGATCCGTTTTTGACTCCATTTTTGATGAATTTCACCGTCTTCAACACGCTGATCAGCTCCGAGCGCGGCATTGGAAACCAGACGCTTCAGCTGCGCACCCGAATCGCCGTGAAGGATCAGCCGGAAGTCAAAATGGAAAACAGCATCAGCGCCGCGGCGAACACGCCTGTCTTCGCATCGCTGACCGTTTCTGCCCCTGTTGAGTTCCTTTTGAACAGCGGTTTCCGCGACATGGAGTTAAGGAAGGTAGAGGTAGACATTGTGGCCGTCGAAGAGACGCGCCAGGCGGTGCTGGACGGGGTATGGCAGAATAAAACGCGGGTCCGTCCCGGTGAAGATGTTGATCTCACCGTGTTTCTGAAAAAAGGAGATGGCGAAGTTGTGTCTCAGAAATATCCGGTCAAGGTGCCCGAGGACGTAGTTCCCGGGACGATGTTTATTCTGGTCAGCGACGGCAGCACGCTGGCACAAAAAGATGCCGAGGACGAACCTGGAGCCTTTATTCCCAAGAATATCGGCCAGCTGATTCGCGCGATCAATAATCTTAAGAAGAATGACCGCCTCTACATCCGATTCTATCGGGACGAACCGGGGGCTGTAATCAAAGGCGAAGGCTTACCCAGCCTTCCACCTTCCGTTTTATCTATACTCAAGTCGGGCAAGACGTCAGGTGGAATCGATCCGCTGCGCAAGGCGGTCTATATGGAATACGAGTTGCCTCAGAACGACTTTGTGGTCAGCGGCCAACGAGTGATCCGAATCGACGTGATCGGCTAGGAACGAGGATATGAGAATTAAGAATGAAGAATTAAGAATGAAGAATGGAAAGCGTCATTGGTCATAAGTTATTCGTCCGAATTCGTCCCTACCGATGACTAATTAACTGATGACAAATGCCGCTTTTCATTCTTCATTCTTAATTCTTCATTCTTAAATTCTCATATCATTCACGCCCTTTCAGCTGAACTCTTCCCCCCTACTTGGAGATGAAATGAAAGTTGTTTCCATTTTGATTGCGATATTCTCCCTTCCGCTCTCTCTGTTCGCCAGCGAACCTCGGGTGTGGAATCTTTCGACGCAGCAGGATTTTCTGAAGGGCAAACTGCACGGTGTCTCGTTGACCAGCGACGGGCGCATTGTTCTGGCGCCGGCGCTGGAGGAAAAAGCGGACACTTCGCAAGCTTATATTTTTTCGATTGTCCAAAATAAGGCCGGGGACGTTTTCCTCGGGACCGGCAACGAGGGCAAAGTGTTCAAACTTAGTGCCGAGGGCAAGCTTTCGGAACTGGCAACGTTGAAGGAAATAGCCGTGTACGCCCTGGCGACCGACTCGGTGGGGCATTTGTACGCAGGATCGTCGCCGGACGGGAAGGTCTACGAGATTTCTCCCACCGGACAGACGCGCGAGATTTTCGATCCTAAGGAAAAATATATCTGGTCGATGACCGTTGACCGGCAGGGGAATCTACTTGTCGGCACCGGTCCTCGCGGCATCATTTTCAAGGTGAATCCCAAGGGAGAAGGTGCGCAGTTTTACGACAGCCCCGAAACGCACATTACGGCGTTGTGCATGGACGGAGATGACCTGCTGGCCGGCAGTTCTCCGAATGGATATATCTACCGTATTAACCCGGCAGGAAAGGCTTTTGTCATCTATGATTCCAGCCTGTCGGAAATAAAAGCGCTGGCTGTAGACCGCACTGGCATGGTTTATGCGGCCGCCATAGGCAGCAGCGAAACTCCCCGGAGCGCGCCCGAAGAACCCAAACCAACCAGTGGCCCTGTGCGCATTGTATCGCGAGTCCATGCAGGCGGCGCCGAAGCCGAATCAAGCGCCCCGTCGACCAGCGCCGCGCACCCGGAAGAACGGAAAAGCGAGGCTTACCGAATATCCAAGGATGGGATAGTGGAAACCATTCTTACTTCCGATGAAGATCTGTTTTATTCACTTCTGGTCCGCAATGACGGAACTGTGCTGGTAGGATCGGGGAAAAGGGGGCGCGTTTTCTCAGTCGACCGGAATCGTGCTGTGACCATCCTGCTTCAGGCTCCCGAAGAGCAAATCACTGGCTTGTTGGAACGGGGTCCGCGCGTTGTTGCCGCGACCAGCAACTTGGGAAAAATCTTAAACATCTCGGCCGCTACTGAGGCTAACGGATGGTACGAATCAGACATTCTGGACGCGAAGATTCCGGCCAAGTGGGGGATGATCCGGTGGTATGTGGAGAATCCGACAGGCGGGGGCATTGAATTTTATTCTCGCTCGGGCAACACCAAGCTGCCCGACAAGAGCTGGTCGGACTGGGCGGGACCTTATAGCAATTCGGCGGGCGAATATGTCAAGAGTCCCACGGCGAGGTTCCTGCAGGTTAAGCTTCAGTTCACCGGTGGTTCGCGCCCCGAGATATTAGGAGCCAAATCCAACGCGGTGCGTTCCGTCATGGTCAGCTATCTGCAGCACAATGTTCCGCCACAAATCGCCAGTATTACTGTCCACCCATCAGGAATCGCGTTCCAGCAATTTCCCGCGGTGTCGTCGACTGGCGCCACGGTCGCCAGCCGATCTCAGGGGCATGCGTCCGCCCCCATGCCGCGCACTGCCAGAGAGGCTGAGCCACAAGCAGTGCGGCCTCTTCCGCGGCGCGTTTATCAGGCAGGCGCTCAGTCAATCAGTTGGGACGCTCACGATGATAATGGTGACGAACTGGAATATGCGCTCTACTTTAAAGGAGAGGGGGAGTCCAACTGGAAGCTCCTTGAAGATCACCTTACCGAGACCACTTACACCATCGACAGTAAGGCATTGCCCGACGGCATTTATTCCGTGAAGGTAATAGCCAGCGACTCGCCGTCGAATCCCCGCGAGGCGGCCCTTACCGACGAGATGGTCAGCAGGACTTTTGTGATCAATAACTCCCCGCCGCGCATCAGTGTAAAGTCAAATCACGCGCAAGCTGACTCTGTCGAGATCCGATTCGACGCTCAGAGCGACAGCACGCCTCTCTATCAGGCGGAGTATTCAGTGGATGGAGGCGACTGGCGAATCATTTATCCGGTGGATGGAATCACCGATGGACTGAAGGAAGAGTACGTTTTCTCGGTCCGAACAAGCCCTGGGGAACACAGCGTCGGAATCCGCGTTACCGATAGCGTAGGAAATGTAGGAACCGGCAAGGTCATTGTGAAGCAGTGATTCTGGGGATGAAAATTGCGGATTGCGGATTGACGATTGCGGATTTCGGATTACGGATGTTTCTTTCTGACGGAAGTCATAAGGTCAGCTAACTTGCGATTTCAGTTTGTCCGATCCATTTTTTCAATCCGAAATCCACAATCTACAATAATCAGCAATCCGCAATTTTTTTAGCCGACCACGCTGATTTTCTGGTAGGGCACGATGACGTAGGAATAGGCTCGATTCCCACTCTTGAGCAGCGGGTGGTAGCGCACACCCTCCATTCGGCTGGCAAACAGATGCAACAGTAATTCGTGGTTAGGGGCGGAGATCACTTTCTCCAAGGTCGTCAACCCGTTTTCGTTCACCCGGGTGAGGACCACAAATGAGTCGTCGGGCGCTACCAGCGAAGAGTTTTCTGCAAAGTCCACCATTGGCCTATAGCTCATCCGGATTACGTCCGACCGATCGCCGCTAAGCATCGCATTTTCGTCAAGATCGTAGACCGGATACCACGCTGTCTGAGGGGCATACGAAAATTCTCCCAGTAACCATACAAAGAAACACAGTGTCACCGGCACGGCGGCCAGTTTAGAGAAAATCAGTCTCCTATCCCAATCCACCAGCCAAAGGCTCAAATTGTGCCGTACTTGCCGCCAGAACGGACGCCGTTGCAACTGTCGATGGACAGCGCCCATAACCAGGGTTTCCAGCGCTGCCGGCGGCGTTTCACGGCACTCCCGCAGTGATTTTCGAAATCCGAGCAAATATTCCAGGTCGCGGCGGCAGCTCCAGCACGCCTGCAGGTGTTGTTCCATTGCATCGCGCTGTTCCGGCGGCAGCGAGTTATCCAGGAATTCATTCTCCAGCTCTTTTACCATTACGCAATTCATGAGGTCCTTCCTGGCGCCAAGTTTTTCAAGTCGTGCTGAATGGCGGCCCGAGCCCTTGCGATTCGCGATTTGACCGTCCCAACAGAGGCTCCCGTAATTTCCGCTATTTCTTCGTAGCTGCATCCTTCCATATCACGAAGCAAGATCACGGCGCGTTGGACCAGAGGCAGCTTCGTCATGCTGCGGCGAACCAGATCCTCTATTTCCCGGCACTGGAGGGAAGCGTCGGGCTGCTGGCCGTCGCGGCTCCTGATGCGCTCTGCATGAAGCAAAGAAAGCGTCTCAGTGTTGAACTTGCCCCGCCTGCGCCACCACTTTTTCTTGTTCAGGCTCTTGTTGAAGGTGATGCGAAAGATCCAGCTTTTCAGGGAACAGTCGCCGCGAAAGTGGGTAATCTTCTGAAACAGGGTCAGAAAGACTTCTTGCGAAACATCCAGTGCGTCCTCTCGATCCAGCAGGATCCGATAACTGAGGTTGTAGACAAGTGTTTTGTATGAGTGAAACGTGACTTCAAAAGCCCGCAAATCGCCTTTTTGCAATGCTTCGACCAGCGCGTTGTCTGAATGGGCTGTCTCCGGGCAGCAGGAGAAAACCCCCAGGTTGGAACCAACGGTCGGGTTGGCCATGGACGTGTTCCTTCGTTTAATTAGACTACAGAAATGGCCGGAAAGTTCCTAGAAATTACGGTTCCCACGGGATTTGGTGTCAAAGAAGCCTGCAGCATTCGCAGGATCTCTCCGATCGCTTCCGGGCTCAGATGCTGGACTTTCTCCACGCGCTGGGAGATGGCAAAGAGGGTTTCCAGGTAGGCGTCCGAGCGCCGCGCGCGCTCGGCTTGGGCTCGCGCCTGCTCGAAGGCGGACTCCAGGCTGGCCCGGGCCTCGGGAGGGGCCTTCTGCAGCACGGCATTCTTGACCACAACATGCACCAGAGACATCTTGTACCAGAGTGTCAGAGATATGGCCGCAACAATAGTTAAAAGAAATATCCCCAGAACCCAATAACCAGCGCGCTTCACCGCGTTATTGTACATTCATAATTTTGGGGACAGACCCCTTAATTTTGGGGACAGACCCCTAAAATTGAAATCCAGGATGAATCTTGAGGGCAAACAATTCTCAATTTGACGCCATTTTGGATTTCCACGGGGTATTTGATGGTTTCTTTATTCGCCGAATCTTGCCGTTTATCGACTGACCTTCTTGTGCCCCGTGTTCCCAGTGTTCCCCGTGGTTTCATAATTCGGAGACAACCTCCAAGTCTCACCGCCAGAGGCAGGCGGCACAGATTAAACCGTTGCCTCTGTCATGTCGAGTGTCTGATGGTGAACCACGGGGAACGGGGGAATTAAGGTGTCTGTCCCCAAAATTAAGAATTTTGCCGCCAAGTTCGAAAGCCCCTGTGGTCCCCGTGTTCCCCGTGGTTTCGTGGTCTTGAGACAGCCTCCGTGGTCTGTCCCCTAATTCGTGCGCGGCCAGATCATCCGGTAGTAACTCAGTTTCACTGAGTCCTGGAGTTTGGACATTTTGGAGAGACGGCCGGTGGGCCGTCTCCCGCACAATCTTTCATCGTGCAGGGGACGCCCCACGGGGCGTCTCTCCAATAGCGCCGCTTCGCGGCGCCTGACTCAGTTTCACTGAGTCATTACCGATCATCCGGCTCTCTTGCAACTTTAGCGAATGATTGCTACTATCAGCCTGCAGAAAGGCAGCAAGCAGGAATCACTGCTGATAAGACCGCTTAGCTTATGCTCCTGATGACCTGCCACCTGAATGAATGCTTTGTCCTAAGTGCCACTCCGCCACCTTTGTTCTCGGACAGCGATGCGATCGATGCGGGCACCAAGAACCCACCGGTGATTCCTTCCCCAATTCGGGCATCTCCAGAATCAACGCACGCAAAATAAGCAAGGTTTCAGACAATTTGTCTTTCGAATTTGCGCGCCAGCAACCCGACAAGCTTCCTGCAGCGGACTGGAAGAAAGAGCTTCGGCAAAAACTAGCGCAAGCGCAGGAAAGAAAGGGTCGGGCTTCAGTCGCTCGTTCAACTGAACCAATTCCGGCGCCCCTCGGCACGACTTTGCCACCGCCAAAATCTCCGGAAATCAAGCGCACCGCTGTAGATCCTCAGCCGATCAGCAAGGCCGGTTACGACATACACAAAAACCTTCTCGACTTTCAGGCCTCAATACAAAAGTCCCCTTCTGAAAAGAACGAGAATCCGGCGGCAGGTGCAGCGAGAAAACCTTCTGTGCAGCGGGATCTTCCAAAGAGCTTGAATGCGACACGTGCTTCCTCGGTCGCAGCGCATGTCCCAACTAATTCCAGGCCTAGAATCGACGCTGGATCCCTGCCGCAGAGCTGGATTGCCGGAAAGGGAATTCTCCTGACGCGGACACTGAGCGGACTGATCGATCTGTTGATCGTCGCCGGCTGCACCGTCCTTTTCCTGGGGATTTCGCTGCGATTCGGGAATATCGATATTATGGCGGCTTCTTTTCGGCCCACCCTCTGGGGATCCGTGCTGTTTTTCCAACTTTTCTATTCGATATACTTTCTGGGATTGACGCACCGGACCGTGGGAATGATGCTTACCGGCTTGAAGGTGATCGATGAACAGGCTGATGACCTGCTGTTTTACCAGTTGCTGCTGCGCTGCGTCTTTTTCCTCTTTTCATGGGCCCTGGCAATGTTCGGACTGATGTGGGCGCTCTGGGATCGCCGGTCGCGCTGCCTGCATGACTTTCTCTCTCGCACAGCCGTGATCCGCTGCTGAGATGCTCGTGCCGGCCAGACTGGCTTAACGCCGCATTGAGCCGTTCATCAAAGAAGCCCGTAACCAGAATTATTCGTGAACTGAATGAACCGGCCACAGATTACACGGATTTGCACGGATAAGATCGGGGTCGGGGGATGGACGCCAACTTGCAATCTGACGTACTAAGTCGTTCATCGCGCCCATCCCCCGACCCCGAACTTATCCGTGTAATCAGCGTAAATCCGTGGCTCGTTCTTTTAATTCATGCATAATCCCGGCTAATGGAAGACTTCGTTCTGGATCGAGTAGCTGCAGTTCTGGCTGCGACACTGACTGGCGAGGTCGTGCGCGCGGCGCGTCGTTCCTGCAGCGATGAGCTCCTGCTGGATCTGCCGCCTGCGACGCTCGGCATCTATCTGCAGCGTGGCGTTCCCCCCTATCTCTATATGTTGCCAACGCCTCCCCGCGAAAAGAATTTGGACGACGCTTTTGGCCAACGAATCGCAGCGGCTCTCGTGGGTAAGGCGGTGAGCGTGATCGAAAAACCGCGCGGAGACAGAGTGCTAAGATTTTCTTTCTCCAACGGCGCTCAGTTGGTGCTGGAGTTGATTCCTATTACGGCCAATGTTTTTCTGCTGGACGCGGATGCCAGGATCGTCGCGGCAAGGTTTGCCGACTTGGTGGCCTCGCGCCGGCACAAGGAGCGCGACTTCTATGAATATCCACCTTCCCTGTCGCGTCTTTCATGGGAGGAGGCAGCCGCCGCTGAATTTAAATTCCAAAGCGAGCAAGATCTGCTGGAGCAAGTCGAGGGCTTTGGTCCGGTGCTGGCTCGCGAAGTTTGGAGCCGTTGCAGCGGCGGCAGCCAGCCATTAGGAGCGGCCCTGAAAAATATTCGGCAAGACTTGCGCAACTCAAAGCGATGGTATCTTTATCTACGCGCGGGAACCGATCTGGATGATCTGCGCACTTTTAATTTCCATCGCGACTGTCTTCTTGTTCCACTGCGGCTGCAGTCTCGGCCTCAAGAGAGGGAAAAGGAATTTGCGAACTTCCAAGAGGCGTCTTCGTTCTTGCGCCCGCTGGCGAAGAACTGGAAGCAATTCCATGCCCAGCGCGACCAGACACTGCGCGAACTGGCGCAGGATCAAAAAAAACGGCTGAGACTCCGGGAGAACTTGAAATTACAGCTGCAAGAAGCGAAGCGTGCCGAGACCTTGATGCGTTATGGAGAGCTGCTGAAGATTGAGTCAGCCGCCTGGAAAGGTCGGGATCTCCCGGAAGCGATCCAGGCAGTGGATCTGTTCGAGCCGGACCAGCCCGTCATCTCTATCCCCCTGCCACGCCGCGAGAGTCTGCGCGACAATATCGATTTCTATTTTCGAAAAGCCAAGCGTCTGGAGGGAGCACGAGTAGCTTTGGAGACCAAGCTGGAGAGAGTTGAAGAAGAAATTGGAGCGCTGGATGTCCGTGCGGAGCGACTCAATCAGGCGCGATGCCTTACAGACCTGCCCGCCGCCGAGAAGAAACCTGCCAAGAGGGAAGTAGTGCAGCCGAAGACGCGGCCCTTCAGGAGATACACCTCAAGTGACGGCTTGGCCATTCTAGTAGGAAAGAGCAATCGAGAAAATGATCAGCTAACATTTCGTGAGGCGCGCTCCCAGGATTTCTGGTTTCACGCCGCTGATTATCCAGGCTCTCATGTCGTAGTGAAGCTGGAGAATCGAGCGGAGCTTCCTCCTGTGACCCTGCGCGAGGCCGCTCAGCTGGCGGCGTATTTCAGCAAAGCTAAGAACCTGAAGAAAGCAGCAGTGCATTACACAAGAAAGAAAAACGTGCTCAAAATGAAAAAGGCGGCTCCTGGCGTGGTTCGTTTGACAGGGTTTAAGACGATAATGGTAGAACCTGCCCGGAAGGTAGGCAAGGATTAGCGTGCACAAGCGGCCTGCATTATCACAAAAATTCACCCTAGCGCGCGGCAGAGCCGAGACCAAATATTGCAGCAACGGCTGCAAGCCGCAGACGGAGACCCCGCTGGGCGGGGTCTAAAGCAAATCTTTGCGGCTCGTAAAGAATTTAACGGTTAGCGGCGCAGAGACGCAAAGAACGCAAAGACGCCGCAGAGAACAGGGCTGAAGCTTAGAGATGGGCACTTTCCTATTACGTCGTTTTGGTCTGACGCTGATCACTCTCTGGGGCGTGGTCACTTTTGTTTTTCTCTTGATTCATCTAATCCCCGGAGACCCGGCCGAGGCAATGCTTGGCGAAGGTGCCAAGCCGGAAGAAATTGCCGAGATGCGAAAAAGCCTGGGGTTGGATTTGGCGCTGACGCGGCAATACGTTCATTACTGGAAAAATCTGTTTCACGGAGAATTCGGGACCTCCTTTAGAACCGGCGAGTCGGTGGTCAAAACCTTGCGACAGACTTATCCCGCCACGCTGGAGCTCACGCTATCCAGCATGATACTGGGAATTCTGATTGCTTTGCCCCTGGGAGTTCTCGCAGCCCGCAAGCGGGGAAGCGCTTTGGATTCCGCGCTCACCTCATTGTCCCTCTCGGGCGTCTCTATTCCACACTTTGTCCTGGGACCTTTGCTGATCATCGGCTTGGCCATCACCTGGCCGCTGCTCCCTGTGTCGGGGATGGGAACCTGGGCGCACCTTGTTCTGCCCGCCATTACTTTAGGAACCGCGCTGGCGGCCATCCTTGTTCGAATGATTCGCAGCGCTATGATCAATGAGCTTTCTCGTCCCTATGTAATTACCGCCCGAGCCAAGGGTCTCAGTCAACGGCGTGTAATCTACCTCCACGCATTGAAGAATGGACTGATGCCAGTGATCACAATTATCGGTCTCCAGTTTGGAGGTCTTCTTGCCGGCGCAATTATCACGGAAACCATCTTCTCTTGGCAGGGAATCGGACGCCTGTTGATCCAGTCAATCCAGTCGCGCGATTACCCGCTGATCCAAACTTGCATCCTGGCGATTTCGGTGACGTACATCTTGATAAATTTCCTTACTGATCTCACTTATTCTTTTTTGGATCCTCGGGTGCGCTATTGAAAAAGCTCCTCGCCTTTTACCGGGCGCTCCGTTTGCCGGCACGCGTTGGCGTTTGGCTGGTCGTCTTCTTTTCGCTGGCTGCTCTGTTGGCTCCCTGGCTGGCCAGTTACCCTTACGAAAGCCAGGATCTGCCTCATCGGCTGGAAGGGATTAGTGAGGACCACTGGATGGGTTACGACGAGCTGGGGCGGGACATATTCTCACGGCTGCTCTATGGCGCGCGAATTTCCTTGTTGGTCGGCGTCACCGTGGTTTGTGGCTCCGTTCTGGTGGGAACGCTGGTGGGAGGTTTTTCGGGATACTATGGAGGGTGGATCGACGACGTGCTGATGCGTCTGGTCGACGTGCTGATGGCGGTTCCAGGAATCCTGCTGGCTATTGCTTTTGTGGCTTTTCGTGGACCGGGGCTCGCCAATCTCATCATCGCGCTGGTTCTGATCGGTTGGGTCGGGTATGCTCGGCTAGTCCGTGGGGAAATCCTCAAAGTAAGGGAATTCGACTACGTTCAGGCCGTTAGGGCCGAAGGGGCGGGCGCCCAGCGGATCTTTTTAAACCATATTTTCCCCAATGTTCTCGATCCGCTGGTCGTGCAGGCAAGCCTGGGAATGGCGGGCGCCATTATGGCCGAGGCAACTATGAGCTTTCTTGGACTGGGAATCACTCCTCCCGCTCCATCGTGGGGCGCGATGCTGAATGCGGCGCGCAATCATATTTTTGAAGCGCCTCACCTCACGGTTTTTCCAGGACTGGCTATTATGTTGCTGGTTCTGGCTTTCAATTTCGTGGGAGACGGATTGCGGGACAGGCTGGGTTAGAACTCACAAGTTTTGCGTTAAAGACCGGTTTTGATCCCCAGCCGGACTCTAGGGTATAACCTGCCCCCTGCGAACCTCTAAACCTGCTAACATAATCACCTCTATGCGCAGGCTTCCCCGTTCACGCAGACGCATCAGTCCGATATTCCTGTTTCTGATTGCCCTGGCTGCCCTCTACGTCTTCTTTCGGTTTGGAGTGAGCGTGCTGATGGACTGGTACTGGTACCAGGAGGTGGGCTACAGCCATGTTTTCATCACGATGCTTCTGGCGCAAGTGGCACTTGGCCTGGCAGCCGGACTTTTCGCAGCGCTGTTCCTCTTTCTAAATGCAAACCTTGCCATCCGCGGCAATCAGTTCCAGGTCTGGGCCCAGGCCCCGGGAGTGATTGATTTAAGGGAGGTCTCGGTTGCGCCTTCGTTGCTGCGCTGGATTGCAGCGGCGCTCTCTCTGTTGCTCGGGTTCATCATAGGCGGTTCCGCTGCCGGCGAATGGCAGGATGTGATGAAGTTTCTTCATGCGCAGCCTTTCGGCAGGACGGATCCGCTGCTTGGCCGAAACATCAGCTTTTACGTCTTCAGGCTGCCGCTCTATTCAGACTTGGTCGGGTATCTGTTTGTGGTGGTGATCGCTTCGCTGGTGGTAAGCCTGGCGATATATTTCTTCGCTCGCCAGTTGTCCTTTCGCCGAACCTTCTACCTGGGCGGAACGGCTCGCCGCCACCTCTTTCTGTTGCTGGCGCTCCTCTTGTTGCTAATGTCGCTCTCAAACTGGCTGGAAATCTTCAACATGATGACATCTCCGTCCAGTTTGTTTATCGGCCCGGGATATACCGATGTTTCTGCGCGCATGCCGCTGGCGCGGATTTCCGCGTTCTTTCTGGCGGCACTCGCCGTCTTTTTTGCCATTGCCGCTTTCAGACCCGTGCGTTACCTCGTTCGTATCGCGGTGGCGGCGTACATCCTCATTTTTCTGGTGAAATTGGTCTACCCGTCACTGATTCAGCGGGTAGTCGTCACTCCCCAAGAGTTGACGCGCGAGACCCCCTTTATCCAGTTCAACATCCAGGCGACGCGAGAGGCTTTCAACCTGGACAAAGTGGAGGAACGGGAACTGAGCGCGGAGACAACTTTGACCAAAGGGGATATTGAGCGAAACAGCACCACCATAAAGAACATCAGGCTCTGGGACCATGGCCCGCTGCTGGACACGTTCAGCCAGATCCAGGAAATCCGCACCTACTACGATTTTCTGTCGGTAGACAATGACCGTTACGTCATCGATGGCCACTTGCAGCAGATTATGCTCTCGCCCCGTGAACTTTCTACTGAGAGTCTCCCCAACCGCAACTGGATAAACGATCATCTCTCCTTCACGCATGGATTTGGCCTCACGCTTGGCCCGGTGAATCGGGTAACTCCCGAAGGGCTTCCCGTTTTGCTGGTCAAGGATATTCCTCCCAAGTCTCTGGTTTCCGGCGTGCAGATTGATCGGCCGCAGATCTACTACGGGGAGCTGACCAATGATTATGTAATTGCCGATACGCGGGGGTCCTCGGGTGATGCCGGCGAATTTGATTATCCGGCCGGAGAGCAGAACGTTTATCGCAACTACGAAGGCACCGGAGGCGTGCCGATTACGTCCTTCTTCCGCCGATTGGTGTTCTCCATTGGCGTGGGATCATCTGACATTCTTCTGTCCAAGCTGATTACGCCGGAGAGCCGGATTCTTTACCACCGCAACTTGCAGCGGCGCATTGCGCGCGTGGTGCCCTATCTCAAGCTCGACCGCGATCCATACATGGTGATCTCGCAGGGAAAGCTGTACTGGATTCAGGACGCCTATACCACTTCGGACCAGTATCCCTACGCCGAAATGGTGGAGGGCATTGGCAATTACATTCGCAATTCCGTTAAGGTACTGGTGGACGCCTATAACGGATCGATTCGGTTTTACACCGCCGACCCTTCAGATCCCATCCTCCGGACATATGGTGATATTTTTCCTGGCGTATTTCGGCCGCTGGCGGAAATGCCTGAAGATCTGCGAAAACATCTGCGCTACCCGGAGGACATTTTTGCCATCCAGACGGCGGTGTATTCCACCTACCACATGGCCCAGCCACAGATCTTCTATAACAAGGAAGATCAGTGGGAAGTGCCGGTGCTGACGCACGGGCAGCAGCAACCCCAGATGATGAATCCCTACTACACGATCATGAGGCTGCCCGGCGAAAGCCGCGAGGAATTCATTTTGATGCTCCCTTTCAATCCACGCAAGAAAGACAACCTTGCCTCATGGATGGTGGCTCGCAGTGACGGAGATGAGTATGGGAAGCTGCTCGTTTACTTATTTCCCAAGCAGAGGCTCGTCTACGGCCCCAAGCAGATCAATGCCCGCATTAATCAGGACCCTGAGATTTCGCGCCAGATATCGCTCTGGGATCAGCGGGGATCGGTGGTGATTCAAGGAACGCTGCTTGTGATCCCCATCGAAGAGACGCTGATCTACGTTCGCCCCGTTTACCTCCGTGCCGAGAGCGGAAAGATCCCTGAGCTGAAACGGGTGGTGGTGGCTTACGAAAATCACATCGCCATGGAGGAGACCCTGGAGCAGTCCTTGGCGAAGATCTTCGGCACTGAAGCCGGCGCCCCTCCCGAATTGGCTCAGGCCCAAGGTGTCTCGCCCGCGGCCGGGCAAAAGGAATCGGCCAAACCGGGCGCAAGTCGCGACGAGCTGATTCGACAGGCAGCCGAGAGCTATCAGCGTGCCGTGCGAGCCCAGCGTGAAGGGAACTGGGCGCTTTACGGCGAGGAGATACGCAAAGTAGGGGAGATCCTGCAACAGCTCTCCAAGCAGAAATGAATGTCATCGGTCAAGGTCAAAGTGTCAACGATGTCGCGAGGTGTTCACAGTCATATCAGTCGTCAGTCAACAAGTCAGCAGGTCAGCGAGTCAGCAGGTGCGAAATCGGTTTTGACTTGTGGACCTGTGGACCTGCTGACTTGTTGACTGATAACCGATGCCCGATAACCGATGACCGTTGACCGATGACCTACACTAGCCGTAAATAATTATGTCCGGATCGGAATTGCCCAACGCAAAGCTCGATGTCTCTTCACAGTGCACGCCGTAAGAATGTACGCCACGCTGGGCGCTCGCCTTGATTTTTAGTTTCTTGTTTTTTCCACTCTTGATTCGCACGGGATCGACCTGTCGCGGGTTGAAAATGTCCGGCTCCGGGAAAAAGAGGGTGATGTCGGTGCCGATCGCGAAGAAGGTGATAAAGTCGTCCTCGTTGACCGCAAGATGCGCCGGTTCTACCGTGCAGTCGCTGCCTTTGGGGAAAATCACTACGTCATGGTCGTTTCCTGCCATAGCAAGGGCCTCCTATTTTTGAGAATGTTTCTTCATTTCACTTTCAGATCTGTTTTGTAAGCTTTGAAAGCGCGAGTCCTTTCGCAACTCTCGCAACCCTGGTGATCGGTCAATTGCCGTCCGTGGATAGCCATTTGCCAACGCCTTTCCAATCCATTCAAGCGCCGGGTCGCGCTGTCCTAGCTGCTCATAAGTCTGAGCGGCCCGGTACATGACGTTCACATCCTGAGGAGCCGAGTCTAACGCCTGGCGCACCAGGTCGAGGGCTTTATTGCGGTCGCCCATCATTGCGTAATAAAGCGCCAGGTTTGATAGTAACGCTGAGCTGCGGGGGTTGATCTTTCGCTGCGTTTCGGCCATTCCGGCAGCCCGTCTGAAAATACTGCTTGCCTGCTGTTTCTTTTCGGGCATCCAATAATAAGTTGAAGCCAGATTTCCCCAAACCTTGTAGTCGCGCGGATCCTTTTCCAACGCTTTCTCAAACATTGAAGCTGCTTCGCCGTAGCGTCCTTCAGAAAAATAGATGCTACCCAGATTGGAATAAGCGCCATAGTTAGGCTCGATTTTCAGCGAGCGCTCAAACATCTGACGGGCGTCCGCGCTGCGCTCCAGACCCAGGTAGGCCCCGCCCAAATTGTTATATCCCCAAAAACTGTCGGGAGTGAGCGACACCACCTGCTGCCACTGCGTGAGCGCGTCGGCGTAACGGCCGTGCAGGTAATAGAAAACTCCCAGCGTGTTGTAACCCGCCCAGTAGTCCGGCCGCAATTCAATCGCCTTCTTGTAGGTGGATTCGGCCTTATCGAGCTGGCCTTTCGCTTCGTAGGATTTCCCTAGTCCTCGATAGGCGTCTGGATTGCCCGGCTCCAGTTCCAGCGCTCGCTGAAAAGCACTGATCGCCTCCTCATATCGGCCTGTGCCGTTGTCCACCAAGCCCAGCGTTATGTGCGCTGCCGGGAGATGGTCATTCAATTTGATCGCCTGCTTGCAATTCGCGATGGCGGGCTCTACCCACTTGGTATCCCGAGTAGCTTCATACTTACGCCAGACAGCCTCCCCTTTGCCTGCGTAGGCCAGGGCATAGTTGGGATCCTCCTTGAGCGCTTTGTCAAATAAGTTGATGGCCGTTTCCAGATTTTCCTGCTTCTCGTAGTGATTCAGGTAACCGCGGCCCTGCAGATAGAACTCCAACGCCCCGGGGATAGTAGTGCTTCCGGCCGCCATGACCCGAAGTGTTTCCGGATGCAGTTCGATTTCCAGCATTTCCGCCAGCTTAACCACCGTCCCGTCCTGCAAGCCAGTGAGATTGGTTGCTGGTTCGTCGAAAACCCAGGATCGGAGCTGCCGCACCGTGCTGGCGTCGACCAAATTCAAAGTCAAGCGGACGTTGCTGCCCACGTGCTGCATGCTGCCGGTAGCCGCCAGCGTCACCCCAAACGCCTTTCGGGCGTCTTCGACGCTGGTGATTGACCGGGCGCGCACTTCGCTGGCCGGAACGACCCAAAGCGAGCTGCGAGGCTGTTCCAGCTGGGTAAGCTTGCTGGTCAGTATTTCGACCAACCCGTCGCATAAGGCCTTATTTGAGGGATTTTCTCCGACATTGGCGAAGGGGAGCACTACCAGATGTTTTTGTGATGGAAGCCCGCCAAGTCCACCTCGATTCCTGCTGCTATACCAGCCTTGAGGGAGCAGCGACCACAGGAGCACCACTCCGAGAATCACAGCAAGCAGGATTCCGGCAACACGAAAAAGCACGGGACGGCTCTTGCGCAATGTGGCAGGTGCCGTCGAGATAGGCGGGGCTTCACGCACTGCGGGTGCGGAATCCGGGCTTGCGACCGGATATCGTTTCGAAACCGCGGTGGTGACCGGCGAGGCTGAATTTGAATCGACGCCGTACTCCGCTTGCTCCAAGTCTTCAAGCATTTCTTTAGCCGACTGGCAGCGGAGGTTCGGATCTTTCTCCAATGCTTTTAAAATGATCTGCTCCAGTCGCGGCGGCAATAGAGGATTCAGTTGGGCCGGAGGCGCAGGCTCCTTGTTCAGAATGGCGTCAAACAACACGGCCAGCGTGTTGCCTTGATAAGGGAGTACGCCGGTAGCCATCTCGTAAAGCACAACACCGAAGGAGAAGAGATCGGCGCGAGCATCAACATCTTCACCCCTGGCTTGTTCCGGCGACATGTAAGCGACAGTGCCCATTGCAGTTCCGGGCGTGGTTAGTGCTCCGATGGGCAGCGGCACGGTCGGCAAACCTGAAGCTGCTCCCGCGGGGGCCGCTGGCGCTTTCGCCGCCAGCTTGGCCAGTCCAAAGTCCAGAATCTTCGCCTGCCCGCGCTCGGTAATAAAGATGTTGGCAGGTTTGATGTCGCGATGGACAATGCCTTTCGAATGCGCGGCATCCAAGGCGTCAGCGATTTGAATCGCTAGGGCCAGCATCTGTTCTGTCGGAAAAGGGACGCCTCTCATACGCTGCTTCAAAGTTTCGCCCTCCAGCAGCTCCATCACGATGAAGGGCCGCCCTTCATAATGGCCGATATCGTGTATGGTGCAGATGTGAGGATGATTCAATGCCGATGCTGTGCGTGCTTCGCGTTGAAAGCGCTCCAGTGACTGGCGGTCAGCCGAGATTTCCTCAGACAAAAACTTCAGGGCGACGCTGCGTTCCAACCGGGTATCTTCTGCCCTGTAGACGACACCCATGCCGCCGCCACCCAGCTTCTCCAGAACGCGATAGTGATCTATCGTGTTTCCGATCATAGTAAAGGTGGGAAATCTGATTTCTGGCAGAATAGCCCCTTCTAGTGGCGATTGCAATGTCGATTGATTTGACATTCGACCTTTGACCGTCGACTTTATAATCGGTTCATGACAAGCACAGCGCAAACCGTGTTGATCACAGGCGCGGGAAAGGGTTTGGGAAAGGAAATGGCGCTCGCCTTTGCATCGCAAGGCTACCGAGTTGCTGCCACCGGTAAAGGCCGAATTGAAGAGACAGCCACGGAAATTCGTAACCATGGCGGAGTGGCGATCGGTATCTTTCTTGACCTTGCCCGAGCTGATTCCATCGAGGAAGCGGCAGAGCGGGCGCTGGCCGAGTGGGGACAAATCGACGTCCTGATCAACAATGCGAGCATCGAGGGGCCGACGGCTCCGTTGGTGGAAGTCAGTGTCCCGGAATGGGAAGAGACGCTGGCAATTAATTTGACCGGAGCTTTTCTTTGCGATCGCGCCGTCGCTCCGCACATGATGTCGCGGCGTTCAGGCAGCATCGTCCACATTTCGTCGGTTGCAGGCCTGCGCGCTTATCCCCTGCGGGCGCCTTATGCCGTTTCCAAGTGGGGCTTGATCGGCCTGACGCAGACACTGGCCGCGGAACTTGGATCTTACAACGTGCGTGTGAATGCTGTCTGTCCCGGTCCCGTCCAAGGGGAGCGAATGAGCCACGTGATTGCTCACCGTGCCGAAGCGGAAGGGCGGCCGTTTGTGGAGGTGGAGGAGGAATTCAAGCGTCGGACCGCGCTGCAGCGGATGGTGGGCGCCGGCGATGTTGCCGGCTTGGTTTTGTTTTTGGCATCGGACGCCGCCAAAAACATCACTGGCCAGTCGATTCGTGTTTGCGCAGGCTACGGACTGTAAAGAATTGCGGATTTCGGATTTCTCAATTGCGGATTGCGGATTGCGGATTTCGGATTGCGGATTTCTCGATTGCGGAATGCGGATTTTGGATTGCGGATTAAAACATGATAAATGGATCGAACTATTCCGTCCAAGTGACGATTTTGAATCCGAAATAGGAACGCCCAGCAGTTGATCTCCAATCTGCAATCCGCAATCCGCAATCTGCAATCGAACAATCCGCAATCCGAAATCTGCAATCCGCAATTGAGAAATGCGAAATCCGCATTCCGCAATCGGCAATCCGCAATTGATGGGGGTGGATCATGAACAGGAGTCGAGGTCTTAAAATTCTGGATGAAATGCTGGGGAAAACCGAAGCACGCAAGGTGCGCAAAGGCTGGGGGAGCATCTGCCCGGACTTCGAAAAATATGTGGTGGGGTTTCTAGCAGGTGAAATTTGGGCACGCCCGCAGCTCGACCGCAGGACCAAGAGTTTGTGCACCATTGCCGCTCTGGCCGCTCTGGGACGAAGCCGGGGCCTGGAGCTGAACATACGCATGGCGCGAAGGAACGGCGCGACGCGCCAGCAGATCCTCGAGACACTTCTCCAGATTGCGCCTTATGCCGGTTTCCCCGCCGCCTGGGAAGGCTTGGTGCTGGTCGATCAGGTATTTGGTGGGCTGCCCGCGAATGAACGCAAATGAACGCGAATGTGGCAAGAGGCGACCACTATCCCGCTCCCGAGCCTACAGATGCGAGGATTCTTCCTGAACCCAGCGACCATTTTTTGATACGACAGGTTGAGTTAAAGCGCTTCGCGGACGCACCGGTTTGCAGCGCACTGCAGCATGAGAACAGGGCTGTCCCTCCGGGACAGCTCTAGAGTTTGGACATTTTGGAGAGACGGCCTGAGGGCCGTCTCCCGCACAATCTTTCATCGTGCAGGAGACGCCCCACGGGGCGTCTCTCCAATAGCGCCGCTTCGCGGCGCGGCTGTCCCTCCGGGACGGCTTAGGCCGCTGAAAGCGGCCTAGCCCGCTTCGCGGGCTAAGAAAGCTTCCGATAGAGCTCCCGTTCGCGCATCCACAAATCGTAATGGCGGCGCAAACCGTAAAGCGCGGTGGCGAGCATCAGCATGGTAAGAATGTAAAACCAGGTTCCCGCCTGCCAATCGACCTGGTTGGGGAAGTGGGCAAATAGCTGCCGCTTAAATCGCAACAGGAACAGCGGGATGGGCATCAGGGCAAGCAACGTCAGGTTAGCCAATAAGCCTGCCTTCGACTGGCCCAGTGAGATCTGCATGTGCAGCACGGCGCCTGTGTCTCCTCGGAGGTTTCGGCTCCGAAGCCCGTGCTCGATCCGGGCCCACAACGCCTGCCGAAGAGTGAGCCCGATGAATGCGGCGCAAATCAAAAACAGAGAAGAGAGACCGAAAGCGCTGATGAGCATGATCAACCTTCTAGCCGTGACCCTGACCGGCTCCCCCAGCATCGCGGAGAGTTCGTGTAAGAAAAAGACTACGCTGTATAGCGAGAGGGGAAGCGCTGCGATGAATACCCGAACGCCGTTCAGAGTTCGGATCTGAACGGTCAGGTCCTTCTGTATACGGCTGAGCAGCCAGACCATCACCAGAACAGCGGATATGGCAATCAGTGCCCAGTCCCTAAATTTCATGGGGTCATTTTAAATCGATTGGGCGCGAAGGGCCACTACGAATGCGGATTTCGGATTGCGGATTTCGGATTGCGGATTGTGGATTTCGGATTGCGGATTTCGGATTGCGGATTTCGGATTGCGGATTGACAAGTCGTCCGTTGTCAGTGGTCCGTTGTAATTAGCTTTCAGCAGTCAGCTTTCAGCGGGCAGCTATCAGCAATCAGTCTGTCAGCAATATATGGATGAGGGCTAATGGTCAACAGGTTGAGCTGAGTCCTGATGGCTGATAGCTGACCGCCGGTGGCTGAAAGCTACTGACGACGGACAACTGACAACGGACAGTTTCTCAATCCGCAATCCGAAATCCGCAATCCGCAATCCGTAATCGAATAGGGGAGATCATCAATGAGCACCAAACAAGTAGACGCGCTGGTGATTGGAGGAGGGCCCGGCGGGTACGCGGTCGCCATTCGCTTGGCGCAATTAGGGCAGAAGACAGCGCTTGTCGAGAAGGAGCGCCTCGGCGGAGTCTGTCTGAATGTGGGCTGCATTCCTTCCAAGGCATTGATCTCGGCTTCGAAATTAGTAGAGAAATTCAAAACTGCAGAGATTATGGGTATCAGCGCCGGTTCACCCAAGATAGATATGAGAAAGATGCAGCAGTGGAAGAGTGGAATCGTGGACAAATTAACCGGCGGCGTCGCGCATCTGTGTAAGGGAAACAATGGTGAGGTGATTCAGGGGACGGCGAGATTCAAAAGCAAGGATGAGGTCGAGATTAGCGGAGGGGGCACGGTCACCGTGCGTGCAAAGAATTTCGTGATTGCCACAGGGTCCCGGCCGGTGGAGCTGAAGGGGTTTGAATTTGGAGACCGGATTTTGAGCTCAACTGAGGCACTGGCGCTCGCTGAAGTTCCCAAAAAGCTGGCCGTGTTGGGCGGCGGCTATATCGGGCTGGAACTCGGCACCATGTATGCCAAACTTGGTGCGCAAGTCACGGTTGTGGAAATGATGGACCAGCTACTGCCAGGCTTCGATCCGGAAATCGTTCGGGTACTGGCTCAGAAACTTAAAAAACAGGGTGTCACCGCGCAT
>DASXTB010000093.1:0-4849 GCA_036505615.1 Acidobacteriota bacterium
GCCTAAATTCTTTACGAGCCGCAAAGATTTGGTTTGCTTTAGACGCCGAAGGCGTCGAAGAGTATAGCCGGGGGCAGAGCGCGTTTTTTACGCGACGCCCCCGGTCGACTTCCCCCAATATCGACCTGCGCACCCTGTAGGGGTGCAACAAAATTTCCCGATGATTGACCCGAGCCGGCCTTCCCCAAAAAAATACATCCGCGATTCGTGTCGCACCCCTTCAGGGTGCATACCCTTGATGGGTGTCGCAGACCGGGGGCGCCGCGCAAAAAGCGCGCTCTGCCCCGGCTATGCTCTATGACCCCGCCCAGCGGGGTCTCCGTCTGCGGCTCGCGGTCGTTGCTGCAATATTTGGTTGCGGCTCTGCCGCCCTAGGTCTTTGTGTGAATGTTTGAATAATCCGGGCCAGCCGGGTTTCCAAATCCTATCTCTGATGCTCGCTGACTCTCGCGCGGGGATTTGGTCAGTACACCCTTGAGATAGCTGTAAAGGCCGCTAAGCGACTCCCACCGCTGCCGCTGAAGCAGTGGAATCGAATGCGACCACGCGGGCCACGACTAGCGTCATGTCGTCATGCTGAACGGCTCCAGCGGCGAAAGCATCGGCGGCCTTCATGAGTTTGTCTATTATTCCAGCCGCGTTCAAGGTGAGACAGTCCTTGGCAGCTTCTATCAGGCGTTTCTCACCCCATTCCTCCTCAGCAGGATTCATCGCTTCGCTGATGCCGTCGGTGAATGCAAGCAGCATATCACCGGGATGAAGGATCAAAGTCGCATGCTCATAGGCCGCCCCCGGGAGCAAGCCGACAACCGGTCCCCCGGTTTCCAGCCGGATGATGTCCCAAGTCCCTTCGTTCTTGCGTAGAACCATGGGCGCGTTGTGGCCGGCGTTAACATAGGTGAGAGAGCGGTTCCCAGGCTGGTATTGCGAATAAAAGAAAGTCGCGTAGCGGTTGGAGGCCGAGGCGTCATAAACCAAGCGGTTGACATTGCCCATTAACTTTGACAGCTCACACCCCCCGTCAATTGTCTGGCCGCGCAGTGAAGCCTGCAGACTTGCCATCAGCAGCGCGGCCGAGATCCCTTTGCCGGAGACATCGCCGATGGCGATCCCGAGTTCGCCGCTGGCTAGCGACACGAAGTCATAGTAATCCCCTCCCACGCCAAACGCCGGGCGGCACGCACCGCAGTAATCCAATCCCGGCACTGGCGGAAGGTCCTGCGGAAAGAGTCTCTCCTGAACTTCTCGCGCGATCTCGAGCTCTCTATTCAGGCGTTCACGCTGCGCAACCTCCGCTGCAATAGCGGCGGTCAAACGGCTGTTTTCCAGCGCCAAGCCGGTTTGAGTTGCGACCGATTGAAGCAGGCGCAGATCGCTCCCCGAATATGGTTCCTCGGACTGCTTTGGACCCAGGGTGATAAAACCGAGCAACTTCTCCTTGGCGGCAAGGGGGAGCAAAAGCTGAGCAGCAAGTTCCTTCAGTCTTGCGCTCTCTTCCTGGTCCATCTCGCCCGGCTCGTTCAACCACAAATCGGAATCTTTCAAATTGACGCGCAACGGCTGCTTCACTTTCTGCAGGTGCTTTACAATGACGTCCCCATCGTTAAAGCGGACATCGGGCAGTCCTGCGTAGCCAACGGCATGCGCCGGGTGGTAAATGCCGCCGTTGTCCAGCAACAGTGCCACACGCAGCACATGAAGAGATTCAGAGATGCGCTGGGCCACAATTTCGAGCAGCGGGCGGGTCTCGACTATAGTGCGTACCTTCTCGCTCAGATCTGAGAGGATTTGCTCTGCGTTGTAGGCTTCGCGGAAAAAACGACGATCGATCCAGTTGACGAGGCGTTCTCCGATTTTTCTGACGTAAATAAGAATCGCCCACCCCGCCGCGATAACGATGATATCAAGCGACCAACTCGTCTTCGGCCGGCTAATCAGCGAGATGATTGCCGCGATAATCGCGACACTGGCTGCCACACGCAGCAGGCGCACGCCCCCCTTTGCCAAAGCGTACCGCACGCCCTGCCGGATGACGACGCGGACATCCAATGCTCTCTCGACCACGATCACGTAGGCGAGGGTAATCGGGAAAAGTGAACACATCAGCAGCGCCAATACGGCTAACCAGGAGGGAACATTATCCAGCGGCCCGGCATGTCGCCACAGGCCGTAGAGGATCAGGATGAACATGGGAGTGAGACTCACTTGCGTTCCGACTACCAGCAACGTCAAGCGGCGCCGCGCGTCGCAGTTTGCGGTTGTTGCCTGTTTTGAATGCAGGTTGGCAAAGAAAGTTCCCACAGCGACCATTCCCAGTACAAAAGCAAATGTGTTTAAGGGATGGACCAGCCGGTAAAGACGTTGGACAGAAGAAAAACTTTCGATACTGCCCACCGTTACCACAGTGTCTGTGACGGCAAAGAACAATAGCGGCCCAATCAATATCCACTTCAGCCAGGGCCGGCGCTTCTCAAAGTCGGATCTTTCGGGAAAATAAACTCCAAACAACAGCATCCAGATTGGCCAGGCTGACGCGAAGAACTTGTGGTAGCCGACTGCCACATCGCGTTCCCATCCCTGCAACAACGGCAACTCCATCTCATTGGCAATCTGGCTGAAACTTATCATCAGCCCCAGCAAGAGCCAGGCAAGCCCGTCGCGTGGCCGGACTGCAGCCACCCAAAAACCCAGCAGGAGACAGAACCAGGGCGTAACAATAGACCACTCTACGATAGTTACTGTCTCACCGAGGCTCCTCGAAGGCCCGGGTGCTGGTGCGAGGCGGATCTTAAGGATCTGTTGTTGAGATCTCCCGCCCTCCTGGCGTTGAGTGGTAACGGTAAGCCAATCTCCCGGATGGGCATTTGCGAAAGCATCCATCATTACGCCGTAGCCGGCAAATTGACGGTCATTGACGGACAGTATCCGGTCGCCCTTCCTCAGACCCGCATCTTTTGCTTCGGCGGCGATAGCAGAAACGACAGGATTGAGGGCTTCAACCGAAAACGGCGGCCGAACGCGGTCGCTCCGGGGGAATAGTGATTTCAGGGTACTCCATGAAACCGGCGCCAGATAGGCCACTGCGACGGAGAACAATATGATCAGCCCAAGGTAAAGCGAGTAGGCGCCGGCGCGGTTCTTCATTGCAGGGAATGATACGTCATGAGGCCAGACGCTCCAAGCACTGATAAGAACTGACGCCAAGCGAGTCGCGTGCGTCCTGTGAATAAATCAGAACCGCGCCCGTGAGGGTGCGCGCGTAAAATCTAACAAGATTCGCCGAAATTTTTCTAAGCCACCGCCGGTTCGAAGTATTTTTAGGCGCTGGGAGATTAACAAACATTCTCCCCGCGCGCCCTTACGGGCGCGGTTCTGATCTTTCCACAGGTTCGCTGTTCTACTCGATTAGTCGGACAGGATTGACACCAAGGAGAAAGGGTCGACGCGGGCGTGGTTTAACTCCACAGTCCAATGAAGGTGCGGACCGCTGGCTCTGCCTGTGGCTCCGACGTAGCCGACTAAATCGCCCCGTGAAACAGCGTCACCTTGGACCACTGCAATCCGAGACAGGTGCGCAAAGTAGGAGTAAAGACCCAAGCCGTGATCGATAATTACAGTGTTTCCGGAGAAATAAAGATTTGAAGCTAAAACCACCTTCCCCGAGTTTGGAGCTTTTATCGGCGTGCCTTCAGCAGCATGTAGGTCAACGCCTCCGTGAGGGGAACGCGGCTGGCCATTGAAAATACTGCGGGTGCCAAAGCCGCTTACCGGCGCGCCCGGCACGGGAGAAGAAAATGGCCCATCCCAAAGCTTATGCGGGGTGACTGTTTCAAAAAGACTGAATGTGAGGCGGGATTCGCGCTTGATGCGTTCAAGCATCTCTTTGGGAGGATTTACAAATTTCTCCTGCACCTTGACTTCGCGCGTGGGAAACTTCTTCTGTTCGACTTTGAGATCGAGCTTGACTGCGTGCAGCGGCTCGCCCTCGGAGCGGGCTCTCAGATTCAAAGAGTAGGTTCCTGGCTTGGTTTCTAAATCAATCCCCGCCAGGCCTCGCCAAAGCGTTGGTCCTGGATCCGGATAAAAAAAGACCTTCCTGTTGAACACTACCCCTTCGACACTTTCCAGGGGCAGAGAGCTCCGCACTGTGAACAGGACTGCTTCCCCCGGCTGAAGGGAACGTTCCTGATGGGTGACTTCGACCTCAAGCTCCCGCGACCCTGAAGCAACATCAGATGACACTTCTGGACCAGGAATACAGACGCATCCCATAAGCAGCAAATAAATGTAAAACCATCCACTCATCCCTGGGAAAGTTAGCACGATTCGTGTAATTCGTGGCTAAATTCGCGGCTAAAACAGTGGCTTCTGTGAAACCGGCGGAGTGGCGGTAATTCGCACTTCCACTAGATTACGGCAGTGCTTCCCTTCACGGAGACCCTCAATAAAGCCAGGCCGAGTGTCCCCGACAAAGCACTTGAAGAACAGGTTGCCCATAAAATCGGCAATGTTGAGGTAATAAAAATTCTTCAGCAGGTAAGCGTCGTTTGCCGTGTCGCCAAGCACGCTGCTGGCCGAGATCACATGAATTCCCTGAGGAGCAAAACTGCAAAAGCAGGACGACTGACTTAACTTCAGCATTTCACCCGCTTCCGCCTTGATGGTTTCGGTATCAAAAAAATTTCCCTCTTCAGTGACCGCCAGATTCATGCTGGCGCGCGCGCGGAGCAGGATGGCCTTCTGAAAACGTAGATCCGGCTCGTAAAGGCTCAAGAGCAGCGCGCCTCCTTTGGCCTTCTTGGCGTTTGATCGGTGCGGAAACAAGCGAACACGAAAGTTTTCAGACTCA
>DASXTB010000094.1:0-22484 GCA_036505615.1 Acidobacteriota bacterium
CACCGGAAAGGAGGTGGTCTGATGACAAGTTCTGATTGTAGTGGCAGTAAAAGACCAGGTGAGGTGGCTGAGACTTAGAGCGGTCGCTCTAAGAACCATCGCACGACTACCGGTGATTTAGGGTTGATCCGCCCGCCGCAAGTCGCGTCGGGACCCGGAGTTTGCCGAAGGGGCCACGTAGAGTGACCACCTCTTGGTCAATCCCAAACAGTCCACCGGGCGGCCCGCGTCGATTCATGCGCGGGCCGTTCTGCTTTCGGCCTATTTTCTCGCCGAAATCCCGGAGATTCCATGAAACAATTTTGTGAAATCGCATTGTTAGTGACTGTATGTTTGATCTTGGCACCCTTTTTATCGGCAGAGAAAGACACAGCCACAGAAAAAACAATAGCCGCCCTCGAGCAGCAGTGGGCAGAAGCTCAGCGTGACGGAAAATCTGCTGCGGTGGCTCCTTTGTTGGCCGCGAGCTTTGTCAACACCGATACCAGTGGCCAGATCTACGGCAAAGATAAGCTTCTGTCCAACCTCAAGGGCGGGAAGTGGGAACACAACGCGATCGGTCACGTGAAAGTGACTCTCTATGGCGATACTGCCATTGCGACTGGTTCATGGACAGGAAAAGGCGTCGACGGCGATGGCACAAAGATTGACCGGTACGAACGCTGGACCGACACTTGGGTAAAGATGCCTAACGGAAATTGGCAATGTGTCGCCAGCCAGCAAACAGAAGTAAAAAAGTAGGAAAGCCGTCTCTGATGCTTGTTCCAGACGGCGGTTGCGGCCGCCATTTACTTCCCTACTTTTTCAAACCCGAGACGGATCACCTGCGCGGTGTCTGCCACCAGAGAAACTTTTTCTATTCCTTCCGGGGAAAACCAGCGTGCATCGTCGGCATCCCCGCTAGCCTGGAGTTCACCCGTCAATCGCCGGCAAAGAAAATCGATCAAGACGTAGTGATAAAGGATTCGGCCAGCCTCGTCGCGCAACAGGCGGTCATACACACCTAGCAATTCGACCGGATCAACGGTCAGTCCGGTTTCCTCACGGGCTTCCCGAACCACGCCCTCGCGCAGCGTTTCGCCGATCTTCAACCGACCTCCGGGGATAGACCAGTCCCCGGCGAGCGGCGGAAATTTACGTTTAACCAAAACCACGCGACCCTGGTCGAGGATCACGGCACCCACGCCGACCAGCGGAGTCTCTGGGTACTCACGTTTCATAATCGCAAGCCATAGTAATTAAAGCATTAAGACAATCGGGGAGCCTCCATAAAAACTTCGATACTGTGCAAAATTATCCTGCACAATCGCACTATAATTTCTTTCTCATCTTTTACAACTAAGACCAGTACCGACAATCAACCTTCCCGTCGTGTGGCTGGTACTTCGAGCGGTTCTGGCGACGGGCAGGCTTTCACTTCCAACGAATGCGAAAGGAGATTTTCAATGTTTACCCGCATGGTGGAATGTCGCGTAAAACCAGATAAAAGGGATGAGTTCAACAACAAACTGCGCAATGACGTCCTACCTATTCTGCAAAAGCAGCCGGGGTTTGTGGACCTGATCGGCCTCACCTCGGAAAGCGACGCCGAGCGTGTCATTTCGGTGAGCTTTTGGAAGAACAAGGAGGATGCGGAGCGATATCATCGCGAGCACTACAACCGCATTGTGGACACACTCAAGCCGACGTTAAGAAAGGATCCGACAGTTGAGACTTTCAACGTTGAGACTTCCACCACCCATCGCATTGCGGCCGGAAAGGCGGCCTGATTGTTGCGCCCCGGCACGTCGAGCTGCACGTGCCGGGGCATATCTCACCACTTGAATGTTGTTGTCTGCCACTCCTGACCTGCCAAAACCCGCTTTCTCCCGCGCATACCCTTCAGATCGCTAAAATAGCTCTATGCCCCTGGAAGAATACAAACGCAAACGCCGCTTCGCCGAAACTCCCGAGCCGCCGGGGAAGGTTGAAAAGAAATCGCAGCATCGCTTTGTAGTGCAAAAACATCGCGCCACGCGCCTGCATTACGACTTTCGCCTGGAGATGGATGGCGTGCTCAAATCCTGGGCCGTTCCCAAAGGACCATCGCTCGATCCCGCCGACAAACGCCTGGCCATGCAAGTGGAAGATCATCCCGTGTCTTATTTCGATTTCGAGGGCATCATTCCCGAAGGTAACTATGGCGCCGGCACAGTGATGGTCTGGGACGTGGGAACGTGGGAGCCGCTCTCGCCCGTTCCCGTGAAAGGCAAATTTGTTCCAGCGATCGACGCGGAAGCGGCTGCCATGCTGCAGAAGGGAGATTTCAAGTTCCGTCTGCGCGGCAAGCGCATGAAAGGTGATTTTGTCCTGATTCACATGAAGGGACGCCGTCCTGGAAGCAAGGGCACGGAGTGGCTGCTTATCAAGAAGCAGGACGAGTATGCAGTTCCTGGTTTCAACATTGAGCAGTACGACACTTCCGTGCTCACCGGACGCACCATGCGAGAGATTGGTGGTGATAAGGCTTCGGCGGAATGGGAAAGCGATCGTCCGGCATCGCGGGGCAAAGCGAAAGCGCCATGGCTGGCTGACACTTTGGCCAAGCTGGATCGGGAAAAACGAAAAAAGGCTTCAACCACAAAAGAAGCCGCGGCAGCGGGAGAAAAAAAAACGAAAAAACTAAAGCGATAACCACTGCCAAGAACTCCGTCCGGAACCCTGAGGCAACAACTGAAAAAAGAAATTCGCAGGCGTCTTCTTTGTCCTCGGTGCTGGAAAGTTTGCAGGGCGCCGTAAAAAGGTCCATGCCAACTGCTATTCATCCCATGCTGGCGACGTCTGTCGATAAACCTTTCGATAGCCCGGAGTGGTTATTTGAGATCAAGTGGGACGGCTATCGTGCTGTTTGTTTTCTGGAAAACGGCAAGAGCCGACTCGTCTCGCGCAATCAAAACGACCTTACTGGACAATTTTCTGAATTACAAAGTCTGCCCAAGTTAATCAAAGCGCAGACCGCCGTTCTCGACGGCGAAATCGTCGCCCTGGACGAACAAGGCCGGCCCTCTTTCAGCCTGATGCAGCAGCGTACAGGCATCCGCCAAGGTAACCGGCATACTGCGGCCCGGCGTGACGTCCCAATCATGTATTACGTTTTCGATTTGCTTTACCTCGAGGGTTACGACCTGCGGCGAGTGTCGCTTGAGCAGCGTAAGGAAGTGCTGGCCCAAATTGCCACGTCGGGTGATCTGCTTCGCTACTCCGATCACTATCCGGGCCAGGGGATCGCGCTCTTTGAGGCCGCCAAACAAAAGGGTTTGGAAGGCATTCTCGCCAAGCGTCGAACTAGTTGTTATGAGGAGCGTCGCACCCGCGAGTGGTTGAAGATCAAAATCACGCACACGATTGACTGCGTGATCGGGGGCTACACCGATCCCGAAGGCAGTCGCCAATATTTCGGATCAATTGTGTTGGGCCTGTATGACAAGAAAGATCACCTGATTCACATAGGCCAGGCGGGAACAGGTTTTAATCAGAGCCGGCTAAAAGAAATTTACCAATTGCTGAAAAGCCTGGAAACGGATCGCAATCCTTTTTACGGCCTCGTGGATGCACGAAACGTACATTGGGTGAAACCTGAACTGGTGGCCGAGATCAAGTTTTCTGAATGGACGCATGAAACCGCGGATGGCGGACTCAAACTACGCGCTCCCGTTTTTCTCGGATTGCGGGAAGATAAAGATCCCAAAGAGTGTATGTTTGATCAGTAGGCGAAAGCGAGTTGGAAGAGTAGCTAGGAAATCAGTTTTTGGTTCCTGGTTCTCAGTTCTTAGTTTTGACAATCGTCAATCGAAAATCGTCGATCGTAATTATTTAATATCTTTCATCGCCATCAGCGATCCGTAATCACGGCCAGACGGTTCCACAGCCCGCGCCACAATTCCGCCAAAGGCCTCGTGAAGTTCCGGATATTTCGCGATCAGCGCCTTCATCACCGCCATGTTGTCCTGAAAGGTTTGCGTGGTGTTGGAAACGTCGGGCGACTGGTACTTCACTACCAGATCAAGATCGTTGCCAACGGCCAACGGAAACAGGTTCGTCACCTTGAAAGTCTTGCCAGCGGCGGAAAGGTCGGAAGGCGGTAAATCTGAAGGCTTTGCGCTCTGCGATTCGTCATACAGCTTGTCGGTCGCTAGAGTGCTCATGAATGGCACAGGAGCCAGTAGTTCGCGGGCTTCGAGAAAGTACAACCATGCATTATGAACCTGGCCCTTGGCTTTGTACTCACGGGCGCGCGTGACGTACCAGTTGCCATCATGACCTGCCACTTGCATTGGCTTGGCGTAAAATCCGCCGAGTTTCCAGTCATTTCCCTGCTGTTGTAGGACGAATGAGAGCGTATACGGCGATTTGCTTCCGCTGACATCGAGAATCGCGATGCCATAGTTTCCCGGCGGCAGATTGCTGAGCTGGAACACAGCGCTATCTTTGGTTTGACCCTGGGCGCCAAAGACTCCACACAAGAATTCAGCGTGTGGCAGCGGCGCGGTCCCTTCAGCTTTCAGCAAGAATGGCGGACGCGGCGTGGCCTGCGCTCCCGCAAAGTTAGACTGGTTGTCTTTGACTGCGTTCTCAATGCCGGAAAAATCCGAAGCGACGCTGACAATCGAATTCTGCCGCAACGAAGCCGAATCGCCCCGGGCCGCCATGTCAAAATACCGTTTGGCGGTGTTCACCAAAGCGGCCCGTGTGGCTTCGTCCATGTCGTTGGCAGTAAGGCAGGTCTGGCCGTAGGCTGATCCCGCCAAAAGCAGGCCCAGTATCAATGCAAACCAGAACCGGCGTCGCTTACGAGATGTCTTGTTTTGGGAAGCGATCATAATATCCCTACCCTGTACGATGCCATTTCCCCGCGTCAGGCTGCAAGTACCTGGAAACCTACAGGTAACACAGGGTAATCTGGCCTTCAGCACTCTATCTCACTTAATTTTGGCTTCAGCAATTGCACACGTTTGTGCCCTGTGTTACCGTCCCCTGATTCCACACTTCGGAACTAGAGGAGAAGTTATGGCCTGGATCATTCTGGGTGTACTGGTTGTCATCGCGTTCCTGCTGATCGGGATGTACAACAGCCTGGTCCAGTTGCGAGTTCGCACTGACAATGCCTGGTCCGACATTGATGTGCAACTCAAGCGACGCCACGACCTGATTCCGAATCTCGTCGAAACCGTGAAAGGTTACGCCACCCACGAAAAGGGCACTTTCGAAAACATCGCAAAATTTCGTTCCATGGCGATGCAGGCCAGCACACCTGCCGACAAAGCTGCCGCCGAAAACCAGTTAACCGGGGCATTAAAAAGCCTGTTCGCTGTGGCCGAGAATTATCCCGAGCTGAAGGCTTCGGAGGAGTTCACGCAATTGCAAGTGTCGTTGAACCAGACGGAAGATACGATTCAGAATTCGCGCCGCTATTACAACGCCGTCGTGCGCGATCTGAATACCAAGATTCAGTCCTTCCCAACAAATTTCATTGCCGGCATGTTTGGATTCCAGCAACGCCAATTCTTCGAGGTCGCGGAAACCGACCGCGAACCGGTAGCAGTGAAGTTCTGAGTGTGAGCGAACTTTTCGCCAGAAGCGATCAAGGCAAACAGCGAGCAATTAAGCTGTTGAATGGCGCAGCAGTTCGCTTCCTAATCCTCTTTGGCGTCTTGACTCTTGCGACACCGCTTTGGGCCAAGACTTGGCGAGTGGCCGACTTCAGCGACACCATTAACATCGGTGCGGATGGCTCTGCTGCTGTCCACGAGCGCCTTACCCTGGTTTTCATCGGCGAGTGGCACGGCATCCATCGTTTTATTCCTATTGAATACCCTGGCCCGGGCGGCACGAATTACACATTGTTGATCGATGTCCTTGGTGTCACCGACGCCGCGGGTCAGAAGCTGAAGTACGAATCCCACATCACTCGCGGCCTGCGCGACCTGAAAATTCTGGTTCCTGATGCGGTGGACACCACCCGCACGGTTGAGATCGCCTACAACGTGCGCAACGGCATTCGCTACTTCGAGGATCACGACGAGTTCTACTGGAATGTCACCGGTAACGACTGGCCGGTACCTATCGATCACGCATCAGCAGTAGTCAGACTGCCGAGCGCCGCAGCAGGATCGTTGCGTGCTCAGGCCTTCACCGGCGTGTATGGCTCGGCAGAACGCGAAGCTACTTCTGAAGTAAAAGGGTCTGACGTCTCGTTCGAGACTACAAATCCGCTGCCCATGCGTGGCGGCCTGACGATTGATATCTACATCACCAAGGGCATTCTCCAACAACCAGGCGCGCTGACTCGGCTGGCATGGTTTCTGGGAAGCAATCCAATTGTGTTTTTGCCGCTAGTCACATTAGGCGTGATGTTCGCTCTGTGGTGGTACAAGGGACGCGATCCGGACCCCGGCCTCTCCGTTGCCCCGATGTACGAACCACCCGAAGGCATGACGCCGGCGGAAGCGGGCACATTGATCGACGACACCATTCATCCTCGCGACATCACTTCCACTTTGGTGGATCTGGCCGTGCGTGGCTATGTGAAGATTGAGGAGAAAGTGGAGACCACTCTCGGGATCTTTCATCAGAAAGATTATGTCTTTCATCTGCTGAAGGCTCGTGAGCAGTGGACCGACGTTGCGCCTCATGAACAGGTGATGCTGGAAAACGTATTTGTCGATGGCACTGAAACGCGCCTCTCAGCTCTGAAAAACCGCTTCTACACCGCGCTCCCGAGGATTCAGCAGGACATCAAAGCGGCGCTGAAGAAAAAGGGAATGTACCTGCTCGATCCCGACTCGGCCAATGCATACAGTTTTCTTGGGATTGTGCTCAGCCTCGCTCCCTTCGCCATCCTGCAGTTCACCGGGTACAAAAATATCTTCAGCTCGATCGGTCTGGTGATTGGCTGCGGAACTATCTCAGCAGGCATCTGGTGGCTGTTTGCCCGGCAGATGAGCGCAAAGACAGTGAAGGGCGGACGCACTCGGGTGGCTGTACTCGGCTTCCAGGAATTCATGAACCGGGTAGACGCTGACCGCCTGAAGCGCATGCCTGCGGATACGTTCGAAAAATATTTGCCTTATGCGATGGCGCTGGGAGTGGAGCACAACTGGGCCCAGGCATTCGCTGGAATCGTAAAAGATCCTCCGCGCTGGTATGTCTCGCCCAACGGCTATGCTGGCTTCAACCCCGTCTTCTTCTCGAGTTCCATGCATAGTATGGCATCGGATATGAACCAGGTATTTGTTTCCGCCCCGCGATCCAGCTCGAGCGGCTCAGGCTTTAGCGGCGGAGGTGGTGGAGGATTTTCCGGCGGGGGATTCGGCGGAGGCGGAGGAAGCGCGTTTTGATCCTCAATCCCCGCCTGCGGGGGAACCTAGTTCCTACCCTTACCCTACTAGTAATCCTGCTTTTGCGAGGGGTATCTTCCATGATATAAGTGCGTTAGATAGTTTTGACCCTGCATCAGGAGAAGCCGTATGGAGCTGGCTTTTGCTCGCAAGGGAGGCCAGGAACGAGGAGGTCTTGTGTCCGAAGCGCGGACGGGGAAACGATTCCCCCTGGAATTGCCAATCAAGATCCATAGGGCAGACGAGGGTGGAGAACACAGCGGGGTGACGGGAAACCTGAGCGCCGCCGGAGTTTACATCCGGGCCGATGCCGCCATGGAAGTGGGCTCCACGGTAGAGTTCGAAATTGCTCTCCCCCCGGAAGTGACTGGAGCCAAGGAAAACGTGATTATCCACTGCAAGGGTCGCGTGGTGCGCAGCGATGATCCTGCGTCCAGTAGCGGTGGTGGGGATTCTCGTGGTGTAGCTTGCGTGATCGATTCTTACGATTTTGTTCGCCGCTAGTATTGCTTGAGGAGCTGACCCGATGCTCAAACTGATTCTGGCCGATAACCAGGCAATCTTCCGCGCGGGAATCGCCAAGGTGCTGGCAGTTGAAGATGAAATGCGCATCGTGGCGCAGGCGCAGACCCAAGAACAGATGTTCATGGCTCTCGACAAGTTTCGCGCCGCCGTGCTGATTGTCGCTGGTGGATTTCATTCCGATTTCAATGCCGTGTTGCAATCCGCGAACCGCAACAAAACACGCGTAGTCGTCCTGGCCGATACTGGCGAGAGCGCGCAACGCTATATGGGAGCGGGCTCGCACGGCGTCGTCTACCGAAACGTCACCAGCGCCGCCTTGGTTGATTGCGTGCGGAAAGTTGCGCGTGGTGAAACTTGGGTGCAGGACATTGCCGTACCCAGCGAGCTGACCGAGAACGATATGGTCGGATTGCGCGTGCGTGACCGGCTTACCGCCAAAGAATTGCGCATTGTGGCGCTCATCGTGCAGGGATATAAGAACAAGGAGATTGCCTCGCAATTGGGAACCACCGAACAGGTAATCAAAAATTATCTC
Source organism: Acidobacteriota bacterium (assembly GCA_036505615.1). Lineage (GTDB taxonomy): Bacteria > Acidobacteriota > UBA6911 > JACQSX01 > JACQSX01 > DASXTB01. The sequence continues at coordinate 8,437 of DASXTB010000094.1, forward strand.
CGCAACGTTTATGACAAGATCGGCGTTTCCGACCGGTTGGAACTGGCGTTATTCACCATCCATCACCGGATTCTGAATGAGGCGGCGGCGGCAACTGCGGCCGCGTCACAACCACAACCAGGTCCAGGTGCGGGCGTGACGTCCTAAAATTAGGTGCTCGTGGCATCAGGCCGCCTGCGGGCGGTCTTTTTTTTTCGCTACTTGAGATATACTCCGTCGGTCAAAGATTCAATTTCAATTACGAAGGTGAATATGCACAGAATTTACTGGATTCTAGTTCTTGTCGCAGCATTGGCCACTGCTGCAATCGGGCAGACGGAAGATACGAAGACGAAGCCGAAGGCAAAGGTGAGCGGCAACGCGGCTACCGAGCAAAAACTCGTCGAAACGGAAAAGTCGTTGTGGGAAGCCTGGAAGAATCACGACTCGGGAATATTTCAGAAGGCCCTGACACCGGAATCGGTAAACGTAACTGCCATGGGAATCCAGGGCACGGAACAAACGGTGAAAGATGCTGGCAGTTCTGACTGCAAGGTCAACAGTTATTCTCTTGAGGAGACGAAGTCCACGTGGGTTGACAAAGATGCCGTGCTCTTGACCTACAAAGCCAGTCAGGACGCAGTCTGCGCTTCGCAAAAACTTCCCAGCGCCGTTTGGGCTAGCTCGCTGTGGGTGAAAAAGGGCAGCGAATGGAAAGCTGCGTTCCATCAGGAAACGCCGGTGCAGAATAGCATGGGCGCCGAAGAGAAGAAGAACTGAACCTCAGATCAAGGTCCAACTTCTGTATGAGCCGCCCCTCTCGGGCGGCTTTTTAACGGCTATGTAACCTTCTCACCCACCGACTTGGCTTGGGTAAACAGGTACAAATAATCCGGGCCGCCAGACTTTGAATCCGTGCCTGACATATTGAATCCGCCAAACGGATGCGCACCAACGATCGCGCCTGTGCATTTGCGATTGAGGTAGAGATTGCCGACGTGGAACTCGCGAATGGCACGTTCGATTTTGTCGCGCGACTTGCTGTAGACCGCTCCGGTCAAGCCAAACTCTGTGTCATTGGCGATCTCCAGCGCGTGATCGTAATTTTTCGCTTTGATGACCGCAAGCACCGGACCGAAAACTTCTTCCTGCTCCAGGCGTGATTTGGGAGGAATGTCGGCGATCACGGTGGGCTGCAGGAAATATCCTTCTCCCGCATTTGTGGCGCGGCTACCTCCGGTAATCAGGCGTCCGTCTTTCTTTCCGATTTCGATGTAGTCAAGAATCGACTTCATCGATCCCTCGTTAATCACCGCACCCATGTTGGCGTTCTCCGCAGGATCACCCACATTAATTTTCTCTACCCGCGCTTTCAATCGGTCGAGAAACTTGTCATAGATACGCTCGTCGACGATGGCCCGCGAGCAAGCAGAGCACTTCTGGCCCTGAAACCCAAACGCCGCCTGAGCCACACCCTCGATCGCTGAGTCGAGATCGGCCTCAGAATCCACGATGATGGCGTCCTTGCCACCCATTTCGAGGATAGCCCTCTTAATCCATATCTGCCCCGGGGCCTGCGTAGCTGCACTCTTGTTGATATCTAATCCGACTTCGCGGGAACCGGTGAATGCGATGAACCGGGTCTTGGGATGGGCCACCACCAAATTGCCGAAGCTCGCGCCAGCGCCAGGACAGAAATTCACTACACCGTCCGGCATGCCGGCCTCTTCCAGTAGTTCCACAAATTTGGCCCCGATCGTCGGCGAATCGCTGGAAGGTTTCAGGATCACCGTGTTGCCGGAAACAATGGAGGCCAGCGTCATGCCCGCCATGATGGCAGCCGGAAAATTCCACGGTGGGATCACCGCGCCTACCCCAAGCGGAATGTAGAACAGATGATCCCGTTCTCCGGGTAGCTGAACCGGCGCGTCCACTTTCGCCAGACGCAACGCTTCGCGGCTATAGAACTCGCAGAAATCGATAGTCTCGGCAATGTCGGCGTCCGCTTCCGCCCAGTTCTTGCTCACTTCGAAGACCAGCCAGGCGCAAAGTTCAAACTTGCGTTCCCGCATCAGGTCTCCCACACGGAACAGCAAACTTGCACGTTCTTCGACTGACGTGCGGCTCCAACTGTCAAAAGCTCGCAGAGCCGCCTGCATGGCCGGTTCCACGTGTTCCTTGCCGGCCTTCTGGTGCAGTCCGACGACCTGCGAAGGCTTCGCTGGATTGATGGACTTAATCTTGTCCGAAGTCTTGACGCGCTTCCCTCCAATGACCAAGTCGTACTCGCGCCCTAGTTGTCCGCGAACTTTTTCGATGGCGGAGCGCATCTTCCGCGCATTGTCTTCGCGGTTAAAGGCAGTAAGCGGCTCGTTGACGAAAGGTCCCTCATGAAGGCGAATCTGGGGGCGAGTGGGGGCTTCAACGGTTGCCATAAGAGCACCTCAAGAAGAAATACGGTCCGGGGCGAGAAGCGCGGCGGAACTATTAATTGTAGCACTGGAAAATGGGTCAGAGCCGGCGGGACGCCGGCGCTACCAGACACTAATCGGCAATGCACATGTTCCGGGCCGTCTAGGGAACCTTGACCGAATCGTGGCTCTCGGCGGGCCGATAGCTCATAGCGGCGGTGCGCTCCAGTTTGTCCCAGGCGAAGCGCTGGCCCTCGATGGCACGCTTCAACGTCTTCAACAAAACTACTGAGAATAATTGCCGGTAGGCGAAGCGTTGCAGCCACACCTGGCTGAGCAACCACACATCCTCCCGGGTCTCTGACCGCCGCCGTTCCAGCGCGAACGCAATCGCGGACGCCAGGAAATCAATCACCAAGAACGCAACAAAGAACATTGCCAGTCGCTCGAAGCTGGCCGGGTCAGTAGATTCCGGATGAAAGTATTTTTGGATTAGATACCACACCGTCCCCACCCCGAACATAATATCGATGAACGGTGACACCACCGGCAGCAGGATTTGGAAGATCACGATATTGGGTAGCGCGATCCATCCCAGCACGCCTTTGCGCCCAAATGCAGCGCGATGCTTCCACATCGACTGCAGAATACCGAACGACCAGCGGAAGCGTTGTCGCATGAGGCTTTTAGCATTTGCCGGGGCTTCGGTATAGGCAAGCGCCATATCTTCATATTCCACTCGGTACCCGCGCTGCAGTAAGGCAATGGTGAGGTCGGCATCTTCGGCGACAGTATCGACGTGGTAGCCGCCGGCCTCACGCACTGCGGAGGTACGCCATGCCCCGATCGCGCCGGGCACTACACTCACTGCGCCCAGTACATTCAGCGCACGCCTTTCGAAATTCTGGCTGGTGATGTATTCCAGTGCTTGCCAGCGCGTCCACAAGTTCATCCGGTTGCCGACCTTTGCATTCCCCGCCACCGCGCCGACCTTGGGGTCGAGGAAGTGCGGGACCAGCCGCGAGATCGCGTCTCGCGCAATTACGGTATCGGCATCGATGCCGACGAAGATTTCCTCATCGCGCAGATGCTCTAGTCCGAAATTAAGTGCTTCAGCCTTCCCCGAGTTGGGCTTCGTCAGGATCAGCACCCGGTCCGAGGCTCTTTGCGCGATAACGGTTTCTCGGGCGATCTCCAGAGTCCGGTCACATGATCCATCGTCTATGACAATCACGCGCAGCTTCGGATAGTGCGAGGCGAGAGCGGCGCGAATGGTCCGCTCAATCACTTTCTCTTCGTTATATGCAGGAATCAAAACCGCTACGTTCGGCTGATAGGATTCCCTTTCTTCCGGCCTGCCATAATGTTGCTTTCGCAAACGATCAAACACCGCAAAAATACCGATAAACAGCAGGCGGCTTGTCATCAACACATCACCCACCAGAAAGATGATGGTGATTCCCTTAATGGTGATGTCAAAAAGCCAGAAACCAAGCCAGTTCAGCCGCGCCGCCCATCGTTCATTCGAAGGAATAGGCGGCATCACATCAGCGCGAGTCTTACCCAACAATTGATAAACCGGAACGATCTGATGGCCTCTGGCGCGTACCCCTTCGATGATCATGGGCAAAGCGCGCACAGTCTCGCGCCGGTCACCGCCGCCATCGTGCAGCAGGATAATATTGCCGCAACGCTGATCGTGAGTCGCACATGGCGGCAAGTGAGCCATCACGTCGGAGGTGATCTGCTCCGCACTGTGATGAGGATTGTCCCGCCAATCATTGGGATCAATCTTATTCCCAATGGTGGTGTAGCCCATACTTTGCACGACCTCCAGCGGCCGCACCTGGTCTTCTGTGTCGGGTTCTTGATCAATCGAATAGGGCGGCCGGAACAGGATGGTGCGTATGCCCATGCGACTAGCAAACAAGCGCTCCGTAAGATTGAGTTCCAGGTGCATATAACCGCGCGAGATGTTGCTGATATCGGGGTGTGTGAATGTGTGATTTCCGATCTCATGTCCTTCGGCGTAAACCCGCGAAGTGAGATCGGAAAATTTGTCAGCCTGAATTCCGATAAGGAAAAAAGTAGCGGGGGCCTTCTCGCGTTTCAGTATATCCAGGATCTTCGGAGTCCATTCCGGATCAGGACCGTCATCGAAAGTGATGGCGACTGCATTGCTGCTCGAGCCGTAACGTGCCACACGGTATGGCTCGGGCAGAGACTCGAAATTCTCGTCTGTAATCTGCCCCGTGGACCGATCAACATCGAGAGTTCGCTGCCCGTCGGCTGGTCGGGCTTCAATGCGCAGTATCTCGCCGCGGCCTTCCATGTCCACGTCCTGCCCCGGCGGTACCTCTTTTAACTTACCCACGGCGTCGGACTCACCTGGTGTATCCCAAACTTTCCATAGCGAGCGATCCTCGGATCCCAAGCGCCAAAGCGCGAATGTGTTAATTCCCAGGGATTGCGCAGCACGCATTTGATTGAGAGCGGTCACCGCATCCAAGAACCATATGTCATGCGGCAAATTGCGCTCGTCGAAATAGCTCACGTGCGGATTGAGGCTGTCTCCATCGAAATCCACGTCGGCATCCGAGTCTCGGGCGCTAAGCCAGGCGTCCTGCACCGAAACATTGGTGTCCTTTACATCGGAAGGTAGTGTCCCATGCTTCGGTTTACGCGCCCAGTCATAGCCATAGTTGCCAATGGCGCAGATGATTTTTTCGTGCGGAACAACTTTTTTCACCGCCTCCAGGTTCGCTACAAACCAATCTTGCGAAGCAACCGGTCCCGGTTTGCCGCCGGGATAGTGCTCGTCGTAATTCATGATTACCGCGCCATCGATGCGAGCTGCAATCGCGGGATAATCAAAATCCTCATTTCGGGCTTGCACGCTGACGTACAGCTTCATTCCTTTGGCGTGCAGATCGGTTGAAAGTTCGCCCAGCAAGACCAAATACCCGTTCTGCGCACTCTTGGGGAAATCTTCGAAGTCCACCATGAGACCACGGTACTTGTCACTGGCGAGAAAAGCTGCGACCTGTTGCCGGAAGCGAGCGCGAGCCTCTGGATCATTGAGAAATGCACCGATCCCACTCATCCAGTTGGTTCCGTCAAAGTTGTTGACCATGGGAAAGACTTCCAATCCCGTGTCTTCCAACTTCAGGAACGACATCACTTTGTCGTCCACAGCATGAACCGCTGGACCTTGCACTACATCGAAGAAATTATTGGTTTCAAGATCCGTGCCTTGTAAGTGGCCGTCGGGGGTGACGACGTGCAGCCAATCCGGAAAGAGCAGATCAATTTGTCTGGCATATTCGCGCAAGGACGAAAAACTGGCCGCGTCATAAGGCACGTAAAAAGCCGCCCGGATACCTTCCTCGGCATTCAACTTGACTTGAGAAGGGGCGCCTTTGGTTTTGCGATGTCCCCGACGCGCGGCCTGGCGGCGTTTCTCCTTAGCTTTTTCCTTCTCCGTCTCTTTCAGTGAATGAAATGGACGCTTCATCGCGGGCAAAAGGAGTTCGGGAAGAGGTTCGCTGCGCAGTGCTGTGTAAACAAAAAACAGGATGAGGCCGGTAATGCTGACACCGAGAATATCGAAAAAACGCCGCACCCGTTTCCAGCGGGCCTGCCGAGGATCGAAAAAAACTTGTTGCGCCATGAAATGGAATTGCTTCCATCCTAAGCCGCGCCAAGCAGAGGGTCAAACTAGAGTTGAACGTGTTACTGCATGGTTTCCCAAATGCGAAACGGAACCACTCCCTAGTACCGCTGCGGTATATTCGTAGCGTGCGCGAGCCGGTGCGCAACAATTTCCGTTTCTTTCTCTGGGCGACAATTGCGGCGGTTGCCCTGCGCCTTCTGTTCATTTTTCGCTTCCCGGCGGTAACCACCGATTCCTTCGTTTACGGAGACATCGCCAAGAACTGGCTTCGGCACGGGATCTACGGCCTCAGCGGTCCTGCCGAAATTACGCCTACCGACATCCGCCTCCCCGGATATCCAGCGTTCCTCGCCGCAGTATTTGCGGTTTTTGGAATGGAGCATTACCGGGTCGTCCTGGTGATGCAGATGTTCGTGGATATCGGCACTTGCTTCGTGATCGCCGACATGGCGCGCCGAACTCTCTCTCCTAAAGCTGCCAAGGCTGCCTTTCTATTGGCCGCGCTCTGTCCTTTTCTGGCCGACTATGCCGCCGCCGCGTTAAGCGAGACTCTGGAAATCTTCTTCACTGCCCTCGCATTGGATTTCGCGATTGCTGGCCTTAATACTCTCGAAAGTCGACGCATACAACCGTGGCTGGGATGCGGCATTGCAATCGCAGCCGCGATCCTGTTGCGTCCCGATGGAGGGCTGCTGCTGATTGCGATTGAGACCTATCTGCTTGTGGTTTTGCTAGGTTCATGGAGGGATCGCTCGAGGGTTTCATACGTATTAAGAGCCGCTCTGACAGTCGGGCTGATGGCGCTGACGCCACTCGTTCCGTGGGGTTTTCGTAATTGGCGTACCCTCCATCGGTTCGAGCCGCTCGCTCCACGCTATGCCAATCAGGAGGACGAATTCGTGCCCCTGGCATTCAATCGCTGGGTGAAAACCTGGATGGCAGACTACGCCTCAGTAGAGGAGATTTATTGGGCGGTGCCGGGGGACCCCATTCCTTCAGAAAAGCTTCCTCCCCGCGTTTTCGATTCAGAGACACAACGCCAACAGACTTTGCAGCTGCTGGCGGAATATAACGAAGCTCTGCGCTTCACTCCTGAACTGGATGCCAAATTTTCGGCATTGGCGGCACGTCGCATCCACGACCACCCCCTGCGCTACTATTTCTGGCTTCCAGCAGTACGGATCTTAGATATGTGGTTGCGACCACGTACTGAACTGCTGCCCTGCGACAGTCGTTGGTGGGAGTTCAATGATGATCCGCAATGGTCGGCTCTGGCGGTGGGCTTGGGAATCATCAATCTTTTTTATCTAGGGGCTGCAGCAACCGGTCTGGCACGCGGACGATTTATTCCCCACCTCGGCCTGCTGCTTACTTTTGTGATCCTGCGATCGGTTTTTCTGGGTACTTTGGAAAATCCGGAGCCGCGTTACACCTTGGAGTGCTACCCGGTAGTAATTTTTCTGGCCGCCGCATTGTTTTGATGCCGCGCTGGACAGGCAGTGAAAGGCCGCGCCCCTTCTTTTTTGCGCTGACCGATTACCGTTTCGCGGTGCCCTTCAGCGATTCTGACCTGGCCCGCTCGCTGGTAGCGCTTTGCGAGTCTCCCAGCGCATCGTAGGCATCGGCAAGGAAGGCGTGCACTTCAAAGTTCGTGGGGTCCGAACTGGCAGCCTGCTTCAGGTAGGGCAGAGCTTCTTCCGGTTGGTGCTGGAGACTCAGAATGCGTCCGAGAAGAAGGTTGCCGCGAAAGTGTTGGGGATCCGCAGCTAGAACGTTTCGCAGCAGCTCCACCGCTTCAGGGACACGTTGGGTCCGCGCGTAAACTGACGCCAGCGAGTACTGAGCATCGGGAAATTTCGGCCGTTTCTTCGCCACAAATTCAAAATAGGGCACCGATTCCTTCCACGCTCCTGTCTCAAACAGCGCCAGGCCCAGTTCGTATTGGGCGGGAGTGGAATCGGGCAACAGTTCTACCGCCTTGCGCAAAGCGGTGATGGCTTGTGGATAGCGCCTCACCCTCGCCAACGCAACTCCTAGTTGCATCTGGGCTGCAGAAATCAAAGGGCTGTCGTCTACAACATGCTGAAGAAGAGGAATAGCCTCTGCGTAACGCCCATCTTCGACGGCAATCATCCCCTGATGCAGGACATTTGAGATCTGAATCTTATCCTTGGGGTCAGCGCCTTGCAGCGGATCCTGTGAGGGCCCTGTGGCGTTTGAAGAGGCATAACCCAGGGCCGCCAGGTTTTCACTCTGCTCAGAAGTCAGCGTCTTCTGGTCAGACTTCTCGTTAAAACTACTGGTGCGATCATGAAACTCATCCAGTTGTGACTGCAACGTGGCGGTAACGGCAGGAGAAGCGGCAGCCAAGTCGTGTTGTGCGCTCTTATCGAGAGATTCATCGTAAAGCTCGCGCTTGGGAGCACGCACGAAGAGATATTTTCCTGTGCGCAGCGAGCGTAGGGCGCTCCAGCCGAATGCGCGGTGCGGGTAGTCAGTTTCGGCATAGGCGGGGAGTTCACGCGCTGGTTTTTCTCCCGGCTTCATGAGAGGTACCAGAGATTCGCCCTGAAAGGTCGGCGGCAGCGGCAAACTCAACATGCTCAGAAGCGTTGGAGCAACATCTACCAGCCGCACCCGCGCGGCTACGCGGCGGCCGCCAAGCACTTCGCCCGGCAGTTTGAATAGAAGGGGCACGTGGATGGTCTCGTCATAAAGAAAAATACCGTGCATGCTCTCGCCGTGAGCGCCGAGCGATTCGCCGTGATCCGACATCACCGCCACCAGCGCACGGTCGTACAACCCGCGCTGGCGCAGATAGGCAAAGAGCTTCCCCAGGGCGGAGTCGGCATACGCGATCTCACCGTCATAGGGATCTTTAAATTGTTTATCGAACGGAGCCGGAGGGTCATAAGGGGCATGCGGATCGTACAAATGCACCCAGATAAAAAATGGCGATGCGCGGTTCTCACTTAGCCATGTGATTGCGTGAGCGACCACATCTCCCGCGCGCCGTTCGATGGAATTGTAGCGAGTCTCACCGGGACCGCGTTTCTGATGAAATCCGGCGTCGAAATAGTCGAATCCGCGGTCAAAACCGGGCGCCATGTTGGCTTTGGGATCCAGGATGAGAGAACCAACGAATGCGGCTGTGTGATATCCGCTCTTTTGCAGGATTTCAGGTAGCGAAGGCAAAAGACTCGGCAGCGGATGTCCAAAATCTGTGACGGTGTGAAACTGGGGATAAGCGCCCGTGAAGATCGTGGCGTGTGAAACCGGAGTGAGTGGAGCCTGTGAGTATGCTTGCTCAAAGACCACGCCCTGTTTTGCCAGCGCGTCTAGATTAGGTGTGGCGTTAAGCTTCGAGCCCAGGAAACCCATGCGGTCGGCACGGGTGGTGTCCACGGTGATCAGAATGATGTTTGGAGCCTCGGCTTGGGCAGCGGTAGGGCTCAGGCCGAGAAACAGGAGAACAACCAGGAAGGGACGCTGCATAGAACTAAAGGGAGTTTACCAAAGTAAACTCCCTGATGAAGTGAGCTCAGAAGGACACGGCAATGCCAAATTGCATATTGCGTTGTGCGCCGGTGCCGAGAATTGGGTTCAGGCCAATGCCTACGTCTGGTGTGGCGAAGAACGTCCCGAAACCTCCCGCGCAAGTGCCAGGAATGGCATGGTTCAAATTCGGTTGAGTGTCATCGTTCTGGATCTTACAGGTCTTAATGTTGCCGCTTGAGAATGCAAACATTCCATGGTTCAAGACGTTGAAGACTTCCCATTTGAACTTGATGTTAAAGCGTTCCGAAAGTTTGAAGACCTTGAATAGGCCCATGTCAAGCTGGGAGATGCCCGGCTGACGCAAACTGTTTCTGCTACCGCACAATCCATCTTGCGGTACGGAGAAACCTGCCACGTTGAAAAACGAGTCTACATTGTGGAAGTCGTAGTTAACTGGAGTCCCGTCATAACAGGCATATGTGGTTCGTAAACCCTGGTTCGAAGCATCGCCACTGACATATGCGGTGAACGGGCGGCCTTGCTGGGCGCGGAAAACTGAGTTAAGACTCCACCCGTCTCCCAATAGCTTAGGCAAGCTCTGGACCTTGGGCACATCGTACACGAATGTGAAATTGACGTTCCAAGGCGTATCGAAATTGGAAGGAGCGTAGTTTTTATCGATGTTGTACGGGTTCTGGTAATTGGTGAGGAAATCCCCTCCACGGTTTGCCGAACCAGTATCGAAGGTGCGCGACCAGACAAAATTTAGCTGTCCCGTCAGCCCGTGAAACTCCCTCACTTTGAAGGCGGTCTGCAAGCTGTTGTAGTTGGAATAGGCGTCATTGGTCATTCGCAAAATGTGTCGGTAGTCTGGAAACCGGGTTTGCAATGGCCTCGGGTTAGTGTCACTGCCGCACGAATCGGGGTTGCCTGCCGGACACGCATTCATATCGCGCCAAGCAACGAGATCACGCCCTGCTGTTCCCACGTAAGCAATACTGAAAGACGTATTACGCGTCACAGCTTGCTCTATGGTCAGATTGTAGGCATGGTTCATTGGGGTCTGAAAGTCACGCAGCACTTGCACGACATTGAAGGGCGGATCGGGCGTGACGCTCTGACCATAAATGTTCACTCCAGGAGCCATGCAGACAAATATCACACAAAGCGAATTGGCCTGGCTTCCGCTGTCAAAAATTGCCTGGTTGGAAGCCGGGGTTGAAAATATCTGAACCGGGAAATTACCTTCCGCCACCTGCGTGTAGAATCCTGCGCGCGTTCCACTAAACGCATTGAAAAAGGTTTGCGGTGCATGGATCGTCCCGAAGTTGGGCAGATCATAATTCAGCGAATATCCGCCTCGAAGCACCGTATTTCCATTTTTGAAGATGTCCCAAGCGAATCCCGCCCTGGGCCCGAAGTTATTTTTGTCGATACCATAGAGAGGTTTCTGGGAAAGGGTTACGAACCCCTGCGCATCAGCCTTGGGGTCGTCCGGCAGGAAGTTTGCACCCAGGTTCTTATCTTCACCCAGCGCCCCCGCCATGTCCCATCGCATGCCCAGTTCGAGCGTGAAATTGGGTTTTACCTTCCAGCTATCCTGCGCATAGATGCCCAACGATTTTTGGAAGATACGTCGATTTGTAACTCCAAACGATCTACCGCTTCCACTAGCCAACCCCAGAAGCAGCTGGTTCAAACTCGCGACATGATCATCGGGAGTGGCAGTGCCAAAGGCTTTATTGCAGTAACCATAGGCCGCACAGTAGTAAAAGCCGTAATAGCCCATGGACAGGTCCGCCCTGCCACGATCGCGTCGTGATTTGGTATAAGCGTTCTGAAATTGCCCACCAACCTTGATAGTGTGATTACCCTTGATTGCCGTGAAGTGTTCTTGCCAGTCATACGTGGCATTGGGGCGAGTGACGATGGGATAGCCTTGCACCCCGCCGACAACGGCGTACGCGGTGGCGCCGAAGTACCCGAGATAGTAGGACGGTGGAACTCCAAAATTTTCATGATCTTGCGGACTAGCACCCAAGGGGCCGGTGTTAATGCCCAAGGAGGCAGGATCGATGTCGTTGTTAACGCCGATACGCTGTGAAAAACGCGTGTAACCGAGCCGGCTTTCCAAAACCTTTGTTGGACTGATGGTCCAGGTGTAGTTAATGCCCGCAAGCTGGGCGCGTGAAGGCGCCACTGAGTTCCACATATCCGAGTTCGTCGCTAGCGGACCCACAGATTGGAGCACGCCCGCGGCCGCAGGCTGATTTTGAAGGCTGTCCCCGAACAGGTACTTCACCGATACGCGGTGCGATGGGTTGAAGACGTAGTCAAACTTGACGTGGAAGTTGTTGAGATCGAGCTTATTGTTGGCAGCAACATTGATCGTTCCAGTGGGAGAAGTCGGGATAAAGGAGAGCAGCGCAGCGCCGATGGAGCTAACAGTTCCATCATCGGCTGTACCGAAAATTTGGTCGCTGCCCGGCCCGGGACCGCTGTTGAGGCACAAGCTCTGCAAGCCCGGATTGGGGAAGTTGCTATAGTCCGCAGTTCCGGGGTTTACTCCGGTTTCGACGCACTGCGTCGCATCGAAGATTTCCGCGGGAGTCGGCGCATTTACCTTGGCTGGAAACACATCTTTGAGGTGGAATCCCTGATAGGACAAATAAACAAAAGCTTTGTCCTTCTTAATCGGAAACCCTCCAAAAGCACCAAATTGGTTAAGACGGAAGGGCGTAACTTCGGAGGCGAACCAGTTCCTGGCATCGAACGCATCGGTATGCCGATCCCAGAATGCGCCACCATGAACTTCATTAGTTCCGCTCTTCAGGCCGATGTTGATAACTGAACCGCCGCGCACGCCATATTCCACGCCGGGATTAGACTGCACGTTGAATTCGGAAATCCCCTCCAGTGGGATCAGAGCAGCGGCTGTGCCGGAGATAGCAGCTTGCCCCAACGCCGACTCGCCGTAGTAGCGATCATTGTTGGGAATACCGTCCACGGCGAAGTTGTTTGACGTAGCGCGCTGCCCATTAATGTTGAGGCTCTGGAAACCTCCACCGGGGCTGCGCTGCACGCCGGGGACACCATCAAGCAGGTTATTGAAATCTCTTCCGTTGTTTGGGAGGTCCTCAACTTGGCGGCCCACGAACAGCGTGCTGAGACGATCCTCAGTAGTCTCTACCAGGGGAGCGACACCTTCGACTTGAACAATTTCACTCGTCCCGCCCACCTGTAAGGCAAAATCTGCCTGCGTGGTCAGCGCGATGCTTACCGTGGCGGGCCGCTCCGAAGTCTTGAAACCCTGTGCTTCCACGGCCAGCTTGTACTGACCTGGAGAGAGATTGACCAGACGATAGAAACCGGTGTCGTTAGTTGTGGCAGAGGCTTTTTCGCCGGTGGCTGTATTCTCCGCCCGCACCGTGGCAGCGCCCACGGCTGCGCCGCTGGGGTCGGTGATGGTGCCTGAAATATCGCCGGTAATTTTCTGTGCAAATACCGGTACGCTGGCAAGCAATCCCAAGCAAACCGCCATGCTCAAGGTAAACCTGGACATGGGATCCCCCTTTTAAAGGTGGAATGTTCTCTAATGACGGGCATTCTTCAGTAGGGATAAGAAAGAAGTCAAGCCAAATCCGCGCAATCTTGTTTTTGACCTGGGGTAATACCCGGGAACCCACAACTTTAACTTGGATCACAGGGCCGGCAAACATACTGTCAAGTATGTGCAGGACTAAGAAGGGTCGGAGACGTAGTGGCCGCTGCTCAACTCAGGGGCGAGTCGCTCATGCGGAAGCGGGTGCGGACGTGTTCTGAGATCAATTCGATGGCGGAGCGGTTAGCCACGGGGTCGGACTGGGCCAGATATTTCATGGCTTCGACCAGCAGACGCTGTCCGTCCACATACCGTGGGTCGGAAGTACGTTCGCGTCGTCTGCGTCCAATCTTGGGAGCAACCGGGATCGTGAAAACCTTGGCCATGAAAACCCAAATGTTCGTGCGGTGAAGCGTTTCGTTGCTTGCGCTGTGGAAGTTGCGCCCACAGTATAACGCCCAGCCTTCGGTTTTTCAGCTTTTATCTTTCAGGGTTTCACTGGACGTCGTGGGCTTAACCCTGCGGTGACACTGTCTTGGTTTTACCAGTGGTTTTCAGCTTAAACACGGCGTCGGGGATTTTCTGATTCACTTCAATATCAGCATATTTCGCCAGGCGATAGTCGCCTGAGGGCTCAACCAGTTGCTGCTGTACAGAGATACCCCGCGCCGGATCAATCCACAAGATAATGTGTTGAAATGTATTGCGAATGCTTTGAGATTTCGGCACCAGATCAAGTTTAGCAGCCTCGATATCGCCGACTTTTTCCGCACCCAGGTATTTCACGTCGAACGATTTCAGCATGTCGTGTCCGCCGGCGCCAAAGCCGAGCACCAGGAAGGTCTCGAACTCCGCCCGATGCTTGCCCGCCGGATATACCGTGACC
>DASXTB010000095.1:0-4355 GCA_036505615.1 Acidobacteriota bacterium
AGCCGCATTCGGTGCTGGTTGTCCGCCTTTAAGCTCTTTTAGGCGTGACTTTAAGGTGCGGAGTACTGCAGACTGAGAGTCGGCTTGGCGCCCTTTCATGGCTAAAACTCTTCAGACTGCGGTTGCTTCGCCCGCTACGGGCTGCGATTACATCACTATCGTCCAACGCAAGCTCCAGGAAATTGGATCAGGTCAGCCTAGCACTCTAGTGGCGCCAACAGTGTCGGAGTTGGAAGAGGCATTGGGAGAAAAAATATCAAGATGCGATTTGTGGAGGAAGAATTGGCGGAATCGAATTTACCTTGTGCAGCTCGCAAGCGGAGAGCTGGCGGTCGCAAAACAAGTTGTCCGTGGCGACGACGCAATGGTGCAGTATCAATACGATCAACTTCATGCGCTGGCAGCACTTGGGATTCCAGGACTACACCTTCCTCGAGCGCTTGCTTTAATCGTTCCGAAACGAACGGTCGTCATGGAGTTTGTTCGCGGCCAAACGCTGAGGGAATTGGCACGGTACGGTCGTAACACGGATGAGCTGGCCGCAGTCTGCGAACTTTGCGGGCAAATTCTGGCGCGAATTCACCTCGTGTGGACGCAGCAGATTGCTCCAATGCCGGTCGAAGTGTTGGCTCGCGACCTGGCCGCCGCTCCATGGCACCTTTCCTCCCGCGAAAAGGCCATTCTCAAAGCATCCCTGGAGACCCTGGCTCACGCGAAAGTAAGCATGGGACAGGTTTGTTATGATTACCAATCGAAGAATCTCTTGTATGACAAGGGCAAGTTGACTCTGATCGACCCGCCCGATGCCATATGGCAAGGTATACATCTATGGGATTACTCGCGCTTTCGCGGTGGTCTACGCCGGATGTTATGGAGAATTTACCTAGGCCAGCCATTGCAACGCCATCGGCACGCCAGGCTCCGCGAAACGTTATCTGCATTTAAGCGCGGCTACATCGAATGCTTCAATAGACAGCATCCGGAACCGGCGTATTTCGCAGCAGCAACACGGCTTCTCGAACTTCAGCACACAGGTATGTCGATGGCCATGAATCAAGGCAGACTCGAGCTGGCACGCCGGCTCAAATCGGTTCGCCCCATTTTGGCTGCAACGAAAACCACCATCACCACACTTCCTTTGTTGGAGCTGGAAAAACGCTGGCTATTCCGGCAACTAGCGCGCGAATTACCATGAGCTACCCATCCGGTTCGCGAAAACACACGCGATCAAGGATTTCGTTCCGGCCAATGCTCGATTGTGCGACGATCAGTGTTCGGTGAAACAGGCGCAGAGGATCGTTAAGAATGCCATCTTCGGCATCGGTGGCTCAGCCATTGGTGGCCTTATTTATCTCGCTACCGTTCTAGAGATCGCGCGTAGTGTAAGCGTAACGGAATTCGGCAAATACTCCTTCGTTCTCGCGTTTGCCATGTTCGTAAGCAATGTGGCTGACTGCGGTCTTCCACGCATATTGACCCGTGCAGTGGCCAGGGACCGCGAAGACCTCTTGCCCGTGGCCGGCGCGACCTTTTCGCTCATCTGGGTCCTCTCAGGCGCGATGTGTCTTCTCGTATGCGTAGTCGCTCCTTTTCTGCATTTCGGGACAGACGTGAAAATCGCCATGATCGGCATGAGCTTTGCCACCTTGGCAGCTTTTCATGGTTCAGGGTATGGCGCTATTCTTCGCGCCTACGAAGATAATGAGCTGGTTCAAACAGGCTTCGTTTTGCACAAGGTATCGTTGTTTGTCTTTGTCTACCTTGCTCTAAAACTAAATCTCACTTTGTTCGGCTTCGTCGTTGCGCATCTCATTACTAACATCCTGCTCTGGGTGTTCTATGAGCTGCTTGTCTCTCACATGTATGCCAAAATCTCGTTACGCTTCGACATCGCGCTCTGGAAAAACCTTCTACTCGATGCTCTTCCCCTCGGCGGCAGCGTCATCCTTCGCCAGGTTGCGCTCCAAATGGATGTGCTCGTCCTTACCTGGCTGTCCAACCTCACCATTGTTGGTTTGTTCAGCGGCCCCTACCGCATTAGCACCGCCCTCAGGATTATCCCGCAGGCTCTCTCCACACCGTTGTTTCCGCTCTTCTCCCGGACCGCCCATCACTCAAAAGAGCGTTTTGCCGAGGTCTATCAACGGAGTCTAAAATTCTTTCTGCTCGTCAGCATTCCACTTGCGGCATTCTTTATTAGCTGGTCGGGTCCAATTTTAAGAACGGCTCTGGGCAGGAAATATCTGCCCGCTATCCCGGCTATGCAGTTATTGGGGATTGGTTTAATTCCGTTTTTTCTATCTACTTTGTTTCAATATCTCTTCGCCGCTCTGGGTGAACAAAAGCGATTTTTCTTTAGCACGTGCACGAGCTCCGCCTTGCGTCTCCTCCTTCTTATCACCCTAATCCCAACTCTGGGACTAATTGGCCCGCCTATAGCTTTTCTCTGCTCTGAGATGATGGTTGTTGGGATTTGGGTGCTACAATTGCATCGATTGGGATTTCCCTCCCGATTTCTCCACATCAGCTGGCGACCCCTTGTCAGCGGCGCCGTCATGTGTGTGCTTCTCTTCGCTTTCAGTGAGGCATCTTCTCCAGTACTGCGCAGCAGCATCGCTATTGCCGCCATGCTATTGTACGGAAGTCTCCTTTTTGTGTTGCGCGCATTAACCTCAGAGGAAATTTCTCATGTGCGTGAAGGGATAAGATTCATTTCGCCTTTTATCGAAGCCTGGAGTAAGCGTCTCACACGGAACCCGTGAAATAGATTGGTCATTTTGCGGCTGCGACGGCCGTGACTTATCTCGTTCCCTTGACACGGAGTGTGGCGAAACTCGATTCTCGCAAGAAGGATTGCGGTCATAGCAAGTGGTAGCGGCATTTTGAAGTGCATGTGACGAAAGCTGTGACGCACCATCAGCCGTTGAGCGCAGGTGGCGGCTTTGGTAAAATTGCTTGATTCAATAGCGAATGCTACGATTTGCTCGGTGGACCGCGAGGCGCTGATTTTTCTCCACATTCCGAAGACTGCGGGAACAACGCTGAATCGAATCATAGAGTGGCAGTACAACCCAGTTTCAATCTTCACGGTCGATCCGCACCGAATTCGCGCCACGGCTGCACGATTCAAAAGGTTTTCGGAGCAACGTCGTCGCCGGTTCCGAGTCGTGCGCGGACATCTGCTTTACGGCATCCATGAATTTCTCCCGCAAGGCGCTACGTACATCACAATGCTCCGCGATCCCGTCGCCAGACTTTTATCAACGTATAGTTTTATTTTGCGCAGACCGCTCCACCCGCTTCACCGTAAATTGAAGGCAGGCCGGTTAGGCGTGGAAGATCTTATTCGAATGACACCCCATCGTCAGAACTTGCAGTGCCGATTTATCTCCGGAATTGGCACCGGTGGGAATTGCGATGAGCGGGTGCTCGAGGTAGCAAAAGAAAACCTGACCCGTGCATTTCGGGTCGTTGGATTGTGCGAACAATTTCAGGAGAGCTTGTGCCTGATGATGGCGGCGTTCGGATGGAAGGTGCCTTTTTATGACAGCTGGAAAGTTGCGAAGACTCGTCCTTCGATCGAACCGGATGTGATTGATGTGATTCGTGAACATAATCGCTTAGACGTCGAGCTTTATGACTTTGCCAAGAAGCTCTTTGAGGAAAACCTGCGCAGCAATTCCAGCGCAATCAGTGAAGGATTAGCTACTTTTAATTCAAGGCGCGAACTTGGGGCTTTCAAAAAGTCTTTGTACTCGACCTTAGGTGCAGGTCGATTTTTGGTAACAAAGGCGGTCTCGGCGTTATGACACTGGATATCGGACGGTTTTGGCCGGCACGCAACCCGGCGAACGAGAACCGTGAGGTACTTTAAAGCTTCTGATGCTTTCAAAGCTCTGAGAGCCGCGAAGCCCTTGACCCAAATTAGCGATTCAATAACGTGGTGCAATGTGAATAGCTCACAATGGCGCAGTTCCTTTGAGCGCGTCCGTCTGCTCTTGAAAATCGGTAGCAAACCACGCTCCCGGATGCAGCAAATTGGCATCTGGCTCGACCGCTCTTCTCTTAGGCTACCGATTCCCTGGAAAGTTCCACCGCTCAATTCTTCCGCTCCGCCGCCGGTTGTTATCGGCGCCACGGGCGGCTCGGGCACTCGGATCATGGCGCAGGTGCTTCGGAAAGCTGGATGGTTTATGGGAGACAGAGTGAATCCGCAAAATGAAGATTCCCTTCCTATGGCCTGGTTTCTCACCAAATGGTTGAAGACCTTGAAGGATTTTCCAAACGTTGACCTCCAAGCCCTGGGATGCGCCCGCCGTGATTTCGAGAGAATGATCTATCTCCATCGCCGCGGC
>DASXTB010000096.1:0-9615 GCA_036505615.1 Acidobacteriota bacterium
TCCATACGCCTAAGGACAAAATCCAGCTCAAGCGACAACATTATGACAACCCCTTGGAGGACTTCAATATTGTCAGTGCCGACTTTCATCGAGGTGAAGAACGAGCGAAGCCGATCGCTGAAGGCCTGTGTGAGTTCGGCAGTTTCCTTTTCAGTTAGGGCTGCAGCAGGATCGTGCGCGAACGAATTTCGCAAGCGATTGAACGCTAACAACGGAAGTCTCAGGTCCTGATGCGCGAGCTGAAGACCAATGGCAAGATCAACCTTTAGAGAAAACGAGAGGCGGTGGAGCTCGATTGCGTGCGGTCCGGGAAGAGCTGCCGCGATAGCACTATCAAGAATGGCCTGCATGGCCTGATGGCCCCTGATGACAACAGCCATTGCGTCATTGACATTTACGATCTCACACAGCTCTTGGTCCGTCGGTACCCAGCGTGACTTCATGTGCGGATTCTTTCCTAGCGTTTGATTTATAAGTCTAACCGCGAAAAATCGCCTTATTGTACGGCGAATTGTAAGAAATAAATTAGCGCCTTGAACGACCTTCTATCCGTACCAATTCCAGACAGAATCGGCAACCCAATCCTCTATGCGCCCTGAGGAGATGCGACAAACCCCTGCCACGATACGACTCCAGGACAACAACCCAACCGAGCTCGAATGTAAAGTCAGCAGCCCGCCAGCGACTATACTGATTTCAGCGTCAACGGCAAAAACCCAGCGCCAGACCCAGGGGATCCTTGTCAGGGAGTCTTCTTAAAAAACTGTTCCTAAAATCGGCGAATCGAAAACGTTATTGTCGATTTTCTCATTGGACCTTCGGCAACGAGACGCTCTTAATGATAGGAGCGTCAAATACACTATTACTGATCTTTACCGTACCGGTCAGAGTGTTGCCGGAAAATGTCCCCCCGCTAAAGGACCACGTGGTCTGCGTGTTGGGATCAAATCCGCTTGCCTCTACTGTTCCGGACGATCCGGTGATGGGGGTGCTGCTGATGTTAATTGTCACCAATCCTCCCGGATAGTAGAGCCTGAGGCAGGAATTGCTGGAGTTATCCTTTAAAACGGTGACTACGTCCTTCGCCGAGGCGCTCAAACTGCCGCGGTAAGGATCTGATGCTGTTCCGTTGCCGCCCAGCACGACTGTGGTAATGGTCGCGGAAATACTGTGCTGGAACGTGCAAGCGCTGGCGGATCGACCTGTGTCGCTGGCTGATCCGATGAACAAATCCTGAACTTTATATGTTCCGGCCACGCTGGTGAAGACGGCCGAGAACTTCGCGATAACGCCCTTATCCGCGTCCATTTTGACGACGCAGGGTCCGCTTGCGGCTGTGCAAGCGCCGCTCCAGCCATCGAACTGTGATCCGGTCTGAGCAGCAGCAGTCAGGGTCACTTCGGCGCCATCGGCAAAGAATTGATCCGCTCCCAGGCAGTTCTCTGGACAGTTAATCCCCGCCGGCACGGAAACGACCGATCCGCTTCCGGTACCTGACTTAGTCACGCTAAGCCTGCGGGTAACAAGTGAGAAACGAGCAGTGATCTCTTTATCCGTATCCAATTTGACTACGCAAGGATCTTTTCCCGAGCAGGCTCCTCCCCAGCCATCAAAGAGCGATCCTGATGCGGCCAACGCGCTCAACGTCACTTCTGTACCCTTCACGAACGACTGTTTTGCCGTGCTGCATCCGGGCGGACAGTTGATTCCGGGAGGCGCTGACGAAACCGCACCGCTGCCATTGCCGATCTTGGTCAAAACAAGTGTGGCTTCCGCGGAAGTTGGCAGGAACCTGGCAATAACCGCCTTGCTGCCATCCATCTTCACGACGCAATTACCCGTACCCAAGCAGGGCCCTTCCCACCCATCAAATTTCGAGCCGGCACGAGCCAAAGCTGCGAGAGTTACTTCGCTGTCTCTGGGAAAGAAGTGGTCCATCCCCAGACAATCAGGACCACAATCAATTCCCGGCGGTGAGGATGAAACGGCGCCACTGCCGGCTCCAAATTTGGTAACTCGCAATTTGCAGTTAGTGTAATCGCGCACAGTGACGAAGGCGCCGCCGAGGCGCAGTGGCTTTTCCGCAAAATTTAGTTTCAGCGCCAATTCGTCCTTGGGGGTTACGGTAAGTAAGCGTTGACATTCATCCGCGTTCGGGTCCAATGTAACGGAATATTCAAAGCTAAAGCCGACATCCACGGTTTTGATTTGCCCGGATACCTCAGCTTGTGGTCCCTCTGCCGACGCCTGGATAGTAGTAACCAGTGCCCCGCCCGAAATTTCGTTGGATACTACTTTGGCGATCGGAGGACTAATGTCTATCACCGGAGAGCCGACGACCAATGTCCCCAACTGGAAACCAATGATCTTGATTGTACGTTTGTGCTCAACCTGCAAGGGGTCTTTGACCGTTGTCTCAGTCTTTACATTATCCAGTTGCTGCAGCACGGGGCGAATTACTTCGGGTTCTGGAATGAGATATGCCCGCAAGACGGCTCTGGGTTGATCGCAGCTCAGTAACGATGTTTTGGGTTGGTAAGCGATCTCTCGCCCTTCCAATACCCTGCTCAGGTTTTCTTTGTATTTCTCCAGGAGCTCTTGTACTTTCTTGCGAACTTCATCTTCGTCCGGATAGAAGCAGCGCAGTTGGTTATAGCGGAGAATGTACTCATTCTTAGCCCCTATAAGGATCGGTTCCGCAGGGGTAAGAATTATCGGTCCGCCCACAGTCTGCGGGTTGATGATCTGATTCCGTATACCGAACTGGGTTCTGGCAGCATCGCTTGAAAGGATCGTCACGCGCGTCGGGCCGGCAATTGCAGCCCGTGCTTCTTGCTCTGCCATTTTTGGACGCCGCCGAGTTCGAGAGTCCTGGGGCGAGAGCGCCAGCGCATAGTTTCCGGTGCTGTCGGTGAGGGCAAAAAGTTTGGGCGATTCAATGCTGGTGACAGTGGCTCTAACAGCAGGCCTGCCGCTGCTGTCTCTTACCACGCCTGTAATATATGCGACGGGGGACTGAATGTTCAGTAAAACAAATGTACCGTCGCCCCTAATACCGGGCAGAGGCGTGCTGGCGAAGCTTTCAATTTTCGAGCCCTTGACGATGCCGACATCCACCAGGACCAGGTCCGGCCTTCCGTCGCCGTTGACATCGGGAAACAACTGGAAGATGGCGACCTGCGAACCGGGGTCCATACCTGCAGGCTTGTCTACACTCAACACAGCCGGTTTGAGGTATTGCGCGCCGGAACTGTCGATCGTAACAGCGCGCACGAAGTTAAATCCGTTTGCTGCCAAGTCAAAATTCAAAATGGTCTGAACATCTGCCTGTGGGACAGATCCCAGATTGATCTTCACGCCTGAAGTGAACGTGCCTGGTGCGATTGTTAATTGGTCGCCCCCGAAACCGATGACGCGTCCTCCGGCAGGGCCGATAAGATTCGAACCGGGGCTGGTTGGTCCTGAGGTGATTTTGCGGATTACATACGCGGTGTCATCGGAAAAGTAAACGTTGCCCGAACCATCGACCGCCACCGCTATGGGATTGGCCAGACGGGCGGCAATCGGAGATCCCCCATCGCCGCTATAGCCAAACTGACCGCTGCCGGCCACGGTGGAGACGACTCCTGAAGCGTCTATCTTTCGAATGCGAAGATTCCCGTTGTCGGCAACATAAATATTCTGTGCCGAGTCCAGTGCGACACTGGTCGGGAAGAACAGATTAGCCGAGACTGCCAAGCTTCCATCGCCACTGAACCCGCCTGCGCCGGTTCCAGCAATCGTCGTAATGGTTCCGGAAGTGCTGACTTTTCGAATTCGATGGTTGTCGGTATCGGCGATGTAGATATTTCCTGCCAAGTCGACAGCGACACCAAACGGGGAATTAAGCATCGCGGCGCTGGCCAATCCGCCATCGCCGCTGAAGCCGCAATTTCCGTTGCCAACGACCGTTGAGATCGTTCCAGACGAGCTGATTTTCCGGATAACACAGGAGTCCTGGTCGGCAAAATAAACGTTACCCGAGTTATCGACGGCTATGGAAGCGGGAGTTTGCAAGCCTGCCGAAGTTGCCACGCCTCCGTCTCCGCTGTACCCGAAACTCCCATTGCCGGCAATAGTAGCAATGATGCCGAATCGGTCTACCTTGCGAATGTAGACGTCGTCGGAGATAAAGACATTCCCGCTGGCATCGGCTGCGACACCTAAAGGGAAGTATAACTTGGCTGAAATGGCTGGTCCTCCGTCGCCGCTGTGACCGGATACTCCGCTTCCCGCAATCGTGCTGATCTGGCCGGCAGTATCCACCTTGCGCACTCTGTGGCTGCTCCCTTCAACGATGAAGAGATTGCCAGAGTTATCGACACTTATGTTGTCGGGGCTATTTAGGTTCGAAGACGTAGCGGGATTACCGTCACCAGCAACACCGCCGGCAATGGTGGTGACCGTTCCAGCAGGATCAATTCTCCGGATGCGGCCATTCCCCGAATCGGCGACAAGGACGTTGCCCGTGGAATCAAACAACATGCCGGTAACGAGATAGAACGACGTCGCGAGAGCCTTTCCGTCGCCGTTAAAGCCGCTGCTGGATCCTGCAACGGTGGTAATAATGCCGGTGCTGTCGACACGGCGGATGCGTCCTCCGCCCGCATTGCTGATAAACAGGTTCCCCGCCAGGTCGAAGGCCAGGGCTCGTGGACTACCGATAGCCGCTTGGGTTGCCGGGCCGTTGTCCCCGCTAAACCCTTCCGCCCCGTTGCCCGCGACGGTGCTGATAACCCCGGTAGTGTCGACTTTTCGCACTCGGCGGTTTCCGGAATCCACAATATAGAGGGTCCCACGGGCGTCTAGCAGAACGCTGCGAGGAGAATTCAGCCTTGCTGCCAGGGCCGGACCGCCATCGCCGCTGAATCCCGGCACTCCGCTTCCTGCGACCGTCGTGATAATTCCATTGGTACTAATCCTTCGCACAACCTGGTTGCCGCTGTCTGCAACGTAGAGGTTACCCGCTGAATCGTACGCAATTCCCAAGGGTCCAGACAGACTGGCCGCCAAGGCCGCCGACCCGTCACCGCTGTAACCCGTTCTGCCATTACCTGCGATGGTGGTGATTATCCCCGAAGGTACCACCTTACGAATAACGTCATTTGCCCAATCAGCGATAACCAGATTTCCCGAAGGATCGAACGCAACGCCGGCAGGTAAATTTAATGTCGCTGCAGTCGCGGGCCCTCCGTCACCGCTGTAGCCAGAAAAGGCGGTGCCGGCTATGGTGGTGATTATCCCGGACGGATCGATCTTTCGGACGCGGTTGTGAAGTGAATCCGAGAAAAACAAATTGCCCGCTCGGTCCATTGCAAGATAGCGCGGAAAAGCAAGGGCTGATCCGACTGCTGGTCCATTATCTCCCAAGTAACCACCGGCGACCGTGGTGATGGTCGGTAGATTCGACGTATTCGGCGCCGTTACAACAATCTCGACTGTCTTACTGCTCCGGGCGCCGCCGGAATCCGTCACAGTCAGAGAAACGATGATTCTCTTGCCGGCAGCGGCTGTGGGCACAACAAAGCTGATCTTCCCGGCAGCCGGGGCGGTAAATGGGACATTGACTGAATCATACGTGACCGTCCAGATAAACTGCAGCGGCGCTTTTCCAGTGGTCGCGGACGCATCCAAGATAACTGTCGCGCTGGCATCCACATTTGTGGGAGGCGGCGTTGCGAACTTGATTTGAGGCCCTGGCTCAAGAATCAGAAAGTCTTCTGTAAAAAGCTCAGTGGCATTGTAAAGAACGCGGACTTTCCAGTTTCCCGGCATGGTGGCCGGTGGCCAGCCGGCGACAGCAATAAAAAAATGGTAGCAGCCGTCGCCGCCGAAGCCTGCCGCATCGCTGACAAATCTCCTGTAAAGTGTATTGTCTGGAGCCATCCACTCCGTTGTCACCCTGTCTCCAACCTGGCCGCTAGAAAAAGAAAACCAAACCCAAGCTGACTGATCCGTTGTAAGGAAGTTGGATGTTCGTTCCGGTGTGCTGCAACCCGAATTCGTCAGTGGATCTTTCGTCATCATCCTGTTGTTGAGGCTGACGTAGAAGTCTGTACCTGGCGGAACAATCCGGAACGTTTCTGTGAATTGCGAAACTCCGTTGTATGAAACTTTCACGCTCCAGTTTCCCATCTGCGTGGAAGGACGACTGCCGGCAATAGAAATCCACCCCCAGAAACATCCGTTTCCTTCCCACGTGAGGGGATCCCAGTCGAGCGTGGTGTAGAGCGCGTTGGCAGGATCGAACCATTCCGCTCGGGCCCTGTCCCCCTTCTGCGCTCCGGAAACGGAAAACCATAGATAGGCGGCCGTGTCTGTAGAGACAAAAACTCCCGTTGCTACAGGCGTCTGGCAGTCGCTGTTTTTGAGCGGATCTTTGGTCATCAACCTTGTATTCACAGTTACGGGTGAGCGCCCGCTGTCGGTGATTTGGGCCGTCGATGGCTGCGGCAGGGGCAGGTAGATTGCCAAGCAAGATCCGCGAGAATCTGTTACCACCCAGGGATGAGTGAGGAAAGTACTCTGAACGTAACTTTCTGCTGGTTTCAGTGTGTTGTAAAGACGGCGAGTGCCATTGTAGTCAAGCCAATATATTTGCACAACCTGCGAACTTAAATTGACGAACTCGATGGATGTGGTTGTTGTCGCTTCCATGGAGCGAAGCGAGGATTCGCGGTCGCAGCTTAAAGCCGGTAGCACTTCGAACTTAATTGACGAGCCGTCCGGGAGTGCTGAATCCGGGGGCTGTAAGGTCGCGCACGCCTTCGATCCTGCCCCTGCCGACAGCGCTTGACCGGAGCCGGCCAAGGCTGTCGGAGTGCCGCCGAGAGCCATGATGAAAGCAAAGGGAATCACAACGCAGTGAAAGCAAGAGAGCCGCCGCGAAGGAGATATTGCGTACATGAACTTCATCCTTATCCTTCTTATCCTTGCCCGCCAAATGGCCCGGTTCATCTGATTTAGAAATCTAGTAAGGAAACTTCGTGAATAGTGTGGGCAGAAATGATCTATCCACTTGACGCAGCTAAAATATTTCATGCATTTTGACATATCTGAGAGGCCGTGACAATGGACAAAACCAGTCACGAGTTTCACCCGTGATAAAGCAGAACTTTTTTCACAATCGCTGCATACCACGACCCGGACAGCGGCCGTTATCTGGCGGCGGCCCACATGATCCGTCACGGCGAGGTTTTTGGTCTGGGCGTAATGACTTGGACTGCCTATGTACTCGAGCCGATCTCCTGGCTTTATATTTTTTGCCTGGTTGAAGGTGTAATCAGGTCGCTGGATGCCGCATTGAATGAAAGGAATCTGGGCCCATCACGATACCATCTCTCCGCTTTTTGTAATATATTGCGTCGGTTGGCCTTTAGCCCGCCCCGGGGCGCTTAGCTCAGTTGGTTAGAGCGCCTGCCTTACAATTAATTCCCGGACGTTGACTCTGTTGGATTAAAGCGCTTGCGCTTTGCACAACGTTGCACAGGCTGGCACGGAGTTCGCACCT
Organism: Acidobacteriota bacterium; assembly: GCA_036505615.1. Taxonomy (GTDB): domain Bacteria; phylum Acidobacteriota; class UBA6911; order JACQSX01; family JACQSX01; genus DASXTB01. The sequence goes on from DASXTB010000096.1 coordinate 7,550, forward strand.
TTTGCACCCCAGGTGCACTCGAATAATGGGATAAGAGCAGCCCTTTACAACCAATGCTGCGCCCTTGGGTTCGCGGGTGTTCGTCCCCCTAGAACTTCATCCAATTGATTTACGCTAACGGGACATCCGGCGCGTCAACTTCGCCGCAGCGGAAAGCAGCTGACGAAGGCTGGATCGTGACTTTTCCTCGCAAATAGTTCGAAGGAACCCACTTCGGGATTGCAGTAGACCATCAACTTCGTCAACCTGGATCGGTACATCCAAGCGGCCTCCATCCGCGTAGCCGGATAGGCACCCAAGAAGCCTTCGCTCTGGCAGAGAGCGCCTACGGAGCAATTTCGGCAAAAGCAATTTCGTAGTATGCTCTGCAATCAGACAGAAACGCGAGCACAGGATTGTTTCGCAAACCTGTGTGGCTGGTAGCCTGCCATCGGGCAAAGACAAATGACTCTTAGTGACGTAAAAGACGTAGCCATAATCGCCGGCACGGCCGCAGCCGCCCTAACATTCGTGAAGGCTGTTATTGAATACACGAAGCAAAATGCGCAGAACCGAGCCCAGCACTACACTCGCCTTCGTGGGGAATTCAAGAAGGATGGCCGTTTTGGATGTCTATTTGAGAAGCTGGAGGACGATGCCCCAGAATTAGCGACATTAAGCTTTGAGAAAAAACAAGACTTGATCGGCTTCTACGAGGACATCGCGCTTGCTGTCAATTCCCGGTTGCTGAAAAAAGAAGTTGCACACTTTATGTTCGCGTACTATGCCCTCCGCTGTTGGGAAAGTAAGAACTTCTGGCAGGGTATAAACCGCGATAGTCACTACTGGACCCTCTTCAGATACTTCATCCAGGAAATGCAAAGTGTTGAGGAGCGCCTTCAGGCCAATCCCCCCAAGCTGCGAAGATTTCGTTTGTGAGGCTTTGTCGATTGGGATAGAAGTGCGACACGCGCAAAAGTGGTGTGGGTTGCCCCCTTCTCTCCTCCATTGATGTGGAAACAAACAAGGAGATAGATCGGATCTATGTCCCTCATGGACGACAGCACGCCGCCATTCTGGCCCGTACCCCATAATTCTTACAAAGGCCATTTGCGACCAGTTGAACCGCCGCGCAGGCGCGAGCCGCTCGGCTTCGGGCGGAAAATTGCTACGTCAAGCTGGATTCCCGGTGGGCCAATTCCTCAGCTATGCTGCCCATACGCTTGCTGGAACAGCGTCAAATAACCTGCGCGCTGGCGAGTTCGGATCAACTCTGCTTGCAACGTGTGCGAACAGGCTCCGGGTCGTGAATTGGGCCTCCCAGGATAGGGCGTCGAGACCGGGCTGGGCAAGCCGGCACAGGAGAACTCCAAGAGCGTAGACAGCCAGCCACGCCTGGCTCCATCCTTCCAACGCGTTCGGGACGTAGATCGGCCCGTTGCTGTTCCATATATCCGCATCGTTGAAATCGGGTGCGCCATGTGCGTACTTGCTCAGGTCGCGAAACAGGCGTCGAGCGAGCCCACCTTCATCGCTGGGCCGCCGCTGCCGGAACACATCATCACCGATTGTGGACTGAAGAGCAGCATCCATCTCCGCGACGCGGGCGTGCTGGTGTGCGTGGTCTGCCGCCCACCCAAACCCAAGCTCAGTTCCGTCCAGCCAGTCAGCAAAAGTGTCATAATCCTGTGCGAGTTCGAGGTGGAGTCCTATCGTCAGATTCTCGACCACGCCGCGCAGGGACGTACGCGCCAGGCGATAGTGACCGACGAGGGCGCTATAGATCGCAGCTTGAAGGTAGTCCGTGGCGTCGCACGCAACATGCGCGATGGGTGAGTCTCGCCCCAGACCAGAAGTGGCCTGTTGGAGACCGCCAACTAGGCAGCTCCAGTTGCTCCAGAGGTCCCACAGGTCTCTCAACAAGGTCCCATGGTGGTCTGAAGTGCGGAGGCTCACATCGTCGGGCAGCGACACGATGCTCCGCCAGGTCGCTTCTGGGATCAGATCCGTAGCGGGCGAGTCTTCTCCCTCTGCGATCGCGAAAGCTTCGGCTGGCTGCCTCATCCTCGATGAGCGAAAGTCAGGCG
>DASXTB010000097.1:0-25535 GCA_036505615.1 Acidobacteriota bacterium
TGTGTTGTTGGGTGTTGGGTGTCGGGTGTTGGGGGTTGGGTATTGGGTGTCGGGTGTCAGGTTTCGGTTGGATAGGGGAGCTGAGACCTGAGAGCTGAGAGCTCAAAGCTGGGAGCTCAGAGCTGAGAGCTCAGAGCTGAAAGCTGAGACCTGAGAGCTCAGAGCTGAAAGCTGAGAGCTGAGAGCTCAGAGCTGGGAGCTGAGAGCTGAGACCTGAAGCCTGCTTTCAGGCTGCCTTCTTCAATGATTTCCTGACAAGTTCTACGGCTCGTTGTAGCTGGAGTTTCTCTACTTCCGCCAGCAGGCGATTGTACTGCTCGTCGCCGGTGAGATTCGGATTCTGATAATAGAAATTGGTGACAAAGCTTTCGTCGGGGACCTTCTCATCCGGCTGAATGCCCGCCTTCCTCAAATTCTTGTTTTCAATGGACGATCCGGCCGGAGTGTAAAACAGATGGGTAGTGAGAATTAGCAGCGAGCCGTCTTCCAACTCAAGCGACTGCTGCAACGATCCGGTTCCCGATGTCTTCTCGCCAACCAGCCGCGCCCGATTGTTTTCCTTAAGCGCCGCCGCAAACAATTCAGCCGGCCCACTGGTGCCGGCGGAGGTCAAAACAACAGCCGGGGTGCTAAAATCCACTGCAGCACCGGTCGAAATGTAGTCCTTCACCTTCTCCTTGCGGACTTTCAACGTGGCCATGGTCTTGCCTGCGGGAAGAAACAAATCCGCTACTTTCATTGCTTCGTCGTAATCACCAAACCCGCTCCCTCGAAGGTCCAGAATCAACCCAGAAGGCTTGCCGCTCAGCAGCATTCGCAACTTCGCTGAAGCTTCACTGGCAATGCCATGAGTGAACGCCGGAATTTTCAGATAGCCGATATCTGACTCCAGGACCTTAGCCTGAACGGCAGGAAAATCTGGAACCTTGCGATTGACCGATATTTTGGTTGGTTCTGTGTTCCGCGTGCGGATTATTATCAGTTGCACCTGGCTATCCTGCGGGCCAACCAGCAAGCTCTCCATCTCCGCCAGGCTCAGCTCGGCAGTGTGCTTCCCATCGATACTCTCAATAATGTCGCCGCTCCTTAGCCCGGCGGCTTCCGCCGGCCCCCCACTCAAAACCGCCACCACGTAGCCGTACCCGTAGCGTTTTGCCATGGCGGCTCCGATATCGGCCTTGAATCTCTCCTTGCGGTTCTTCACGCCCGGAACAGAGCTTGCCGGAACATAACTGCAATAGGAATCGAGTGCATCAGTCAGCCCCTGCAGGGCGCCGGCCAGTGTCTTGTTTAGATCGGGAGTGTCTACGTAATCGGATTGAATTTTGCTAACCACATCCGAGAATAGTTTCAATTCTTTGAGAGTCTTTACGCGGGCATCTTCCACGGTTCCGAGCATCCCGCCCACGACCGCATAAGCCACAAAGAGTGCAGAAACGGAAAGTATCAGCAGTCTTCCTTTAGAATACATGCGCATTCCCTTCTTTTCGGACAGATTCATCCATCAGCTCATTATACGATGGACGTGACGCTAGGCCATCGAAAACGTAACCGATGGCCTGTAACATTTAAATTGGCGCCGAAAAGACGTCATTAGTCATTCGTCATTTGTCATTTCTCGGGACGAATGACTGACGACAAGACCAATGACTAATGACAAATGACTAATGACGTCTTTCATTAGTTGGTGCCAATATAAGTATTACCGTCCACTTAACCCGCATCACTCACCTGTGGCCATTGGCGCCTGCCGATTTCGCCCTGCGATATTGTTCCACTGCACGATTGTGGGCCTCCAGGTTTTCGCTAAAGGCATGGGAGCCGTCATTGCGAGACACAAAATAAAGGTAACCAGTGTCGGCAGGATGTAAAGCCGCATCGATAGCCTTCAAACCCGGATTTGCAATCGGACCGGGCGGCAATCCGGGTTGGCGATAAGTGTTGTAAGGCGAGTCGAGCTGAAGATCACTCTGATGGATCACACCGTCCCAGGGCCTGATCAGGCGAATCGCATAAATCACGGTGGGGTCGCACGCGAGCAGCATTCCTTCTTTCAAGCGGTTGTGATAGACCGAAGAGACAAGATAGCGTTCGTTGTCCAACGCGGTTTCCTTTTCAATCAAGCTGGCAAGCGTGACAGCCTGGCGCACCGTCATCCCCATCTCTCTCGAGCGCCGTATGCGGCCGGAATCGAAACGCCTGCGAAATCCCCGCACCATTTCGAGCAGAATGCTTTGCGGCGTGGCCCGCCGGCTAAGCAGGTATGTCTCAGGAAACAGGTATCCTTCCACATTCTTGGCCTGGCGGTCCAGGTCCACGATAGGTTCCACATTATTGAAAGCGCCGTCGAAATCCTCTTCCGGGCCAAATCCTTCTCTCAAGAAGATAGGCTTGATGTCCTGAAAGATCAGGCCCTCGGGGATAGTCACCTTATGGCGGTAAACGTCGCCGCGAATCAGCTTTTTCGCCACCTGTGCCATCGTCATTGGCTCAGTGAATTGATATTCACCTGCTTTGATGGCGCCCGCTTTGCCCGTCAGCCTCAGGTACGTGTAAAAGAGTGTCGCTGAAGGGACAATCCCATTTTCCTTCATCCGGTAGGCAATCAATCTGGCGCTGTCTCCCCTGTCTATATCCACGATTTTTTCCGCCTCGGCAAAGCCTCTGTAAGGCTTCCGGAGAACAAACAGCCCCACTAGGACAAAACAACCCAGCAGTCCTGCAATCGCCACAATTGAAAACCAGAAAGAACGAAACGTCATGGGATGGGGCCCTCATCGAAGTAGCGCTGCAGTATCACAGCCGCAGAAAACTCATCGCGCCTCAGATTTCGTTCTCGAACATCCAGACCCGCCTGTACCATTCGCTGCTCCGCTTCGCGGCTGGAAAGCCGCTCGTCCACCTTGTAAACCGGCAACCCCAATCTCCGCAGCGACTGTATGAGCGATTCCATGCGCTGCGCTTCCGGACCAGACGTCCCGTCCATATTGAGTGGGAAACCGACCACCAACGAGTGCGCTCCCCGCTCGATTATGATCTCCCGCAATCTTTGCATGTCTTCGTCCAGGTTCGTTCGCTCCAGAGTTCGAAACGGCGTCGAGAGCACTCCCAGGGGATCGCTCACTGCTATCCCGATATGCTTATCTCCCACATCCAGTGCGATTACAGACACACACCCCATTGTAACTGAGGATACATTGAAAATTGGCCCAACCCGCGCTACCATCCAACTGGAGGCATCGGGTCCGGAGGAGTTCGTATGAGAACGAAGGTCGCTCTCCAGTTGTTGGTTTCTTCCCTTCTGTACACGGGGACGTTTTGGGCATCTAATTCGACGAATTTCGGGCCGGACGGATTGAAAGTGTTCGTCGATTTCAGACCAGTACTGCAGGCAAGCCGCGAAGTACTGGTGGAAAAGCCGCCCCTCGGGATGGCTCTGGAGTTGGAAGACTCCGGGAAATCGACGGGAGTGCTCGAGACGGCGACTCACGAATATGCTTCCGGAACACTCTCAAAAGACCACCTGGAGAAGATCGCCGTTCGTCACGACCTGAGTGACGGCACGTGGGAGAAGGTGCGCTACAAGTTGCAAGTGAAGGTGGAACCCATCGGGCCGAAAGAAACGCGAGTGATCGCCGACGCCTTGGTGGAAGGATTGAAACGCAGCTTTACCGGTAAAGAAGAGTGGATTCCTGTTCCATCAAACGGCAACCTGGAAGAAACATTTCTACTCCACCTGGGACGAAAACTTTTTGGAGAGCAGTTCTCGCTTCAAGCTAAGAAAAAGACTCTCTGGCAGAGGGATCCTCGGTACGTCCCCGACCCGGACTCAAATAACAACAAGGTCGCCAAGCCAGAGATCAAGCGCTGGTAATTCGGTAAGCCTCACCGCGAAGGCCAAAAGCGTCATCGGTCATCAGTCATCGGTCACCGGTCACAGGTCAAAGGTCAGCAGGTCCAACGGTCAGCAGGTCAAAGGTCGCAGGTCCAAAAGTCAGCGGGTCCACAGGTCCGCGGGTCCACAGGTCAGCAAGTCAAAACCGGCCATTCGGATTCTTAAGCCGCAGGCGGCGGAAATCGTGGGAGGAGTGTTACTTCGCTGTCTGATCCTTAACAAATTGAGTGGTCTGAATAATTTGTTCCTGTATGGCGGGATCGCTCACCTTACCCAAGTGCCGCAGAAGAAATAAGGTAATTTTCGGTTTCCTGTCCTCACGTATCGGGACGATCTCCGGCCTAACGAACGCGCCGCGTATCAGCGGAAGAATTCTACGCAGCTTCCTAGGGTCACTCAACGCCTTCTCGTCTAGAATTTTCAATAAAGCAATCGACACTCTATCGCCAAGCCTATTCAATTGCTTCTCCGTAGCGCTCACGTTGAAGTCACCCGATTGGCGTAGCAGATTATCGACTAAATTAATGGCGTAATAATCGTCGTTCTGCTGCATCTCCCCCCCGAAGCTACATAGCGAAAGCGCAAAGACAATTTGCGTGACCACAACAACAAAGCTCATACGGAATACCCTCCGGCTACGGCCTACTTTTTTGTATATCAGACCCGGCTGAGATACTACCCTGTCCCTGGGAGGATGACGAGGCACTTATGTTGTTTGTCCGTGCCCCTGAATAGCTGACTTGCGCCGTGTTCCCTGTGTCCTTTGTGGTTAAGTCTTCCTGCACCACAACGGACACAAAGGACACGGCGGACAAGGGAACATTTGTGGATCAACAAAGCCACACCCTCGAAGAAAGAAATCTTATAGAGTAGCCGAGTGCCCGTACAATATTTTAGAGATCTGCTGCGTGAAACTCGCTGTAAAACTTGAGCCGATGACTGATTGGTGACCTGTGAACCCGGAATATTCATAAATTTTTGTAGCGAGAAGAAAAGCCGCGCAGCGGCACAGAGAATTGTAGCCGAGGCCGTGAGGCCTCGGTCCGGCGTTCCCAGACAGGTCAAGCCGCGTAGCGGCGACAGAATTCGATGCGCGAGATGACATGCCTGCGATTGATTGTGTATTGGCGCAAGAAAAAATACTCTGTCGCCGCTACGCGGCTCGTCATTTTTCGGGGACGCCGGACCGAGGCCTCATGGCCTCGGCTACAATTCTCTGCGCCGCTGCGCGGCTCGCTTTGTCCGTAGAAGAGATTTGTGAATAATCCGGGTGTGTGTGAAGACCGCTGACCCATGACTGAGGACCGATGACGCTCTTGGACTATGCTTCCGCCGTCGCTTTTCAGCGCTCTGCGAGACTACAGCGAACCTTTTCGTCAAGCCTAGGCGTACAATTTGAATAATGGCATACAACGTTCAAGTGTGGAGCCGGGCGTTGCAGGGCGGCCTGATTGTTTTTTTAATATGCTTCCTGGTTCTCGCCGCTTGGTTTTGGAGACGGCTGCACGGAAAAACGGGCTCGCTCTCGCGAGAGATCGACCAACAATACCGCCAACCGGATACGAGCTTCTCTTCTCTTGTCCGGCCAGCGGCGCTGCCCGCCCTTATTCGAGCCTGGTGGATCAGCGCGCTTGCCGGCGCGGCAGCAACGGTGATGCTTGCCGTCACGCCGCTCTCCTACTTCCCTAATTTTACCTCCGGGCCACTGCTTCCGGGTGAAACCGTCGAACTGAAAACGCTCAATACCGACCTTCAAAGCGATCCCATGAGAATCGACGGTGAAGTGACCAATATCTCCAGGCGGGCGTTGCCGAAGTTCCGCATTCATCTTATTCTTTACGACCGGCGTTCCACGCCGATTGGCACTAGAACAATCGAGATGCGGCAGGATCTCCAACCCAATCAGACATTGCCGTTTTTCTTTACCGAGCCCAGATCCGAGAGCGTCAAGCGCGTGGGCGTCACTTTCTCTTCCCAATATCGCCCTTTGGTCCATCGAGAAAGCGCAGAGGTAAAACAGAGACCTTGAAAGATCACGCCCTGCATCGCCTGCTTCCCTACCTGAAAAAGTACCGCCAGCGCATCCTCTGGGGGATGCTGATGGTCGCCTGCACCAATGTCTTTGCGCTGGTCAGCCCCTGGATCCTAAAACAGGCCATCGACACGCTGTCGCGCGGATTCAACCGCTCTACGCTGCTCTGGTACGCCGGCCTGATTGTTGGCGCGGCACTGATCGAAGGAGTTTTTCGTTTCGCCATGCGTCGGATTCTGATCGGCGTTTCCCGCGACGTGGAGTACGACCTGCGAAACGATTTCTTTGCGCACCTTGAATTGCTTTCTGCCTCGTTTTACCAGAAGCACGCCACCGGCGACATAATGTCGCGCGCCACCAATGACCTGTCGGCGGTCCGAATGGTGCTCGGGCCCGGAATCATGTACTCGGTAAACACTATAACCATCAGTATCATGGCCACCGCGCTGCTTTTTAAGATCAGCGTGCCGCTCACCGTTCTTGCCATCGTTCCACTGGCGCTGGTTTCTATCACTGTCAAGAAATTCGGCGCCATCGTCCACGCCAGATTTGAAAAAATTCAGGAACAGCTCTCCAACATAAGCACTCAGGTCCAGGAGTCGCTGGCCGGAATCCGCGTCGTGCGCGCCTACAACCGCGAGCGCGCTTTCATCCGTCAATTTGAAGAGGCCAATCAGGAATACTTTCGCAGGAATCTGTCGCTGATTCGCGTGTCCGGCCTGTTTCATCCCCTCAATGCGCTGTTCCTTGGCATGTCGTCCGTGCTGCTTCTCTGGTACGGGGGGCGGCAGGTGATCCAGGGCGACATCACGCTGGGAGAATTTGTCGCCTTCATTTCCTACCTGGCGATGCTGATCTGGCCCACCGTTGCTCTGGGGTGGGTGGTCAACATCTTCCAGCGCGGGGCAGCCTCTATGGGACGAATCAACCAGTTGCTGGACGCGGTCCCTGAAATTCAGGATCGAGACGTCAACCCGGTCACTATTCGCGGAGAAATTGAAGTGCGTCACTTGAACTTCTCCTACAACGGGGCTCAGGTACTGCACGACATCTCGTTCCGAGTCCCGGCTGGATCCAGGCTGGCGGTGGTGGGGCGCACGGGCGCGGGGAAGAGCACGCTGGTGCAGCTTCTGGGACGCCTCTACCCGGTTTCGGACGGCTCTATTTTCATCGACGGGGTGGACATCAATCGAATTCCTCTGACGAACTTGCGCAGGAGTCTGGGATTCGTGCCGCAGGATGCCTTTCTTTTCTCCGAAACGATTGGCGGCAATATCGCATTTGGAGACACCGGCGGAAGCACGGAGCGGATGCAGGAGGCGGCGCGAGTAGCGGGCCTGGAACAGGACATCGAAAGTTTTCCACGCCAGTTTGAAACGGTCGTCGGGGAACGTGGGATTACCTTGTCGGGAGGCCAAAAGCAAAGAGCTACCATTGCGCGCGCCTTGTTTGTGGAGCCTCGCATTCTGGTGCTGGATGATTCGCTGTCCAGCGTGGACACCTATACGGAGGAGAGAATTCTGAATCGGCTGGCCCAGGCCGCCAGCGGCTGTACTACCGTCCTGGTCTCTCACCGCATTTCTACCGTTCAGAGCGCCGATCAGATCCTGGTGCTCGATCAGGGCCGGATTGTGGAACGCGGCACGCATCAAGAGCTGTTGCGCAACGGAGGGCTTTACGCGGACCTTTACGAGAAACAGTTGTTGAAAGAAGAGCTGGGCGTGAACTCATGAACCCGCACGAAGACGAGATTCTGGGCAAGGCCTACGACAGCCGGCTGGCGCGGCGCCTGCTTATCTACCTGAAGCCTTATCGCGGCATAGCGGCTCTCTCGGTAGTGCTCACCCTGGCAATAGCGGCGGTTCAACTGGTTGGCCCGTATCTGACCAAAATCGCCATCGACCGTTATATTTTGCGCAAGGACCTTGCAGGTTTGAACTTCGTAGCCCTGCTCTTTGTCGGTTTCCTGCTGCTGCAGTTTGCCTTCACCTACGTGCAGAACTACATGATGAACTGGATGGGCCAGAAGATCATGTACGACATGCGCATGCAAATCTACGGGCATCTTCAGCGGTTGGAAATCGCTTTCTTTGACCGCAATCCGGTGGGACGGCTGATGACTCGCATTACCACCGACGTCGATGTGCTAAACGACCTGTTTACTTCAGGCATAATCACCATTTTTGGCGACGTCTTCAGTCTTGCCGGCATTGTAGTGGTCATTTTCAGCATCAACGCCAGGCTGGCACTGGTTACCTTCTCGGTGGTTCCGCTTTTGTTTCTGGCGACCATGATCTTCAAAATCAAAGTTCGGGAATCTTACCGCAGAGTGCGCATCGCCATCGCCCGCATCAACGCCTTTCTTCAGGAGAACATCAGCGGAATGGCGGTCACCCAGTTGTTCGTCCAGGAGCAAAGGAAGTTTGCGCAGTTTGAAGAGCGCAACGAGGAACACCGGGCCGCCAATCACCAATCGATATTCTACTATGCCCTTTTCTATCCACTGGCAGAACTGATCGGCGCGGTCGCCATCGCATTGATTGTCTGGTACGGCGGCAACGAAGTTCTCTCGGGTGTTCTGACCATGGGCAGCCTGGTCGCCTTCATTCAGTATTCGGACCGTTTTTACAAGCCCATCAGCGATCTGAGCGAAAAATTCAATATCCTGCAGGGAGCGATGGCTTCGTCGGAGCGAATCTTCAAGCTGCTCGACACTCCCGTTCAAATTCTGAATCCCGAGAAACCAATCCTTCTTGGTTCGGTGCGCGGGGAAATTGAATTCCGGAACGTCAGTTTCCAGTACACAGAAAATGAGTCGGTGCTTAAACATGTCTCGTTCACTGTCACACCGGGGGAGAGAATTGCCATCGTGGGGGCAACCGGCGCCGGCAAATCAACCATCATCAATCTCCTGAACCGCTTTTACGACGTCACCGAAGGAAGCATTTTGATTGACGGTGTGGACGTGCGCCAAATGTCAGTGGATCAGTTGCGCCGGGGCGTGGGCATCGTATTGCAGGATGTATTCCTGTTTTCCGGCTCTATCACGGACAACATCAGTCTTCTCAACCCGAAGATAACCGAGGAGGAGATCGAGCACGCGGCCCGCACGGTGAATGCCGAGCGCTTCGTCAAGAAATTTCCTGAATGCTACCGGCGCCGCTTGAACGAGCGCGGCACTTCTCTATCGGCCGGCGAGCGCCAGTTGCTCGCCTTTGCACGCTGTCTCGCCTACAATCCGGCCATCCTGGTGCTCGATGAAGCGACTTCCAACATCGACACGGAAACCGAGCTGCTGATCCGCGACGGTCTGGACAAGCTGATGCACGACCGCACTTCGATCATCATTGCCCACCGGTTATCGACCATCCAAAACTGCGATCGCATCATCGTCCTGCACAAAGGTGAAATTCGAGAGATGGGCTCGCACCAGGAACTGCTCAAGCAGCGCGGGATTTACTGGAAACTGTACCAGTTGCAGTATAAGGAGCAGTTTGCAGCAACGGGAACCAATGGAACTTAGTCGGCCGCAGATTCACGACGATACGCGCGGATTTTACAACTTGCTTTCGTGACGCGCTTATCTGCGTAAATCCGCGGCCAATTCGCTAGCGGTAATTTCGGGGATAGACCCCTCGATTGCAAGCCGACCCCAAAAATTTAAGATCGGGGAGCCGGCCATTCGTTATCTGAAGTCTGCAGAATGAAGCTGATCCATGTCCTAGCGGGCTCCCAGTGTATTCATGACCGGCATTGGAGAATTCGCCGCCCCCGTGCATTGCTCGATCCCAGAATTGTTGCGGTGTGCTCCTGAACGTAAGTCTACGGTCTCCGGCGAGAAAGGGGGAATGTTATTTTTCTAATCCGACCGTTGTCAAAGTCAGCCAGGTAGATGTTCCCGGCCTTGTCCACGGCAATGTCTGCCAGCTCCGAAAAATTCGCGGAGGTTGCGGGTCCACCATCCCCGGTGAAGCCTAAGCGGCCATCCCCCGCCAGTCTGGTGATTACGCCATCAGGTGTTAGCTTAAAAACTGAGCGCGCTCCCACTGTGTACAGGTTTCCCATCGTGTCCATGGCCATTCTGTCAAGTGGGACACCAAAGCCTTTGACAAGCGTGACATCGGAAACAAGGAGGCGATTAATCAAGACACTATCGCCTGAAACGCGTATTCCGCTGATCACAATAATTTTTAATACGTAGGGGATGTACAAATTACCTGTGGGGTCTACAACCACGCTGAAAGGTCCCGAGTCGGGTCCGGGGTTGAGAGGTCCAGTATGTGAAGGACTGTAGGGGGTGACATCCAACAGCGTGTAGATAGCGCCGTCCCGACTCACCATACGCACTTTGCGTTTGTAGGGTTCCGCGATGTAGAGGTTCCCTGCTGGATCGATCTCCACAGTCCAGGGATAGTAAAGCTGAGCGGAGGTCGGCGGACCACCATCGCCGCCAGTTCCGGCCGTTCCATCGCCGGCGACTGTGTTGATGATGCCATCTGGAGTTACCCTTCGAATTCGATGGTTCCCAGTGTCGGCAATGTAAAGATTACCGGCATCGTCGAGTGCCACGCCGGCCGGTCCCGACAATTGCGCTGCAGTCGCCGGTCCGCCATCTCCCATAAAACCCCCAGTTCCATTCCCTGCCACGCTACTGATCACGCCGTCAGGGGTCACCCGGCGCACCTGATTGGCCCCAACTTCTGCGAAGTAGAGGTTCCCCGCCGCGTCCAATACTAAGCCTCTTGGACCCTTCAACAGCCCCGAGATCCCTGTTACGTCGGGGTTTCCCGCCACTGTGTTGATGATGCCGTCGGCGGTCACTTTGCGCACCTTCTGATAAAACAGGTCCGCGATATACAGATTGCCCGCTGAGTCAGCAGCAATACTCACAGGATTGCCAAGTCTAGTTGAAGTGGCCGGCACCCCGTCTGCAAAAGACACCGCGGCATCTTCGCTGCCGGCCACAGCCCGGACTATCCCGAGGGCAGTCAGTTTGTTCACGACGGTGCGAATTGCAAAGTACAAGTTGCCACTTCCGTCCAAGGCCAATGCGTGTATCGTGTCGCTAAAAGGCGGGGTCTCGACAACTACCAACGTGTTAATCCTTCCATCCGCAGACACTTCGCGAATTCGATTGTTCCCACTGTCCGCGATATACAGATTCCCCGCTGCATCCACGATCACTGCTTTCGGGCCGCTGAGTTGCGCAGAAGTTGCCGGACCGCCGTCTCCGCTGAAGCCCCCGACTCCGGTTCCAGCAACTACTTTACTCGCTCCCTCGGGGCTTAGCTTTATAACGCGATTAAATCCCGATTCAGCAACATAGACGTTGCCACCGAAGTCCACGGCTAAACCTAAGGGCACAGACGTGGTTGCAATCCTCCCCGCCGTACTAATTACCCCGGCAGGTGTGACCTTTCGGATAATGCCATTACCCCACTCCGCAATGTAGAGATTCCCAAAGCGATCAATTGCCAGAGCTGACGGCAAGGCGATTTGCGCTGAAGTTGCAGGACCACCATCTCCGCTGAAGCCGTAAGTTCCAATCCCCGCTACATGAAGAAGTATCCCATCCGCACGGACTCGATAAACACGATTCGTGTGAGAACTTGCGACATAGAATCCACCGGTCCCGTCAGCAACAACGGCATTGGGAAGGTCAATGTGCAGGCTGGTCGCTGGCAGGCCCGACACAGGCAGTTGAGGTCCTACGTAAGTCGTGACGATCCCTGACTGCGCATGAGAAAAAGATTCGCACAGGAAAGTGAGGAAAACGAAAAAGCTCAGGTACGGGAAAATCTTCATGCAAAAGCTCCCTTCCCTACTGTACCAGTATTTTGAGAACGACAGTACCCGGGGTAATCTGGGGACAGACCCCTTAATTCGGAGCCGGCCCTAAGATTTAAGATCGGGAGCCAGCCACTCGTTATCTAAGGTTTGCGGCAGGAATACGCCCGCCTGTGGCGGGCTCAAGAAGGACATAACACCACAGGACAATCTCCGGGGCGGAGCCCTTACCTGATTGCCCCACCCTCCTGTCCTACTTCCAGCCTACGGCCTTCGGCGTGCTCGCGGCGCGAATACTATTTTCCTGATACGTCCATTCCCAGTATCAGCGACATAAATGTTGCCCACCCGGTCCACCGCAATTCCTGCGAGATCAGAGAAAGTAGCAAGCGTCGCCGGTCCCCCATCTCCCGTAAAACCCCGGAAAGGACCTCCCGCCAGCACAGTCAGTGAGCCAGCGGGCGTCAACATAAAAACTCGTCCAAATCCCGTCGCATAGATGTTCCTCATCGCGTCCATCGTGATAGCACCTCCCAGAAACTCTGCGATAATCGAAATGTTCCCGATAAAGGCTATATCCTTCACGACCTCAATTCCACGAAGACGCAGAAGTTTGAAACTATAGGCAACGTATAAATCACCAGACGAGTCCGCAACTAAACCGGATGGCCCAGAATCAGGTCCGGGGTTAAGTGGCCCAGTGGTAGGCCGACTGTAGGGGGTAACATCCAAGAGCGAGTAGATTGTTCCCTGGGGCGTCACCATACGGATTCTGCGATAATATGGTTCTGCAATGTAAAGATTTCCTTCCGGTCCAATGGCCAGAGCCTCTGGATAGTACAATTGAGCTAAAACCGCCGGGCCGCCGTCCCCACTCGTGCCTGGCGTCCCATTACCGGCGATAGTGTTAATGAGACCATCTGGAGTTACCTTGCGAATCCTGTGGTTCCCAGCGTCTGCGAAATAGATGTTGCCCAAGCTGTCGAGAGCCAAACCATATGGAGATCCGGCTATTTGAGCGGAAGTCGCAGGCCCGCCGTCTCCACCAAAACCGCTCTTTCCGGTTCCTGCTACAGTTGTGATCCCGCCACCGGGACTTACCCTTCGTACCGCCCCTACCTCCCCAAAATAAAGGTTGCCGGCTGTATCTAGCGCTAACCCTAGTGGAAAGTTCAAAAGACCCGAAATCCCCGTTTGATCCGGATTGCCAGCCACTGTGTCTATGGTCCCGACTACGCCTAATCTGCGAACCCTATGGTTATTTTCGTCGGCAATAAAAAGATTCCCATCGTCATCGGCGGCGATACTCGAAATGGATTTCAGTTTCGCTAACATCGCTGGTCCGCCATCACCATCAAAGCCCCACCTTGGAAAAAGTACGGTCTGGATCAGTCCATCCTTGGTGACTTTCCGAACTCGCGCATCAGGTGCAGTGGGAAAGTTGGGAAAGAATAGGGTACCGGTGGCGATGTAAAGATTGCCGGAACCGTCAATTGCAATTGAACGTGGGTTGATTCGGGCAGAGACTGCCAGGGCGCCATCTCCGTCATCCTCACCGGTCTGACCACTTCCGGCAAAGGTTGTTATTATTCCATCCGGTGTCACGCGCCGAATCCTGTGGTTCCCACCATCCGCAATATACAGATTGTCCAACGCATCGACCGCCAGGCCAGAAGGGCCGGCCAATTGGGCAGAAGTTGCCTGGCCACCGTCTCCATTGAAACCAGCGGTCCCGGTTCCGGCTATTGTTGTTAATGCGCCGTTCGGGCTTATTCGGAGGACTCGATGGTCGGCATATTCAGCAACGTATATATTTCCCTTCGCATCTACAGCCATTCCCAAGTGGACGCCCGCTGTTGGTATAGTCGTAAGCGTGCTGATGATGCCGTTCGTTGAGACCTTGCGAACCCGGGCACCTCCAACGTCAACAATGTACAGATTCCCCAGCTTATCAACTGCCAAAGGTGCTGCGTAGCCCGGCAGCAGGTCAATTTGCGCCAACGTCGCAGGCCCGCCGTCTCCGCTATATCCGTTGGTTCCAATGCCTACAGCCAAAATCAGTCTTCCATCTGGTAGCACACGATAGATGCGATTTTGAGTTGAACTGGCAAGATAGAACCCACCTGCCCCATCCGAAACAACGGCGTTCGGAAAATCAATGTGCTGGGCGGTCGCGGGCAGACCCGACACGGGAAGCTGAGGGCCAACGTAAGTTAAAATGACCGCCGACTGGCCAAGAGAAAAAGACGTGCTGACAAGGACGAGGGCAATAAAAACTCTAAAGCGGAGGCAAGTGAGAAAAACGAAAAAGCTCAGGCATGGGAAAATCTTCATGCAAAGGCTCCCTTTCTTACTGTACCAGCATTTTGAAACGACAGTAACTCTGGTGATTAGGGATGCTGTTGGAAAGAAAAAGTCGCGACGCGATTATCGTTCAAACTGGTGTAATTTTGGGGACAGACCCCTTAATTGCGAACCCACGCGGATAAGCGCGGATCTGTCAGGCTAGCAAGTTGTAAAATCCGCGCTTATCCGCGTAAATCCGCGGCCGATTCGCTAGCGGGCTCCTCTGCACAGCACCACTACTAGAATGGTCTTTAGCATGATCTTCAGATCCAATAGCAGCGACCAGTTGTCGATGTACTTCAGGTCCAGCGACATCCACTGCTGGAAATCGATTTCATTTCTGCCCGATACTTGCCACAAACAGGTAATCCCGGGCTTTACGCTCAGCCGGCGCCGCTGTGCCGGAGTGTAATTGGCAACTTCTTCCGGCAAGGGTGCTCTGGGACCCACCAGACTCATTTCACCCTTGAGCACGTTCCACAGTTGGGGCAACTCATCGATGCTCGTCTTGCGGAGCACCTTGCCCAGCGGCGTGACCCGCGGATCGAAACGCATCTTGAACACCGGGCCGTCCATTTCGTTGAGGTGGCGGATTTCCCACAGCACGTCTTCGGCGTCCTTTTTCATGGATCGGAACTTGATCAACGTGAAGGGCCTTCCGTAAAGGCCGCAACGCCGTTGCCTGTAAAGAACAGGACCCGGACTGGTCAGTTTCACCAGAACGGCAACGGCCAGCAGCAGCGGCGAAAGCAAAGTCAGCAGCACTACCGCCAGGGAAAAATCCAAGATGCGCTTGACCAGAAGGGCCAGGTGGTGGTCGGGGACCATGGAGAATGTAACTACTGGTATGCCGTCCAGGAATTCCATGGAAACTCGCGAGGCGGTCTCCGGGAAGATGTTCAGCACCAATCGGGTGCTAATTCCTTGCTCCTCGCAAACACGCACCGCCATGTCAAAATTCTCCAGGTCGCGCTTGTCCGAGCTGGCGAAAAAGACCTCGTCCACAATGTGAGAGTCCAAAATGGAAGCCAAGTCTGACAGCCGCCCCAGAATGTTCAGATCGGCCGCAGCCACCGGCTCCTGCGGCGCGACATATCCGACCAGGCGCAATCCCCACTCGGGCGAATGTTCCAGAGTGCGCCCGATCTCCCGAGCCTTGGCATCGGTGCCCACAATCAGCACGTTCTTCATTCCCACGCGCCGGAAGCGCCGGCGGTGCAGCGCCCATCGAAGCACCAGCCGTGCCCCAATCAGAGTGAGCACATTTATTCCCAGGA
The DNA here is from genome assembly GCA_036505615.1 of Acidobacteriota bacterium. Classification (GTDB taxonomy): domain Bacteria; phylum Acidobacteriota; class UBA6911; order JACQSX01; family JACQSX01; genus DASXTB01. Next base: position 15,338 of record DASXTB010000097.1, read on the forward strand.
ACAAGAAGATCAGCGGCCGGCTCAGATCCAGTTTCAGAGCAAATGAGAGAAAGCCGGCAAAGAGCGTGCCCGCTGTGGCAAAGTGCACAATCTTCTGCAACTGCCGGTTCCACCGGTCATGCAACAACGCGCGGTATTGCTGGGTGGAATAAAGCAAAATGGCCCAGAATGGAAAGATTAAAAAAAAGTAAAGCAGGTATTGCCACAGGGGCAACAACTGAGGATGAACGACTCCTTCCCATCTTTCCGGGATTAAGAGTCGAAAATTGCGCCGGATGCCGACGGCCAGAAAGACACTAAGCAGCGAACAAAAAAGGTCGATGATGAATAACTCGATCGCGTATCGCTGGCTCTGTTTTTGCATCGACCGTGGTCCGTTGTCAGTTGTCAGTAGTTCATTATCAGTGATCTGCTCTCAGTCGTTTCCGGCCTGCTGGCACAAGAACGCAAGGTACCCGTTACCTGATGATTCGCACTGGTAAACCTTCGTTTGAGCAGTCTGCACAGCGATTTCCCGGACCTTCTCCGGGATGGGTATGGCTTTCTGGGTCGTAAAATCCATCCACGCCATGACGCAATCGCCCTCAGCCGCCGTTTTCTGGGTATCGTCGAGCATGATCACTTGCATCACAAAGCTGCGATTACGCGCTTCGCTGATCCGAACCCCTACCTCAATTGTTTGGTCGGCGACCAGTTGCCTACGAAAGTTCATCGACTCGGCAACCAGAATCGGCCCCTGTTCGTTGCGTCCTTCCTTCCAGAGTCCAATCTGGCGGAGATAGCTCATTCTTACCGTCTCAAAATAGGTGAAGTACTTTGCGTTATTGACATGGCCCAACGCATCCATATCACCCCAGCGAGCGGCCACGCGCTGCCAGAAGTAACCATCCCGATCGACCATTTTCCCATTATACTTTGACAGCGCGCAGCGCAACGTCGATAATGGCCTTCACTCAAAAAACAGGTGGTCTATGAAGACAAAGAATGTCACGTTTTTTTTCTTGCTCTTACTCTTGTGCACCGGCATCGCGGCGGCGCAGGCAAATTCTCAGGAAAAGGCGCCCCAGCCTGGATGGGTCTTCTCGGTGGAAGACCTGGAGATCAAAATTGAATCGGTGCAGTTACTTTTTCTGGTGCGGGATGCGGACGGCAACCTGGTCCACAATCTTCGAACTTCCGACTTTCGGCTGATGGAGAACGGCGAAGAAAAACCGATCACTGTCTTCCAGCAAAAGGACGTTCCCATCAATGCATGCATTGTAGTGGACACCAGTTGGAGCATCGGATCGATGCTCGACAACGTATTGAAGACCGCCTCGGAGTTTTTCAGCGGGCTGACCCACGACAAAACGTCGGTGGTTTATTTTTCGGAGCACCCTCGAGTGATAGCGGACTGGAACCTGGGAGTGAATCAAGGATCCCCCTTCAAGAACGTTAAGCTGGAGGGGCGAACCGCGCTCTATGACTCTCTTCTCTGGATCATGAACAATCACTTCAAGAATATCTCAGGGAAGAAACTGATCTTCTTGATCACCGACGGCATTGACAACATGAGCCGGTCCTCGGTGCAGGAAATGTTTCAGGCGGCACATGATCGGGGCATCGTCGTCTATGCGATTATCTACACTAACCCGGTGATCGAGAACCTTCGCCATCGCCTCCTGACCGGCAAAATATCCAGCAGCGTGAGCCCCGCCCTCCAAAAGATGATCCAGGCGCAGAACTCTTTTATCGACAAAAGCCTTCGCTACGGTGGACGCACCATCTTTTCCAACTCATTCGGCGACATGCATTCCATCTACCAGCGCGTCATCGATGAAACAAAAAGCCAGTATGTGCTGAGTTTTCCAACGCCAAAAGAAGAGGTCTCAAAACGCGACATTCGTTTTCTAATCAAGCCGGAAGTCCCGGGGCGAATCGTGGTTCAGATCAGCCATTGATTTGATTGCGGAATGTGGATTGCGGAATGCGGATTCGCTCAATTGCGGAATCGGATTTCGGAATGCGCAATGAAAAACCGCCATTCCGCAATCCGAAATCCGCATTCCGCAATCGGGATCCGCAATCGTAGACTAAATTCCCTGCTAGAAGTGCTGCCCTGGGTCGGCTATCCGGACGGGCCTTTCACACCAGAACGCCTCTCCGTACTCGGCGCCGATCAAAGCCCCGAAGTAACGATGCACTGATTCCACACGCTGAAGAAAGAGCGGATGGCTCAGGCGGGTTTCCGGCTGGACGGATTGGGGGCTGTGAAATTGCGAGCTGTAAGCCGCCACTGCGCGCCGGCCTTCCTGGTAAACAGGGGATACGTCGATGATAAAGGAAGGGAAAACCCGGCGCGGCAGGTTGAAAAAGATCACTGCCTCAGGGCGGTGGCGTTCCTGGCCGGTGTCGATTTTCAAAAGACCCGAAAGGTAAACCGCGCTCTGCACCAGCCGGCTGCAAGCCCTATGATCGGGATGGCCTGAAATGTCTTTGGGGTGATGCGTGAAGACCAGGCGCGGGCGGTACATCCGCAGCGCTCGAATCATGGCCAATCGGCCTTTTTGATCGTCGCTGACATTTCCATCAGGAAGCGCCAGGTTCTCACGCGCTGCCAGCTTTAGAATTTGAGCCGCCGCCGCCGCTTCCTGCGCGCGAAGATGGGCATCTCCGCGCGTTCCTAACTCGCCACGTGTCAGATCCACCACTGCGACGCTTCTTCCCTGGCCGGCAAAAACCAGGATAGACCCGGACATCGCCAACTCAACATCATCAGGGTGGGCGCCTACCGCCAGAACATCGACGTTCATTGGAGCGTTACAACGTGCGAGAACCTCTCACACGGTGAAAGGGAGAACAACTTCTGGATTAACGCAGGCCCGTAGCGCGCATAGAAACTGAAGAAATTAATTCTGCGCTCTTGCAGGACTTCGTCCGGGTAAACGAGATTGTGGAGGAAGCTTCCCTGTGACTTCACCAATTGATTCTTTCCTGCCACGGCCTTGAGTAGTTTTTTCTGCGTCTTTTCCAATTGATAGTCGATTTTCTTACGCGAAGTCTTCCAGGCGTTGGCGACGGTGGGATCGACTCGCGCGGCGACGTCGAAAATGGAGTCCAGTTCATGGCGTGCTCTCTTGCTGCGCTCATTCCACTCGGCAAATACATCCGGTTGGAGACTGTTCAGCGCAATTTTCTGCTGCAACTCTTCCAGTGAGCAAAAAAGATCGGCCACTTCCAGCTGGTTTCGCTCCAAATAGCGACAGGCGCGCGGATCAAGCAAGGTTACACTTAAACGCGGCTGAATGACCGGCACCCATCCGTAAACTTCCGACAGCGCCTGCACCTGGGCAAAATAGGCTATCTCGGCTGGACCGCCGACATAGAATGCCGCCGGCAAAACCGCATCCTGAACCACAGGCCGCAGCAGAGCGGATGGGCTGAAATGCTCAGGGTCTTTCTCCATCTCCTGCCTCAGTTCCTCGACAGTCCAGTGTCTTTCTTCGGTGCTGAACTCGCCGTTTGACCGGCGAATGGCATACCGGCCGCTGGAATCCAAATGGAACAGGAGCGTGTAGTTCTTTTCCCAGTGCGCCTGGGGCTCGAAGCCGGCAGCGCGCAGCTCATCGATGCGCGAGTGCTGGAGTTGATCGACCCGTTCTGCCTGTTCCACGGCGCGGAGATAATGGCGAGAGGACAGCATCCGCAGCACCGGATCACTTGCATCCAGCAGAACCAGGCCGTGTGAGCCCAGCACGCTGGCCAGCAGCCTGGCGAAGGCCTCCGACAGGCTGTTTTCCGCGCGGTAGGATTGCTCGATCCATTCCAGAACCTGCCCGGCGTGATCCAGCCCCCGCAAGAAACTCCCCAGGCGCTGCGTCAGAGCCTTCTGCTCGCCCACCAGGCGTTGGGCCGCCGTGAGAGGATGGCCTGCGGAATCCTCGAGTCGCAATTCCAGCAGCTCGCTTTCGCGGTCCAGAAACGTGGTTTCGCGGATTTCCTGGAAGTCGTGATCTTCCGACGCGACCCAGAAAAGCGGCACAGCCGGAAATCCCTCCGCGCTCAATTTCCGAGCGAAAAGAATGGCGGTGATTGCCTTGTAGATGGTCAGCGCCGGGCCGCCAAACAATCCGGCCTGCTGGCCCGTGACCACCGCCAGCGTACCTTCTTCGGCCAGCTTTCGGCTGTTTGCCACTGCAGCAGAATGATTTTCAATGCGCTGGTTGAAATGGTGCAGCGCCGCGGAGATTTCCCGGCGTGGAAACTTTTCACGTTGGCGAATGCGGGCCAGCTCCGTAAGCGACGGACAGCTCCGATGGTATGGAGTGTAGAAGCGCTGCACTGAATCAAAACGGAGAAATTCCAGGAAAAGCTTCGGAATTTGGGGAATCCTGGAATACTCCAGCAGAAGATTTTTCATGAACGCGACGATTGCATTCTACGATCTTCCAGGAGGCCGGCCCGCCTGAAAACGTCCTGGAGCATCTGTTTCTCTTCTTCGCGTAAAGGCTTCAGCGGAGCTCTGGGAAGCCCGCCGTGAAAGCCCAGTAAATCCATCGCGTATTTCAATCCCGGGACTCCAAATCGCGTGACGATTCGCGCCGGCGTGAACAAGCGGCGCTGAGTAGCCAGCGCTGCCTGCCAGTCACTTGCATAGTGCTTGTAGATCTGTATCGGAAGGTTCGGCAACGCGTCGGCTATAGCCAGAATCGCCCCTCGCATTCCTAAAATAAAACCCGGTAGTACTACTGCCGAGGCGCCGATCAGGATTCGGAAATTCTCGCTGGCAACCAGATGCAGGATCTCCTGATCGTATCCCAGGTCGCCGGCGCTGTCCTTGATTCCCACGATCCTGGAGTTGTTCGAGAGCCGCGCTACCACGGCAGCGGAGATGGACACGCCCGTGAATTGAGGCACATTGTAAAGCAGTATCGGAACGGGCGACTCATCGGCCACGCACGCGTAGTGGTCGGCAATCACCTCATCGGTCATGCGGCTTCTAAAATAATGAGGCACACCGACCAGAGCGGCATCGACACCAAGAGCGGCCGCCTTCTTCAGAAAATCAATGCACAATTGAGTGCTCTCAACCGACGCGCCCGCGATGAAAGTTTTCCCCGCTGGGATCGCTTGCCGGGCCGTTTCCAGCAGTTTTAACTTTTCATCCAGCGAAAGGTAGGCGCTCTCGCCGTTGCTCCCCAGTACCACGTAACCTGCCAGATCAAAGGAATTGTACTGCTGCAGGTTGAGTTTGAAGGATTCCCATTCAATCTGACCCTGAGGGTCGAACGGGGTTGTTACCGGCGCCAGAATTCCATCGAGGTTCATATGCCAAATCTAAAGATCTAAGCCTCGCAGGTCAAAAAGAATCTTTCGCCAGTGGGAATTGTCCCGCCCATAGGCGGCATTAATCCGGGATAGCAGTCATCCCGCTCGACTTTTCAGGCTTCGGTCAAAAAAATCTTTCGCAAATTTCAGACTGCGCCAGTTATGTCTTTTGTGAAACGGAAAACATTTCCAAAGGAGGAAACCATGAAACTCGTAATCCGTTACCTAGCTGTTACCCTTGCAGTGATCCTGATGGCCGCCGTTGCGGCTCCCGTGACTCATGCGCAAATGGGCGCCAAGCCGGCCAAAGCGTCGACTCGAGCCCAGCGTCCGCAGAAAGCCGCTCTCACGGCGAAAGTGAACATCAACTCGGGCAGCGTTGACCAACTGGCAACGCTTCCCGGGATTGGTCCTTCCGCCGCCAAGAAGATCGTAGACTTCCGGAGCAAGAGCGGTTCTTTCAAGCGACTGGAGGATCTGATGGCCGTCAAGGGAATCGGCGAAAAGAAGTTCCTGAAGTTAAAAGACCGGATAGTGCTGTAAGTCCGGACACTTCAAGCCTGCGGGAGATCTTCCTCCCGCAGGCCTCAAACGTGCGAAGTAGCAGAACCAATTTCGGACCGACGCGAATTTCGGATCGACTGCTCCTGCCTGCTGCCTCCTGCGACCGCGTCCAGGAAACGGCATTCCCACGCGGAGTTTCCCTGGCCCGAGTACAACGCTTTTCTTATCGTGTGTTCAATTGTGAACAGAATACTTGCCAAGCGAGCGAGAAAATCGCTCGTCATCTCTAAGGCATAGGGTCGTACCAAGAATACTTCCTGGCGCCCCGACTTCTCGTGAGAGAGGAGCAAATTATGAAACTCCGAGGACGATGGTTTTTGATCGCTGCAGCGGGTATAGCGGCTATAGTGCCGGCGGCCATTGCGCAGGCTCCCCGCACTGAGGGAGATCCCTCTGCGGCACAAAATGCTCCCCCGCAGAGTGCGTCAAGTTATATGCCGGTAACGGATGTCGACGACTTCGGAAAAATGCTGGCGCGCATGGAGGCGGCCAAACCTCAGGTTATGCAGCGGCAACATGACCTACTGAATGCCAGGTACGATCTCAGCAACCGTTCCGATGCGGCCGTGACAATGTCTCGTGGCAAGCCGGTTCAGGAAGGCGTTCGGGTCCGCCTGCCTGAAGGGCTAACCTGGGACAAGCTGGCCGCGATGACGCCGGAGGAAGTCAGACGGAAGGAACTTTTTCCAGGCGGCTTCCTGCCGCTGCCACATCCCAATCATCCCGAAGGAGGGATGTTGTTCCCCAAATTTCATATCGATGAGATCAACAAGCAAGAGGGGCGTGACTTAACGCGGTTTGACCTGGACTTCGACCTCCCGGATCATTTCCTGCCGGAGTTTCCGGCGCCCATATATCTGACCACGAGGCCCGATCTTGGCGATGTCTCCAAGGGCCGGTTGATTACCATAATGAACTTCTACGACCTCTTCAATGGCGTGCTCAATCCTAAACAGTTGGAGGGGGTGCGGCTGCTGGTGACGCCGTTCCTGCAACAGCAATTCAACATGACTACGGATCGGCGCTCCCGAATGCCGAGTCGCGGTGTTTCTTGTTTTGATTGCCATGCCAACGGGCATACCAACGGCTCAACGCACCTGGTGGGCGACATCCGTCCCCAGGAGTTTCGCCATCGCATCGAAACGCCCACCCTCAGGGGAGTGAATATCCAGAGATTGTTTGGATCGCAACGGGCGCTCAAGACCGTGGAAGACTTCACGGAATTCGAACAGCGGGCCGCCTACTTTGACGGTGACCCGGTGATTGCCGCCAAGAAAGGGATCAACATCCTCGATCGAGGGTCCCAGGTTCAGGCCATGGCGGAGTTTCAAGAGATCCTTGATTTTCCGCCGGCGCCCAAATTGGACGTCTTCGGCAAGCTTGATCCGGAGAAGGCGACTGCGGCGGAGTTGAACGGTCAGAAGGTGTTCTTCGGCAAAGGGCAGTGCGCCACTTGTCACGCGCCACCGTACTACACGGACAATCTCATGTACAACCTGAAAGCGGAGAGATTCTACAAGCCGCGCCTGATCAACAACATGATGGCGGCGGCTGATGGACCGATTAAGACCTTTCCCCTGCGCGGCATCAAGGACTCGCCGCCCTACCTGCACGACGGCAGATTGCTGACGCTGGATGATGCCGTCGAGTTCTTCAACTTGATTCTTCAGACGAAGTTGAACGCTCAAGAGAAGAAGGATCTCGGCGCATTTTTGCGCGCCCTTTAGGAGGATCGCCGCCTGGAGTGCCGAAACCACATGTTGATCTTGAGGAAGTCAGGCAAGTCGCTGTGTGTCCACAAGTGAACAGACATTCATCTTCGTCGCGCCTATCGTGGCTGTTAAGGGGAAGTAGCAGGACCGTCATGCAGACGAATCCACCAGCCCCTGTTACGAAATGAGGAAGGAAATGAACATCTTATTGATCGTTATAGTATTGCTGTTGGTATTCGGTGGTGGGGGCTGGGGATACTCCCGTTGGCGCAGGTAATTGCTCCCGCTGACTCTTAACCATCAGGCCGAATGCCTGGAATCAAATGTGGACTTTGGAATGTTAATTCCGCAAAAGGAGAAGTTGCCATGAAGGAAAGCACAAAAGATGAGACTAAAGGTAAGTTTCACGAAATGAAGGGTAAGGTGAAGGAAAAGGCCGGACAAGTCCTAAATAGTCCGAATTTGGAAGCCGACGGCAAGGACGAAAAAAGGGCCGGCCAGGTTCAAAAGAAGGTTGGTGAGGTCAAAAAGGTCTTCGGAAAGTAAGAGTTTTCAGGAAAAACATCACTGCAAAATAAGTTTTCAAGAAGAACTACAAAGCTGTTGAGAGCCCATCGGATTAGATTTTGAAGAGAAATGATTGTTGATCTTCCGCTCCGAAGGCGGGCTCGGCAGTTGTAATCGAGTTTTGCTATCCACGGGCTGCGCGGCGCTCCGCCGAGGCGCCGCCTTTTCGGGTCGCATGCCCGGCATCGCCAACAACAAGGACTGACAAACAACAGCACAATATTGGCATATGGGATACGGCGGCGGTATCAGGCCGAGGGGGATGAGGGAGTGATCCATCGGCTAGACGTGTGGCACACAGTTCAGATGCGACCGAGGAGCAGGAGGATGACGACGATGAGGAGAAGGAGACCTAACCCTCCACTCGGGAAATAGCCCCATTCTCTGCTGTGCGGCCACCTCGGCAGAACACCCACGAGCGCCAAAACCAAAACCACCACTAATAAAGGTCCAAGCATGGTTCACTCCTTCCTGTATTCGGCGCAACATTGTAGAAGGCTGAAGATAGCTGTCTGTTCGCTTTGAACACCTTGCTACGGCTTAGTGCTCTTCTTAACCTTTGCTGCACCCTGTTCTGCTTTTGCAGCGACTTTGTGCGTTACTTTCTTAGTGCCTTTTTTCACCTTCTTGGCAGTCTTCTTAACAGCTCGGCCGGTGGCCTTCCCCGCATCTTTCATATCTTGCTTTATGGGTTGGCTCGATTGCTGGGCAAACGAGGAAACCAAGGGAAAACCGGCTAGAAAGACCGAGAGCATTAGATTCGTAAGAAACTTCATCAAGCCTCCAGTGCGCTTCATATCGCGCAAGTTGCACCTAAATAAGCCCAAGCAGTCACTGCAATCATCCCAGTCGAATGATTGAGCGTGCTCCTGTCGCATTTGACAAGAGCTGAAGGAAAGATTAGCGGGTTCCGGGCTGGCTGTCTGTTCAATGTTGTACACACCTATGGATAGATGCGAATAGCGCTCATGGGTGAGTTCGCGACAGCCGTGAAATACCGGCTGCCGATCAAGGTCATCATCATCAAGAACAACCTGCTGGGCATGATTAAGTGGGAGCAGATGGTTTTTCTCGGAAACCCTGTGTACGGTGTCGATCTCCAGCCGATCGATTTCGTCCGTTTCGCCGAGGCGTGCGGCGAGATTGTGTTCCGCTGTGAGAGGCCCGAGGAGGTTCCATCCGCGCTCGAAGTGATGATGCTCGTCGACGGCCCAGCGCTTTGCGAGGCGGTCGTCGATCCGTTCGAGCCGCCGATGCCGGCGGGTGGGTGTCCAGAAGTGAACAGACGCCCCTGTTCGATTCTTCTAGCATACTGCATATGGGAGAGGCAGGAGGACTTAAGAATCATTCTGCAGGCCAGTCCACCAGCTTCACCCAATGTGGACTTGTTTGTGATTAACGTTAATAGCTTTTAAAGTCATCCTCCAGCCAATCTGGGCTATGCCCGGTCGTCTGGCACCGGCAAGTCTTAGGCGACAACCTAAGGAGGTTAGTATGTCTGCAACCAAGCAGGTTAGTATTTCTGATGGAACAGAGGGAAATGTTAACAGTAGCAAAGCGGAGTTTGAAAAGATTACGCAGCGCGCGGAGGAAATCCAGGAGTGTGGCGGCGCTCCAGATATCGCGGCGCCCGGAGAAGACAGCGGCTTCTGCGCTAACAGCGAGACGGCCCCTTGCTCGGACGACCACAAGGGGCAAGCGCCAGTTGCCAGCCAGAGCGACAGCAAAGGCGGCTCCTAACAGCGCTTCTGGCTTGCCAAGGGAAGGGACCGACGCGGTTGCCTTGCCCCTGCTGGTTCCGCTCACCGTGTCGCGGCGGCTTTGACTGAGGTGAGTGAATGAAAACATGCCCCTACTGTGAGGAAGAAATTCAAAGTGGAGCCGGCGTCTGTAACCAATGCAGAGGTCTGTTATATGGGTCCAAACAAAACAGCCTGTTTCGATCCGCGATTTCAGATCGACGCATAGACAAAAGAGTTCAGACTTTGGGAATTCTGCTGACCGCCATCTTCACGTTGCTAATGTGGGCGCCTTTTGAAACTGGAAGT
>DASXTB010000098.1:0-6108 GCA_036505615.1 Acidobacteriota bacterium
CTCACTCGCTCCCCCGCTCTCTCATCCTCCCCCTCTCCCGCTCTCCCGCTCACCCGCTCTCCCGCTCCCCCGCTCCCCCGCTCCGGCATTTTCTCTCCCCACAGATACGAGGACTGCGGCGCCATTCTCGTCGGATGCAGCAGATCTCCCTCCACTCCGACATAGAACAGCTTTGGAAGTGTTCCTTTCTCAGGTTTTCGCACGCTCACCTTTTGCAAGGCTGCAATGCGGCTTATCGAGCTTGAGGGGTCGTCCAGGTCGCCGGAAATAATTGCCTGTGTAGGACAGACAATTTCACAGGCAGGTTTCAAACCCGATTCCACGCGGTGTGCGCAGAAATTGCATTTGGCGGCCGTATTGCTGTCCGGATCGATATAAAGGGCATCATAAGGGCAGGCCTGCATGCACGACTTGCAACCGATGCAGCGGCCACTGTCGAAGTCGACAATCCCATCGGATCGCCTAAACAGCGCGGTCGTCGGGCAGATCTCAATACAAGGGGCCTGGTCGCAGTGATTGCAGCGCAGCACCGCAAAGTGGCGAGAAGTATTCGGGAATTCGCCCTTCTCAATGTACTTGACCCACGTCCGGTTTACCCCGATGGGGACATTGTGCTCTGCCTTGCATGCCACGGTGCAGGCGTGGCAACCGATGCAGCGGTTTTGATCGATGGCGAAACCGAAGCGCACGATGCGTCATTTTGAGACAAGTGTGTTGAGGAAGTCGAGACTAATTCTCCACGCACTACTGAGCCGCGCGCGGCGGCCTCTTTCACCGCAGAGATCCCAGCGCGGTGAAAAGCCGACCACGATCACGACCCCACAATGGCCAGGGCCACAACCAAAACAAAAGCCCATCACGGCTACATGAACCGGTGAACGCGCAACCAAGGATGTAAGAGGCCAGCGTAAAACCCGAAGGGTTTACCGAGTATAGCCGGCGGCAAAGCCCGCGCTTGTTGCGGGGCGTCGCCGCCGGTTAACGTCCCCATAAACCATCCGACGCTGAAGGCGTCGCAGAGCCTCAGCGCCACAGATATCGGGGGTCGAAGAACTAAACGGGCTTGGTTTCGAATTTGCGAAAAAATTCTTAGGCCCTTTCAGGGCGGATCGTTTTGGGGGATAGCCGACCGGCGGCGTCGCCCGCCTGAGGCGGGCTTTGCCGCCGGCTATACTCTGTAAACCCTTCGGATTTTGGAAGATGTGCGGGGCCGAGGAAATGTGGTTAAAAAAACCACATTTCACGGTTCGATAACACGAAGACGCCGACGCGAACGTCAAACGTGGGCGTGGACGTGGTCGTCATCGTGGACGTGATCGCCGTCGTGGTCGTGCTCGGCTTTCTTTGGTTGCGGCCCTGCCACGCTAAGTCTCTGCGGTGAAAGTTGAATAATCCCCCTACGCACACGGCTTGCAGCCCGGCCTTATGTTGCAAACTTGGATCTTGTGTTATAGTGTCTTCGCATTTTTGATCGAGATTGTCGGTCGTGCTAGGATAGTTCAATCACCCTTGCTTTGGTCCCTCCACCAAGCTACCAGGCTCACGCGCCTTCCCTGATTGTCAAGGAGAAATGAAGCTAATGACCATATTGTCTGACGATACTAAGCTGCGGCTGCTGCTTGAAATCTCATCGCAGATTAGATCGAAGGTCGAAAAGACGCTTAACCTGGATGCCACGTTGGAAATGGTATTAGAAACAGTCGGCCGAGTGGTGCCGTACGACATTGCCCGCGTTCATGTTTCTGCCAACGACCAGGGCCTGGATCGGACTCTTGTCCGCCGCGCAGCACAAGATGGCGCCCCGTCCAGTTCCGACGCCCCGGAGATTTATGACCCATCGGCTGTGTCGCAGCTGGAAGCTCCGATAACGTTTCGTGACCGGGTGATCGGTTCTCTTTCTCTGCAATTCCGCGAACCAGGCAAATACTCGGAAACGGACAGCGAAATTCTAAATTTCTTCGCCAGTGAAGTTTCATCCACTATTGAAAAGGCTCTTCTCCATGAGCAGCTTCTTATTAAGGAGAAAATAGAAGGCGAGCTCGAATTTGCCCGCCAGGTGCAGCTGAGCCTTCTTCCCGCTCAAGTGCCGCTGGCAGAGGGCTTTGATATTGCATCCGTCAGCATGCCGGCGGAGCGCGTGGGCGGTGACTATTATGACTTCATCGAGTTTCCCCATCAAAACCTGGGTCTAGTGATCGCCGACGTAGTCGGGAAAGGAATGTCGGCGGCGTTGATCATGGCAAGTTTTCGGGCATTCTTGCGGGCACAGATACGCAATGACTACGCTATCGCGACGATATTTCGCAAGGTGAATAATTTGCTGAAAGAGGGGCTGGAAGACAACCGTTTTGTGACGGCCGTTTACGGAGTGCTGGACGTGCCCAATCGCGTCCTTACATACTGCAACGCGGGACATAATCCACCGGTACTGCTGCATGCCGATGGAGCCGTCGATCGGCTCACGCGCGGAGGGTTGATCATGGGTGTGTTCCGCGGAGCCGAATATAAGGAATCACGCAAGCAACTGAAGCCGGGCGATGTATTGATCCTATACACGGATGGCTTGATAGAAGCGCAAGATCAACTTGACCGGGAGTATGGCGCCGAGCGGCTGATCCAAACGGCGCAGGCAAAGCGGACAGCTTCGGCAACGGAGCTGGGTGACTGGATTCTGTCCGACGTTGCTTCTCATCGCGGCGAAACGCCTCTGCGCGACGATCTGACGCTGGTAGTGGTGAAGGCGCTCTAACCGGGCGTTCCGCGGGCATGCGGTAGGGGCGCACGGCCGTGTCGCCCCCACCAGCCCGCAAAGCGAGCGCTGAAGTTTGGACATTTTGGAGAGACGGCCGGTGGGCCGTCTCCCGCACAATCTTTCATCGTGCAGGAGACGCCCCACGGGGCGTCTCTCCAATAGCGCCGCTTCGCGGACAAAGCCCTGGTTTGCGGCGCAGTGCGGCGCGAGAAAATGTAGGAAAAATAAATGGAGAGCCCGCCTTGGCGGGCGACAGCAGAGCCAATCGCGCGCAAGATCAGATTTTGAGTAAGAGGCATTCATAGGAAAAGGCTGTCGCCCGTAGTCGCGGGCTCCAACTTCCCATTTTTGTATTTCTTGACCTGGGTTCTGTTTCGCTCCACCCGGGGCTACATGCTATCGCCCGCCTTCGGCGGGCCGGGCTAGCGCCGCTTCGCGGCGCCTAGCTCGCCTCCGGTGGGCTTAGCTGTCCCGGAGGGACAGCCTAGCTGTCCCGGAGGGACAGCCGGCCCGCCTTCGGCGGGCTTGGGGCGCACGGTCATGCGCCCTACGTCTGATGGGAGCGCATTTCCACTATAGCCAGCCTCCTTTAAACCCCGCGCGGCGCAGGCCTCTTACCAGATAAGGACAGCGCCTCATCAGCTGCCACAGAAATCCTGAGCGGTAATTCTCGATCATAAGAATGATCGGTCCCTGATTGATGCCGAAATGCCACGGCGACACCCATCCATGTTTTTTCCCCCGCTTTCCAGGGTAAGTGGGATTGAAAGTGGCCTTGTAACCGTAGGGATTCTTGGCTCTCAATTGAAGGTGATCGAAATATTCAAGCGCGGGCAAAACAATTTCGGGGGCAAATGGCAGCGATGCCACAACCGCCCATGGCGACAGCGTTCCGTCATCCGGACCGTAAGGCGCGCCGCGGGGGATGTAATCGTAAAAACGCCGGACGACCCCGCGAATCCTGCGCGTTTCCGGTCCCGGCCCGTCGCTGGCGGTAATTCCCCAACAGTTCTCACCGTAACATTCAAAGTCCAGGGGATTTCGTACTGCGTACTGCTGTTGAACGTACGTGGCTCGCCGGCTGTTTTCAAAATAGTCGATCCCTTTGTCGCGCATGAATTGGTCCTGGATTCCCCGGAAGTCGACCCAGATATGCGAAAATTGGTGAATGAAGAGCGGGCCTGCGAATAGAAACTCATATCCATAAACCTTTTTCCACCGATAGGTCGACTCCCAGGCGGCGTAGCTTTCTTTAGGCAGCGGGTGAGTGGGAGAACCAAGGCCCAGCAAGTAGAGGAGCAGCGCTTCGTCGTAACCTTCCCAGCGATATTTCTGAAAGCCTCTCTCGGGTCCCCATGCCTGAGCTACCCAGGCGCCCTCGTTCATCGCCCATCTCCAGTCGGCGCGTCTGTAGAGCGCATCGCCCAGGCTGCGGATTTCACGCTCCTCCTCCGAATCTTGATCAAAGTAGGTCACTGCAGTCAGAACGCCCGCAAGTAAGAAAGCGCTATCCACGGTCGACAGTTCGCATTTCCAGACGCGCCGTCCGGTATTCATGTCGAGGAAGTGGTAGAAAAATCCGCGGTAGCCGGTGGCGTTCGGTTCCTTTCCCTGAGGGCTGTTCCAAAGGAAGCGCAGTGTCGTTAGCGTTCTCGCCACCGCGTCGGAGCGGGGGATAAATGAACGTTCAACGCCTACAACGTAGGCAGCGAGGGCAAGCCCCATGGCGGCAATGCTGGCCGGCCAGTGTTCGCTGGTCTTGTCAAGGACCAGGCCATTGCGCAAATTCACCTCATGCACGAAATAAGCGAAGGCGTCACGCTGGAGCTTGTCCAGAAATCGGTCAGTCCTGGAAGCAGTTGGTTCAAGCTCTGATTTGGCTGGGTAGCTCATGCGCTTTTCCGCGACTGATGCCCTTCCTGGCGCCAGAGTTCCAAAGGCTCAATGGTTGTGATCGCTGATAACCGGCAGGCCCGCGTCGATCCAGTCCTGTTTGCCTTCGGCGTAGTCACGCACATTCTTGTATCCGAGCGCCGCCAGCTCCCGGGCGGCATTTTCAGAGGCATGTCAGGTCGGGTTAGCACAGTAAACGACGATCTCGGCCCATTTGTTAGGTAAGAGACGAGGCGCCAGTTCGGCGACCTCGTCGGGAGGAAGATTTCTTGCGCCTGGCAAGTGCGCATGATTGTAAGCCGTGGGCGACAGCGTTTCAACCAGTTCAAAATCGTCGCCTCGGTCGATTTTCTCTTTCAGCTCCTGGCGCGTAATCGTACTTCCCATGTCCTTCTTATACCATGCTTTGGCGGTTTAAAGGGCCTCTCGGGCCACGCATTTGTTTGGCGTCCATACTAGAATTCTAAAGGGGGAAATTGTGTACGAAAGGAGGAATCCCCATGCCAGCAGAAAAATGCGCTAATTGCAGCGCAGAAATTAAGGATTCCAGCAAAGCGGTCCGCAGGGGCGGCAAGGCCTATTGCTGCCAAGCCTGCGCCGATGCTGACCAGAAGAGATAATAGCTCCTGGTGACCTGCCGGGATTATTCATAGATTATTCACCAAAAAGGCACAGGGCGGCAGGGCCGCAACCAAAACGCAGGGACAGACACGGGGACGCGGCGAGCGTAAGAATCTTTGCGCCCCGCCCTAGCCTCGGTGGTGAACATCTGTCAATAGTCCCGGCTTGTGGTTGGATTACCTCAAGCTACCCAGGCCGACCACGCCGCTTACGATCAGATAAATCCCCACGAAGTAATTGAGGAACGCCGGGTAAACCAGAATTAAGATCCCCACGACGATTGCCAGAACGGGCGAGAGAGTCGCTGTAGTTATTCTCATAGTGTCTTCCTCCTACGGGAAACATTAACAGAAGGGAAAGTAGCGACGCGGATGACGCGTCAGAGTTGGCCGTGACATGTCGTGACTCCGGAGGGCCCAATCGATCTCCGTGAAGGCCTTGTAGCGCTCCACGATTTCCGCACACCGAGTGCTTGCGTTTCGGCAGCCATATAATATACGAATGGTCAAACCTTGGGTGGCCCACTTTGCGGCAGTGGTTGTAGCGAGCTCATGCCGCCGGAATGGACTGGGGCAATACAGATTTGGGAAATGGACCGCCAGCCGAGCACACGGCATTGTGTGCAGCCACAGAGCCGCGGTCGGAAGGGCGCGGCGCGCCAGTATAGCCGGCTTCGGCAATCCCGCTGGTGCTCATGCTGCCTAGATATTTTCAGTTATGGGGTTGTGCGGATAACTTAGATTGCCTTGCCGCGCCCTTCCGGTCGCGGCTCTGTGGGCGCATGCGCGCGAGCGGCCCGCTACGGCTTGCCGGCCTCCCTGGCAGCCGGTTCCTTACGCCCA
>DASXTB010000099.1:0-8530 GCA_036505615.1 Acidobacteriota bacterium
TGGGAACTGGCAACTGGGAACTGGCGGGCTTCCATTCGCGGCAGATTCACTCGCTGTTTCGGCTTTCAATTTTGTACTCGGAGTGCGTGATCGTCAGCGTGGACCTGCCGAAGATGAGTATTTGACTTACGGATTCATCCCGCAGCGGAAGCCAAAATTCTCCTACTTTCTGATAGTCGCGAAGGTACTCGACCCTGCGTGTCCAAAAGGAGGGAAGCTTTACCAGTTCTCCCTGCACCCGAGCCACGGCGTAATCGGCGGCATCAATCCACACTCGACCTCGCAGAAGAAACTTGTCCTTTCGTTTAGGATGCGCTCCCAAGACGTAGCAGCGACGGTTGCGCACCTCTTCTTCTCCCAGCAGCGAGAAGTCGTAATTGTCCGGACCAATGGTGCTGCGCAACTTCAAGTCGGATCGCACCGCCTCCTGCTCCGCGGCCAGCGCCGGGTGGAACACCCGGCTGCGAATAATTTTAGAGCCGGCTTCGGAAACAACGGTGAACTCCTTGCTGGAAGGATTTCGAAAGATCATCTTCACCAGCATCTGTGCCTGCGTATGAGTGAACGGGTTGGAGGCTCGATACTCGCGCACGACAGAATAGCCGGCAAGCAACGCATTGCGTCTCTTGTTGCCGGCGTCCAACTGTGACAGCAGGTATTCCAGCGTCACGGACTTGCCAGACGTGGGTCCATCTTTATCCAATAACACGGCCACGGCTTTATCCACTGGCGCGCCCGCCACCGGGCAAAGAACCCCTGAAACTGCAATGAACGCGGCAATGAAAAGAAATCCCTCCCGGACTCGCTTCATTAGATATGGCTCCCTTAAAATAGGCTCTCCTCGGGTCCCAAGATTCTACACTTTATTCCTCGCAACGCGTTCTTACATACGAAACAATTTAGTTGCCCTTTCGATCCCCCTCTTCCTAATCTAATTTTGGAGGCGCCAGAGCTTAAAGATTAAAAGATATTAATAAAGCGGGAGTGCTGTTCTTTGCGGCAAACTTGTAATAACATTAGCACTCATTTTAGACTCCGGAAATCACATCAGTTGCAGCTGGCAAATTAGGGCATCCTGTCTGTACGGCAATTCTCTGTGGCAGCGATTCCTCGATGATTTAACTAGGAGAACATCATGCGGGTGGTGCTGGCGGATTTGAAAGGGCGCGACGGATTTGTAAATAAGGACACTGTGGTCGGAGGTTTCGGGTCCCGCTTTCGCGGCATTTCGGCCACTATGAGCATCCTCGAGATCCTACGGAAGCTTTACCAGAACCTGCCTAGCATTCATGTCGGATATCTAGCAGCCATTTTTGCCCAAGCAGGTCATGAGGTTCGAGTGACCAACGACGAAGTTGCGGAAGGCGATCTGGCGCTGGTGTTGTCTTCGCTTGTCGATTTCCGCCATGAAATCCAGTGGTCCAGGGAATTTAAACAGCAATGTGGTTCGCCCGTTGGTTTTTTTGGGGCGCTGGCTACACACGTTCCGGAGGCGCTGGAAAACTACGGCGACTTTATTTTGAAGGGCGAACCCGAACACGCCGCCATGCGTCTTGCGAGTGGCGAGGCGCTGAAGGGAGTGGTCGTCAGTTCAGCCATAAACGATCTCGATTCTCTTCCTTTTCCACGCTGGGAGCTGGTGTCCAAGAAGCGGTTCGGGTATTCCACCAGAAGATCCATGAAACCAGCTAAAGCGACGTTTCCTCTGCTGTCGAGCCGCAGTTGCCCCGAGCACTGCACTTATTGTCCGCACCGTATTACTGCTGTTTATCGATCGCGCACTCCGGACAATGTGCTGGCCGAGATCGAGTGGTTGTGCGGCAGGTATGGCAAAGTTGATTTTGTATTCCGTGACCCGCTTTTCACCGAGGAAAGAGATCGTAGTTGTGCTATCGCCGAAGGAATTATCCGCAAGAAGCTTCCGGTCCATTTCGAATGCGAAACGCGGCTTGATGATCTTGATACGGAATTGCTAGATTTTCTCTACGACGCCGGCCTGCGCGCGATTACATTTGGAGTGGAGTCGGTGGACCCGGCGATCTTGAAACGAGTCGCCCGCAGGCCTATCCCTCCCGATCACCAGAAAAAAATCATTGCTCACTGCCGCAGGAAAGGGATTTCAACGGGGGGTTTTTACGTGATCGGTTTTCTGACCGATAGCATGGAAAGCGTGAGGGCGACGATCGATTACTCCATCGAGCTAAATACCACTACCGCGTTGTTCAAGATCCTTACGCCTTACCCCGGAACTCCGCTGCGCAAGCAAATGAATTCGCTTATAACAGAGACAGACTTGGAGAAGTTTGACGGTTATACTCCCACTTTCCAACATCCCAATCTGACTCACGAACAGCTTTTGTTTTTGCTCAAGTCCTCCTATGCGCGATTCTATTTCCGGCCCTCCTGGCTGGTGAATTTCCTGGGCGTGCAGAACCTGGTCGCCAGGTGGATGGATCAGTGGGA
Organism: Acidobacteriota bacterium; assembly: GCA_036505615.1. Taxonomy (GTDB): domain Bacteria; phylum Acidobacteriota; class UBA6911; order JACQSX01; family JACQSX01; genus DASXTB01. The sequence goes on from DASXTB010000099.1 coordinate 2,464, forward strand.
CGCTTACGCGCAGCGCCGGCACAGCGAAAACGAGATGCCCTTCCTGATGTCGCTGCAGTCTGAAGCGGTTTCTACGGGCGCGCTCCAGCAGTCAACTCAAGCATAGTGATGTTGACGGGCCGGCCGCCAATCGCGCCGATGGCATGATTCGAACAATCGCGCGCTATGGCGCGCGCCATGTCCCTGGAACCACCAGAGCGCTTCTCAAGACGATCCTGAAAGGCCGAGCAGTCCAGGGTCCATCCATTCAGGAATTCGAGCAGAAGTTCGCCGCCTATCATGGCATTCGCTATGCCATAACCGCTTCATACGGGCGAATGGCGTTTTACTATATCCTGCGAGCGCTCAATCTTCCGGCCGGTTCCGAAATTGTTTTTCCCGCGTTGACCTTCTGGGTGGTTCCAGAGATTGCCAGGGTGACCGGCCTGAAACCCGTTTTCGCCGACATAGATCCTCACACCTACAACATGGACCCAAATGCGCTGGCCGCCGCCGTCTCCGGCGAGACGCGTGCTGTGGTGCCTACTCATCTTTACGGCCAACCTTGCGAGATGGAATCGATCATGGAAATCGCCCGGCGCCATCGGCTCCTGGTCATTGAAGACTGCGCGCATGCAGTAGGCGCCGCGTACCAGGGCCGCAAGGCGGGGACGTTCGGAGACGCCGCCTTTTTCAGCTTTCAGACCCTCAAAGGCCTGAATACTTACGGCGGTGGAATTGCAGTGACCAACGAGGAATCGCTGGCCAGGCGAATACGCGAGTTGGCAGAGGCCGAGCCCCGGCCTTCCTCAGCGGAGATTATCAAGAAACTCTGCGGCGGTTATCTGCAGAGAGCCTTTATCAGCCCCTACGGATTCACCTTCAGCATGTTTTTGGCTTTCTACATTGCTTCGTTTTTTGGACACCATGACCTGACGCGTTTCATCTGGGAGAAGATTCGCCCTCTGGACCCTCTGCCCCTGCCCTACCGCAAACGTTATAGCAACGCGCAGGCCGTAATCGGGCTGAAGATATTGGATGCACTCGATGCGCTCAACCTAAGAAACCAGGCGAACGCTCATCGGCTGACGGAAGGATTGAAGGATATAAAGTCGATTCTTACCCCCCAAGTGATTCCGGGTGCATCGCATGTGTTTTATCAGTACTGCATACGCGTCTCTGATCCGGCCACGTTGAGCCATCGCGCTATCCGCCGCGGGATCGACATGGAAATCATGCACGTGGATATTTGCAATAAGTTGGAGCTGTTCGCTCCCTATGCCAAGTCATGTCCAGGCGCTGAGTCCACCGAAGGCACACTGCAACTCCCCGTCTATTCCGGCTTGGGGCCCAAAGACGTAGAACGCATTATCGGAGTGGTAAGGGAGGCCAGCCGGGACTTGCCCCCGTTGCAGTAAGCGCGCGCCTATGTCGCGCGCTGGAGTTGGGACATTTACGCCTCCGCTGGGCTTGGAACGTGAGAAAGATTGCAGCGCTGGCCGATTGTAGCGCCGGCCTCCGGCCGGCCTTTGACGAAGTCGACAGAGGAAATGCCGGCCGGGAGGCCGGCGCTACAATTTTGTCTCACATTCCTGTCCCAGCGGAGCCCGGAGATTGTTTACTGAAGGGGAAAATTGAGAATCACGGGCCTCCACCGGCCTTGGAACTTAGAAAAAATCAGAACCGCGCCCGTCAGGGCGCGCGCGGAGAATTTTTGTCGATTCCCCGACGTCCTGAAAATGCTGCGAACTGGCAGTAACCTTAGAGTAATTACCGCGAATCTTGTTAGATTCACCGCGCGCGCCCTGACGGGCGCGGTTCTGATTTTTCTCAAGTTCCCGCGCGCCTACGCCGCAGGTGCCTTTCACGGCGAAACCTCTTGCCAATCACGGCCAAGAAGGACTAAGGTGGCATTACCACCAAGCCAAATTCTCAGGATTTTCGCAACAGGAGAAGAATCAATTATGAAAAATTCCGCAAGATTGATAATCACTTGGTCATTCCTTCTGCTTTTTGTTTTCCTGACATCTGTTGCCGCACAAACTATTACTGCTACCGTGACGGGAACGGTAATGGATGCCAGCGGCGCCGTAATTCCGGGCGTTCAAGTGGTGGCGACAAACGAGGGAACCAACATCAGTTATTCGGCCCTCTCGAATGACGCTGGGGTGTACACCATTCCGTTCCTTCCAGTCGGCACCTACGTTATCACCGGAGAACTGTCGGGCTTTAAGAAAGCGGTCACTAATCCCATCAAGCTGGAAGTGGGCCAGATCGCGCGCGTCGATATCAAGCTGGAGCTGGGAGAGATATCGCAGCAGGTCAATGTTGTGGGTCTGGCTCCCATACTGCAAACTGAGACCACAAGCGTCGGTGACGTGATTACGGGCAGCACGACGGTTTCGCTGCCATTGAACGGCCGAAATTTCCAGCAGCTTACATTGCTCGTGCCCGGAGTGATTACACCCAACGTGTCATCCTTTACCAGCCCATCACGCGCTTTCAGTGGCGGCCGGCCTTATGTCAATGGGAATCGCGAACAAGGCAATAACTTCCTACTCGACGGCGTGGACATGAACGAAACGATTGACAACCTGATCGGTTACAATCCGAACGTGGACGCCATCGGGGAGTTCAGGATTATCACCAACAATTCTTCCTCCGAGTTCGGGAATGTCACAGGCGCTATCGTCAATACCACTTTAAAGTCGGGCACCAACGAGGTGCATGGTGACGTCTTTGAGTTCATCCGCAATGATGCGCTCGACGCAAACAGTTGGGGCAATAATCGTTCGGGCGCACCCAAGTCATCGCTCCGGCAAAATATTTTTGGCTTCACGGTGGGAGGTCCCGTCGTCAAGAACAAGATATTCTTCTTTGGAGACTATCAGGGGACGCGCCTGCGTACTGGCGGAGGAACGACGGCATCGGTCGCTCCTGATGCCTGGCGACATGGTGATCTCTCCAGCCTGCCGCAGAGGATTATTGATCCGCTAACCAATCAGCAATTCCCTGGAAACAAGATTCCCGAGAATCGCATTGTCAATCCCGTGGCCAAGTTTTTATTTGCCAATCCCAATCTCTATCCGTTGCCGAATCGCTCCATTGCCAGCGTGGTGGGTAATTATGTCTCGAGCTTCGCCAATGCCACCGACAACAATCAGTGGGACACAAAGATCGATGCCAAAATGTCCGATCACGATGACATTTTCGGCAGGTTCTCCTATGCTGCGTACAATCTGAAGGGAACCAAAGCGGCATTACCGGTCTTTCTGCCAGGTCTCACGGATGCACCGTCGCGAAGTACCGTGCTCAATTGGAATCACGCCTTCAGCCCGACAACTATCAACGAGGCGCGCTTCGGGTTCAATCGGGTCGTTATTATTAACTCAATCAACGACTGGGCGGGTCTGGGAAATGGCAATGCCAAATTTGGAATTCCAGGAGACCAGCCGATTCCCGGGCTCAGCTCGGTTTCGCTGGGAGACGGCTTGAATTCAATTGGAAATTCGGCGAGCCTGAGCAACACCTATGACAACACCTTTCAGTACGGAGATAACTTGTCGTTCGCGCGTGGCAGACATTTTCTTAAAACCGGGTTTCAGTGGTTGCGCTATCAGCAAAATCGATATTACGCGGGCAACAACGGCGCGCTCGGACTTTTTGAGTATGGCACGAGTGTCAATTTCACTGGTTCCGCGTTCGCCGATTTCCTGCTGGACTTGCTGGCACGCAAAGGACGAGGCAGCGCCAGCGGATCGTGGGGACACCGCCAGAATCGAATTGGCATCTTTGCGCAAGACGACTTCAAGTTAAAGTCGAACTTCACTTTGAATCTGGGCATGAGATGGGAATACACCTCACCGGTAGTAGAAGTGAATGATCGGCAGTCAAATTTCGACCTGGCGACGGGAAAACAACTGTTTGCCGGAAAGGACGGAAACAGTCGCGCATTGTATGAACCGTTCTACAACGGCTTTGAGCCGCGACTAGGTTTTGCGTGGACCCCCTCTGGTAAGTTTGTGGTTCGTGCCGGTTACGGAATCGTTCAGTACATGGAAGGAACGGGCGCCAATTTGCGCCTGCCTCTGAATCCGCCGTTTTTCTTTGAATCGGATGTTACCTTTAATGCGACCAGTGGGCCTGGAAGCATCACTAAAGGCTTTACCGATGTTCTGCCTCAGGACAAGCCCTCGGGACAGGTGCGCGCTTGGAATCCGGACCTGCGACCTCAATTTACGCAGCAATGGAACCTCACATTGGAGTATCAATTGAGCAACAGCATGTCTTTGACCACAGGCTACGTCGGTCACAAAGCAACCCACCTGGTAGTTCCCACAGAATTCAACCAGCCTTTGCCCGACGCGGGACCCCCCTCTACTTGGCGTCCCTTGCAACAACGGAGACGGCTATACGCAACTGCGCCGTTGATCACTAACATCAGCGGAACAGATTCATCTGCCATTAGCAACTACCATGCCCTGCAGGTCAGCGCTCGCCAGCGCTTTTCAAAAGGCCTTGAGTTCTTAGCTTCCTACACGTTGAGCAAGAGCCTTACTGACAGCATTGGCTACTACGGCAGCGGCGGTGTGAATCGTCAAGGCACCTATTGGGCAAATACGTACGACCGGAAGTCAGAGTTTGGCCCCGCCTTTTTTGATGCCACACACAACTTCGCCTGGTCCGGTTCCTATGATCTGCCAGTCGGAAGAGGAAGAGCTTTGGGGAATGACTGGAATTCAATCGCCGAAAGCGTCTTGGGTGGCTGGAATGTCAGCAGCATCATAAGTCTTCACAGCGGATTCCCGGTGACAGTACTGACCTCTGACAGGTCTCTGCAGGCCGTGCGAGGCGGCCAAAGGCCCAATCGAGTTGGAGAGGGCAAAGTGGACAATCCGACCTTGACGCATTGGCTCGATATCACCGCTTTCCAGGAAGCTCCACTCGGAACGTTTGGAAATGAAGGGGTCGGTATACTTCGAGCTCCTGGATTTGCAAACTGGGATTTTGGGCTGGGAAAGAAATTCAAGCTTCACGAGCAGAAGTACTTGGATTTCAGAGCGGAGTTTTTCAATTTCAACAACAATCCAAGCTTCGGCCCTCCGAACAGAGACTTCAACGTTCCCGGTCTCTTCGGCCAAGTCCTTAACGTCGTCAATTCGCCACGAAACGTGGAATTTGGTTTGAAGTTTTATTTCTAGCGGACAAAAGAGATTACTCGGATCGATTCCGAGATCTGCAGCTCTGGCCTAAGGGGGGCTGTTCACCCATACGAAGCTGTGTTGTGGCGCTGAATCGGCGGAGAGACACTGCAGCTTCCCATTTATTCTAGCTTCAAGCCTGGAGACGGCGGACTTGCGCCGCAAGTCGTAAGAAAGCCATCGGCGATTCACGCTTGCCAAACAAATATTAAATTAAAGGCCATATTCTCATATGAGCGAGCCTCAGGAGCCGTCCAACTATCAGTGATACAATTTCGTGCTGTGTGCTATTAGTTGTTGTAAAAAGATTGATAAAAGAAACGGTTAATGCTATAAGAGGTGAATAACAACACCCTAATATCCAAGGAATGACTAGCGCCGTAACTGAATTGCCGTGGGTTTCGGAAATGGCCTACGATCTGATCCGATTATTCAGTCGCACTCGGGGTTCGCTTCTTTCATCGCCGCGAAAGTCTTTGTCGACAATAGCATTTGAGCTAGGTGTAGAGCGTCACACTGTCGAAAGGGCGGTTCATGGTGCGACTGGATTATCATTTCGGCAATACCGCAAAAACCTTCTTTTTGAAAGGGCTATTGATCTCCTACTGTCTGAAAGTCCCCTCAGCATAAAACAAATCGCTAGTATTACCGGCTATAATTCCCCAAAGTCATTTTCGCAATTCTTTAAGAATGTCACAGGTAGGACGCCTACAGCCTTTCGGAAAGGTCGCCCCATTCCACATTCCACGGAAAAAAGAATTTAGAAACAACCACAACTGTTCCGTTTTGTTCCAAATTGCTTCCCCTGTCTCTGCAGTCGCTCTATTTGCTTCATTTTTCTAGATAGTTTTCGATTTTGAAATGACAACTTGTTCCAGAAGGCTACC
>DASXTB010000100.1:0-16666 GCA_036505615.1 Acidobacteriota bacterium
GACAAGACGGGTGCCATCGTAGAAGCGCTGTCTGAAATTGCGGTGGTGATTGCCGGTTCCGCAGAATCGACACGCCAGGCCTGCGTCAGTTTCGCCCGGAACATGGCAGTAGCTTTTCAAATCGTGGATGACATTCTTAACTTCAGCGAAGCCTCGGAGTGGACCAAGACCTGTGGCGAAGATCTTAAGGAAGGGAAGCTCACCTATGTTATCACTCGCGCAATCGAGTTGCTTGAAAGCTCCCACAAGGAACGTCTGGTGGAAATTCTGTGCGATGCAGATCTGCGTAAGACGCCGGCAATACTTCGGGAAGGGATCGAATTGGTCCAGCGATCGGGCGCGCTGGCCGATTGCCGCAGCGAAGCCGAATCGATGTTCCACGCCGCGTGGAGCCAGTTTTCCGCGAGTATAGCCCCTTCGTACGCGAAGATCTTGCTGCACATGCTTTGTATAAGAACGTTGCATCTTTCCGGAGATCCTTGATCGACCAGGGCGCGATTACCGGTAGGAATGAAGAGCGGACGGTTCCATCTTACAGATAAAGGAACAGGTGAGTATGAAGGCACTTTGGGTGAAAAGGATCGCTGAATGGTCGGCGTGCGTCAGGCCGCTTGCAATCGGACTGATGCTGTGGCTGAACCTGCAGGTTGGAGCGATGTTGCCGGTCCCTGGCGTCAGAGCCGGTGAAAAAAATGTAGCGCCGCCGGCCGCTGGGCGGCATTCCTGGCCGGCTCGGTCGACGGAGGCCGGCTGGAAGCCAGCGCTACAAAGGCCCGGCGCTGGAATCGCTTCTCACTCGGGCGCTCAGAAGGTGCGCGAAAATGTAGCGCCGGCCTCCGGCCGGCAATTCCTGCTGCCGAGATTCGTCGAAGGCCGGCCTGGAGGCGGGCGCTACAATCGGACGCCTTACAATTCTTTTACACCTTCTCAGGCTCGGTTGAGAGAGGCGTTCGGTAATCTGCCTTTGAGCTTTGAAGCCAATCAGGGCCAAGCCAACGCGAGTATCCGGTTCCTGTCTCATGGCCCGGGCTACAGTCTGTTTCTTACGCCCGATGAGGCGATACTGGTCCTGAGCTCGAGACGCCGACCCGAGGTCGTGGCCAGTCGGAATTTCGCTTTTCGAAATCCGCAGCCGGAAGCGGGAACCTTCACGGAAACCCTGCATCTGAAATTGGCTGGAGCCAATGCTTCGCCCAGACTGACCGCTCGATCGGAATTACCAGCGCGCACCAGTTACTTCATTGGTGACGATCCTGAGAAATGGTTTTCCGGAGTTCCCAACTTTTCCAGCGTGGAATACAAGAACGTTTATTCAGGCATTGATTTGATTTACTACGGCGACCGCCGCCGGCTCGAACACGATTTTATTGTTCACCCCGGCGCTCGGCCAAAGGATATCCGCCTCGATTTTAAGGGAGCCCGGCACATCCGCCTCGATGGTGAGGGGAATCTCTTACTGGCCATGATGGGCGGCGAGGTAATTCTCCAGGCGCCGCTTCTCTACCAGGAATGGGACGGCGTCCGGCGCGAGATTTCAGGCGGCTACCGCCTGCGGGGCAACAGTGAAGTTTCTTTTGACGTGGGCGCCTACGATGCCGGCCGCGCTCTGATCATCGATCCCAAGCTTGCCTACGGCACTTACTTTGGCGGCAGCCTCATTGATGGTTGTACGGCCATTGCTGTGGACTCGGGAGGCAACATTTTTGTCGCAGGAGAGACGGCCTCCACCAATTTTCCGGTAAAGAATTCCATCGCTGCTTACGGCGGCGGAGATACCGATGCCTTCGTTGCGAAACTCGATCCCACCGGATCATCGCTGCTCTATTCCACCTACGTTGGAGGGAGCGCCGCCGATTTAGCCTCAGGGATCGCCGTGGACGCGGCGGGCAACGCTTACGTCACGGGCCAAACCAAGTCTGTCAATTTTCCCATGATGACACCGCTGCAACCCGTTCTTGGCGGCGGTCAAGACGCCTTCGTACTCAAGTTGAACGCTCAAGGCTCCGCTCTTCTGTATTCCACTTATCTCGGCGGCGGCACCGACGACAGCGGGAACGGCGTGACAGTGGATGCTTCCGGCAACGCGTACGTCTCTGGTCAAACGGCCTCAACTAACTTTCCCTTGAAGAATCCGTTTCAGAGTACCTACGGCGGCGGCGATGCCGACGCATTCGTGTGCAAGATCAATCCGGCGGGCTCGGCTTTGATCTATTCCAGCTATCTGGGCGGTAACGGCCAGGAAGGGGCTTTTCGCATCGCCGTCGATAAGGACGGTAACGCTTATATCACCGGCCCGACGGCTTCCAGAAACTTTCCACTGCAGCGTCCTGTTCAGGGGACGTATGGGGGCGGAGATTCCGACGTCTTTGTGTCTAAGGTTAATGCCGCCGGATCGGCTCTCGTTTACTCCACCTTTCTGGGCGGCACGAGTCTGGACTTCTCGCTGAGCGTAGCCGTTGACGGCGCTGGCAGCGCGTACATCGCAGGATTTACCACTTCCACTAATTTTCCCGTGCAAGCGCCCTTTCAGCGCGTCTACGCTGGCGGAGGCACTGGTGACCTGCCAGCGGGCGATGCTTTCGTCACGAAGCTTAGCCCTGACGGTTCTACTCTTGTTTACTCCACTTATCTCGGGGGCAAGAAGGATGACGCTGCTCTGGCAATCGCCGTAGATCCTGCCGGTAACGCGTATGTGACGGGATTCACGTCATCAACTGACTTTCCGATCAAAAACTCCTTGAAGGCATTCGCAGGAGGTTCCATAGGAGACGCCTTCGTCGCGAAACTCAATTCAACAGGCTCGGATCTGATCTATTCAACTTACCTCGGCGGAGCTGGGGACGATTTGGGGCTGGCCATTGCTGCCGACGCTGCCGGCAGTGCTTATGTCTGCGGCGTGACTACTTCTACTGATTTCCCCAGGCAGAATCCGCTGCAATCAACTTATGGCGGCGGCGACTTCGACGGCTTCATCGCTAAGATCACCGAAGACCTCCCGCCCGTTTCGGCGGACCTCTCGATCACCAAGTCATCTTCGCCGGGTTCGGCAACGATAGGAACTGGCCTGACCTATACTATTTCGGTCAGTAATGCCGGGCCGTCCACAGCCACCGGCGTCACCGTCACAGATACCTTACCTGCTGGAGTCACCTTTGTCTCTGCATCGTCCGCGCAAGGAAGTTGCAGCCAGACAGGCGGCACGGTAACTTGCAATCTGGGAAGCCTGGCCAATGCCGCAACTGTGGGCGTGAGCATCGTTGTGACTCCCACAACAGCGGGAATTATCAGCAACACGGCCGTTGTGAGAGCCAACGAGTCGGATCCCAGTACTCTGAACAACAGCGCGTCGGTTTTGACTTCAGTCACGCAGCCGCCCACACAATTTACTCTTTACCTGGCTCACTTCGGTAATGGAGCGGTTCCTGGGGCGCAGCTTTTCAGCCAGATTCTCTTGTTCAACCTTGATCCTCTACAATCGGTCAGTGCCAAAATTTCTATCCGCGACGACCAAGGCAATCTGCTGAGCGTTACTCTTAACGGCGAAAAGGTCCTCAGCGGCGAGAAGAACGCAGTTGTCCCGGCCGGCGGGCTACAGGTTTTGAAGACCGACGGGCAGGGGCCGCTGGTTGGAGGAGCAGTTACGGTCGTTTCGGACAGGCCGCTTTCGGGCGTGATCCTTTTTGGAGGAACAATTGGACTGGATGGGGTGGGAAGCAGCCAGGCCTTTGCCAATGGGTTCGTGGCGCCGATGGAAAGCAACACTGCCGGCGGGATCGATACGGGAGTGGCAATAATGAACCTGGAGCCAGGAGATCTAAATGGAGACCTGCAGCTGACCGATGCGGAGGGAAAGCTCCTCGCCTCAGCGCGAATGGATACCATCAAGGGAAACGGGCACATGGCGCGCTTTGGCCATGAGTTCAATTGGAGCCCCCGCGTCGATTTTTCGAACTTCAGCGGATTGTTGAGGGTCAACACCACCGGCAGATGCGCCGCTACCGTGTTGCAGACGCGTCTTGGCGAAATCGCCACCATGCCCGTCGCGCCTAGAACATTAGCGGGCAAGGATGGGAGCGCTGCTGATGTGTTGCTGTCGGCTGCTGGAGGCCCGGATTTCAGTCTTCCGAGCCGGGCCGATTCGAAGGGGGCGTTCGCTTCACCGGACAACAATCTTTACTTTGCCCATTTTGGAAATGGCGCAGCAGGTGTGGCTCAGATTTTCAGCCAGATTGTGCTTTTCAATCTCGATCCGGCTGCGCCTGTCAATGCTTCCGTTTCGATCCGGGATGATCTTGGAAATCCACTGGCGGTCAATTTAAATGGAGAGCTGATAACAGGACTAAAGAGCCTGACAATCCCCCCTGGCGGCCTGCGAGTGCTGAAGACCAATGCCCAAGGACCGATCAGCGTCGGATCGGTGACTGTCAGTCCGGACCGGCCGCTGGTGGGAGTCCTTGTATTTGGCGGGAGCTTTGGAGTGGCCGGAGTGGGGAGCAGCCAGGCTTTGGACAACGGCTTTGTGGCTCCCATGGAAACCAGCAGCAGCCAGGGGATTAGCACCGGTGTGGCGTTGATGAATCTGGAAGGTCGTGACATCGGCGCGGAGCTGAAGCTGTTGGATTCCGGAGGAAACGTTGTGGCGACTGCGCGGCTGGACGGAAAGGATCTTCTGAAAAGCAACGGCCATAGCGCGCGCTTCATCCAGGAATTCATTTGGAGTCCCGCGGTGGATTTTTCCAGCTTCGTCGGATTGTTGAAGGTAATTCCGGCGGGCAGGATAGCGGCCACTGTGCTTCAGGTTCGGCCCAATCAGTTTGCTACCATGCCCGTGGCTGCCATCGCTGCGGGTGCGCCGACGATCGTCGATGTGAAAGTGACGCCGGTGAATAACGATTCGGCCAAGGTGGATACACAATTTACCGCTCCTGGCGGAGAAATCGTGAAGCTGGAATTTACCTGGTTTCGTCAGGGCGCTCCGGGCGCAGTGAAGGTGCTGAATTCTCCCGCCGACGTAAACCTGACAGGATTGAAATCCGGCACGGTCAGCTACACTTTCACTGGTATTGGCGTACCCACGCCGTTCGGGACGCTCAGCCCGGACCGAGTAGATGTGCAAGCAACCGATGCCCGCGGCCTGAAGAGCAACGTGTTCACTAAGAACTTTTGAGTCGATGCAGCACCGGCTTCCAGTCGGCCGGCCCGGATTATTCACAGATCTTGATAAGGATCCAACGCAAGGGCGCAAGGGGGCGCAAAGGTGGTGAGGGTGCGTATATGTGCCCACCTGTGTTTCGAGCGCAGTCACGCTAAGCCCATCTTTGCCAGGAGCTTTTCAAACCTGGGATCCGAATGCAGGCTGTCAAAGATGGGATCCATTTTGAGAAAAACCAGCCACGCGTAGCGTTCCTCGCGGGCCCGCTGCAGCCAGTGAAAGGCTGCGTCCTTCTCGCCAAGGCCCAAATAGACCATTGCGAAGTGACCGGGTGAAACATGGCTCGTCTTCGAGGTCTTTGTCAACTCACCCAATATCCGCTCGGCTTCGCTCTTCTTACCCCAGACTCCGTAAGCATGCCCCAAAGCAGCCATCCCATCGGCGCTTCCCTTGGAAGAATCCACTGCCTTCTTGAACTCGGCAACGGCCTCCCTGAACATCGACTTTTGCCGAAGCGCCCATCCGATCACCAGCCGGGCCAGCGCGAAGTTTGGCTCCAAATCAAGTGTCTGCCGGCATTTTTCGATCGCAAGATCGTACTGCCGTGCAAAATAGTATCCTCCCGCGACATAGGCGCCAATAACGGGCGACAACGGGTCCAACTGTTGAGCTCTTCGGACTTGCGCGATAGCGTCATAGGGTTGTCCGAGCGACGCCAGATTCAGCCCGTACCAGTAGTGAGCAATCGCGTAGTCCTCTCTCAGCCGCAGCGCGCGCCGAAATTCAGTTTCTGCGCCTTTCCAGTCCCAGTCGTAAAACATCTTGGAGAACGCCAGCGCTGTGTGGGCTTCAGCCAGCGTGTCGTCTCTCCTCAATGCGCTTAGCGCCGCGGCTTTGGCCTTCGGAAAAGCATCTTTAGGAGCAAGATAATTATAGTAGCCGAGCGTATTGTAGCCATCCGCCAGCCCCGCATAGGCAACAACGTAATCGGGATCCCTTTCAATTGCCTCTTCGAAGCACTGGATGCACTTCCTGAAACCCTCTCCCGTTCTCTGATTCCAGTAGTGCCGCCCTTTCAGGTAAAGAGTGTAAGCATCGATATTCTTGGTGGAAGGCTGGACCAGCAAATTTGCCTGCTTGTCGAGCAGCCTGATCTTCAGTCTTTCGGCGAGGGCTCGAGAGATTTCGTTCTGAACGGCAAAGACATCCTTCAGTTTCCGTTCGTAAGTCTCTGACCAGATATGGTGCCCCGCGGCGACATCAATCAACTGCGCTGTGATTCGAAGCCGGCCTTCGGCTTTCCGCACACTTCCTTCGAGCACCGCACCAACGTTCAATTCCTTTCCAATATCGCGGACATTCTGTGGTTTGTTCTTGAAGCGAAACACGGAAGTTCGGGATGCAACGCGTATTCCCTCGATCCTGGCCAAGGCGCTGATCAACTCCTCGGTCATTCCGTCGCTGAAGTACTCGTTTTCCTTGTCCGGGCTCATGTTGACAAATGGCAGGACTGCAATTGAATTGTGGCCGCTTTCCCCTGGAACCGGCATAGATTTCCGCAGGGCCCCTGGTGCCGGGCGCTTTCTCCACCAATCGTCAAGTTCGCGTTTGAAAGCGTAGACCGAACCGAGCTTCTTATGAAGATGCCGGTGGATCGGCAACCCTTCTTCCCTTTCCCAACGTTGGACGGCCCGTACTCCCCGTTTCAGGTGGGCGGCAATTTCTTTCCAGGAATCCAGGCGGTCGGAGCCATCTGTTTCGGCAGGCTGGGAATGGTTTGGGAGGGGAGGTCTATTCATGATCGGGTCGAGTTGTTCAGACGGATGGCTTGATTTTAGCTTAATGAGAATCTCGGCTTCAAACTCTAGCCAATCGCGGCCCTCCTGGCCTGGTGCGTCAAAGTGCGCCATAGGGACCGTTGCGCTCCTTGTCGCTTGTGGGGGCAGTCTCAGCTGCGACAAAGTGGTCCTAGACGAGGGCCTTCAAACGCGAAGGCGAATCTGGTGGAAAGGTTCAAGGAGGAACCATGACAAGCAAAACGAAGTCGACATTATTAGTAATCTGTCTGATAGCGCTCTTCAACTGCATGCGGATTCAGAGTGCGGCAATTTCCGATTCTTCGGAGCTACCGGGTTCGGAAGGGCAGCGGCTGGAAACGGCGGATCCTGCCACCGATTCCGACGCCATGGATGTAAATGTTCCCGACCGTACGCAGGTAGAAATTGAGCTGCTTTCCCCAGTCTCCTCTCAATTGGCAATGCGCGGTGATCTGATTGATTTCGAAGTCATGCGGCCGGTCAAGGTGAATGGCGCGACCGTGATTGAGAAAGGAGCTCTGGCAACCGCGCGTGTTACGGAAGTCAAAAAAGCAGGCCATTGGGGACGAGGCGGCAAGATTGCATGGGAGCTGCAACGGGTCGTTGCCGCAGATGGCAGTTACATTCTCCTCGATTCGGCAAGAAAGGTGACCGGCCATGGAACGGAAAGGCTGGTGATCGGAAACGCCGTCGCGACCGGAATCGCATTCATGAGTCTAGGGATTCCAAACCCGCTTCTCCCCGTCACCGTCCTGCGCCACGGCTTCACCAGAGGAGATCCCGCCACTGTGTCCGCGGGAGAAAGATTTTGGGTATTTGTGCGCGGCGATCACCTGGTCAGGGTAGAGTCCCGGAGATTAAGAATTAAAGGGATGTAAGAGCTGGGCTTTGTGCGGCCGCCCGGCCGGCTCGACGATGGCTTGGCTGCGGACCACAAAGTTGCGATGTAGCCGGATCGATTTCGATCCTTCCAAGCGCAAGAGGTACGAACGTCATGCTAAACCGAAGGGATTTTCTGAAATTGGGCGGGGCGCTGGTTGCGTCCTCCACCTTTGTCGCTAACTCTGTGAACCGAGGATTTGCTCAATCGGGAAGTCAGACCCGGAGCGATAGGCGAATCGTTGTAAACGACATTCACTCTCAGCTTAATGCCACGCATGTGGATCGTGTTGTTACGCCGCACGGCGTTGGAGACCTTCGATTAATCGTCCGCAGCGCAAGTGCGGAGGGGATGGCAATCAGCATTGCCGGCGGCCGGCACGCTATGGGAGGCCAGCAATTCGGAGAAGACAACATTCTGGTGGACATGCGCGGAATGAATCGAGTGCTGGGGTTGGATTCGGAAAGGGGCATTGTCGAGGTGGAGTCGGGGATCGAATGGCCGGAGCTGCTCGATTACCTCAACAACGCGCAACAGGGGCGCGAGCGGCAGTGGGGGATCATCCAGAAACAGACAGGGGCGGATCGGCTCAGCATCGGAGGAGCGCTGGCCTCTAATGTACACGGCCGCGGGCTGAAGTTCAGACCCATTATCGACAATGTCGAGTCTTTCGTGTTGTTGGATCACACGGGCGCCACCCTGCGGTGCGACCGGCAGGAGAATTCCGAGTTATTCAAACTTGTCATCGGAGGGTACGGCCTGTTTGGCATCGTTACCTCCGTACAGTTGCGGCTCTGGTCCCGAAAGAAAGTGCAACGAGTGGTTGAGATTCGCGAACTAACGGACATCCCTCAAGCTTTTGAACAGCGGATTATCGACGGCTATCTCTATGGGGATTTTCAGTTCGCCACCGACAGCAGTCGGGACAGTTTTTTGAGCCACGGCGTCTTCTCCTGCTATCGTCCGGTGAATCCGGCGACGCCGCTTACCGAGCACCCGACACGCTTCCACCCAGAAGACTGGGCGAGACTCACCTACTACACTCACAAGTACAAGCGGCGCGCTTTTGACTTCTATACCAAGCGGTATCTCGCCACTTCCGGGCAAATTTACTGGGCAGACTCTCAACTTTCAGGAGCCTACGTGGACAACTACCACGAGGAGCTGGATCGCAAGCTCCATGCCAAGATCAAGGCGACTGAAATGATCACTGAGATTTACGTCCCCGGGCAGTCGCTTGTCAACTTCATGCAGGATGCACGAGTGGCTCTAAGAGAGCTGAAGGCGAATGTTATTTACGGGACAGTTCGGCTTATTGAAAAGGATGAGGAGAGTTTTCTTTGTTGGGCAAAAGAGCGATATGCCTGCGTTATCTTCAACCTGCACACCATACATGATCGGGAAGGAATCGAGAATTCCGCGCGGGCATTCCGGGCTCTGATCGATATGGCTATTCGGTACAACGGGAGTTATTACCTTACTTACCATCGTTATGCAACCAGGCAGCAGGTCGAGGCGTGCTATCCACAGTTCCCTGAGTTCTTGCGGCTAAAGCTCAAGTACGACCCGGAGGAAATCTTCCAGAGCAACTGGTACCGACACTACCGAAAGATGTTTGCTGTGTGAGATGTTGCCAAAATCCGGGCGCGAGCGTGTGCGAGCGTGGAGATCAATCTCAGTCAACTGCAGACACAATTGGTCACACCCCTAGATTCGTTGTTTCCTTGAGTTCTTTAGTTTTCCTACGGCTCTTGCCTGTTCGCCTGATCCCCAATGTGACTGTAGAGGTCACAACCGGCACCGCTGTGCTTTAGCGCTAAGTTTTATTAAATCAGCGGTTTAGTTGGATGATTGGCGGGGTGAATAAGGCCTCTCTTTTGCGACAAGACTGACCGAACAGGAAAGACTCATTCGGCCTAGGTCCAATATCCGGGCAACGTTGCCGGGCGCCGCTGGAGTGGAGGACAAGAAAATGCGGAATGCAAGCTTGGTCAAAAGAAAGATTCTCATCAACGTTCTGCAGGTCGTTTTTTCCTTTCTCACTCCGACTGAGGATTATCTGATAGCAGCGACGCAGCGGGGGCAGTTTCAGCCCGGCGTCAAAGGCCAGATCCAAACTGCTCCGGAGGACGCGCCAGTGAGTTTTGAATCCGACCAGGAGCATACCGACACCCAGGCCAGATTCCTGTCGCGCCGCGGCGAGACAATCTTCTTGACCTCCAAAGAAATCGCGCTCCGATTAAGAGCTCGCGTGGGCGGTGGCAGATGCCGAAGGCCACTTAAGAATCGGCGCCAATACAAGAATCAACTTTTAGCCCGTCGAGACGTGGAGATCTTATGTGAAAAGACGAGAAGGGCAATGACGGTTTCTGATCACAGAAACATGGCGAAGGATAAACTGGGAAAAACTTTAGGAGGACAATTAGAACTTTCGAATACTTTTTCTCTGTAGTTCCTTAATGGCATCAAAGTCGCTATCCTCGCTGACTATCTCCCTGATGCCCCTGGACAGTGCGCTGGCGGCATGGATTGCATCTCTTGGCTTCAAATGATGCAGGCTGACGCGCGGTTCGATCATGGGTATACGCTCGAAGAAAATCGACCCCTGCATAATCGGTCCATTAGAATCAATTGATTTCTGCCACCAGTGTGCAAGATATATTATGTGACCGTTGGCAGGAGGAATTCTCATGAAGCCAATGGTCGCTATGTTACTTTTACTCTCTCTCCAGACTGGAAGAACCGAAATGGCTTCTTCCCCGGCAGCTCTCCAAAGGCTAGCCAAAGATTACTACCAGTGGCGCGACCGGAATTATCCGGTGCGCAGCAGCAATGAAGGCTTGCACACCTGGGACGACAAGTTGACGGACTATTCGCCGGCAGCGATTCAAGAGCGCAGGCAATACGTCAGAAATCTCCTGCCTCAGGTGCGGAGGATGAAGACGGACTCCTGGCGCCGGCACGATCGAATCAACTGGCTGTTGTTTCGCGCCCAGCTTGAAGAGGTGGAGTTTTACGATCGAGTGTTAAACTTTGAGGGAACCAATCCGAAGCATTATGTGGACGAATGCAGCAACGCCATTTTTTCACTGCTCAAGAAAGACTACGACACTCCCGCAAGGAGAGCACTCTCGGCTGCGGCGCGCCTCAAACAGATGCCTGCGATGCTTGAGCAAGGCAAACAGAACTTGGAAAAACCTGTGCGGCTCTATGCTCGTCTGGCCATCGAGTCGGCGCGTTCCATAGATAGCCTCTTTAACAGCAGCCTGATGACACTGGTAGAACAACCCCCGGCTGGACGCGTAGACGGCCCTGGTGCAGGAATGGCTAGTCAGTCGCAGCCGCGCTCGCCTTCGCTCTCGCCAGGGGAAAGGGCAGAATTAGTGAGGGCGCGCGACGTCGCTCTGGCTGCATTGCACAGTTTCGCCGACTGGCTGGAGAAAAAAATTCCCGAGATGGCCGTCTTCACGCCTATGGGCGAAGAGAATTACAACTTCCTCTTGAGCCGTGTTTACCTGCTGCCGTTGGATGCAAAACAAGTGGCCATGCTCGGTGAAGCTGAGCTGGCACGCTATCGAGCGCTCGAGTCGTTGCTTCCTGACCCGACTTTGGCGGACCCGAATCCTTCCCGTGTCAAGAAAATCCCTCATGATCAGGACGACTTTTTGAAGACTTATGAAAACCGCCAGACCGAGATGATCGGGTTTTTAAAGGATAAGGCGCTGGTCACACTGCCCGATTATCTCGGGCCTTTTCGCATCCGCCAGCTCCCGGAGGCCTTCAAGCCCACCAGCCCCGGAGGTTTCATGAACCCGCCCGGGTTATACGACAAGGACAGCAGCGGCTTTTACTTCATCCCTACGTACAATGCACAGAGCCGGAATTTTTACATTCGAGCCGCAATCGAGGACCCGCGTCCTATTCTGGGACATGAAGGAATTCCCGGCCATTTTCTTCAGCTCTCCATCGCCAACCATCTGGCCGATGAAATCAGACGCCAGCACACCGACGGCGTGTTTATCGAGGGTTGGGCACTGTACACCGAAGAGATGCTGATGCGGACCGGCCTTTATCCTGAAAACTCCGCGGCACAGGGACAGATCCTGAGATTGTCGCGTTATCGGGCCGCGCGCATTGGAGTGGATGTGAACCTGCACACCGGCAAATGGAGTTTTGAAGACGCGGTCAACTACTTCATGGAAGCCGGTGGGCTGGACAGAGAGGCGGCTGAGGGAGAGGCTGCAGGAGCGGCTTCGTCTCCTTTGCAGAAGATCACCTACATGGTTGGGAAATGGCAGATCATGCGTTTGCTAGGGAAGTATCGGGATCGGATGGGCCAGGAATTTCAACTTGGCAAATTTCACGACGATTTGCTGAAGAACGGCAGTCTTCCGCTGTCGATCGTGGAATGGATTCTGCTGGGAGACGCCACCACGTTGGAGAAAGCGGTAACGGCGCGTTAGTCTCAGAGGCCGCTTCCAGCGGTCTTTCCCGAAGGGTTTCAGCCCCGGCCTTTCGAGGCCGGGGTGCAAATCGCGAGCACAACCATCAGCCTCGAGGCCGTTTCAACGGCCTTTTTCGCGAGACCAATCGGCGTTTACGCCGGTGTGACTGATCGCCTAGTATTCGATGGCTAAAGCCGGTTGCTGGAAAGGCCGGTGAACCGGCCTTGGATAACTTTTCTATTGCGCTGGACCCCGGCCTCGCAAGGCCGGGGCTGAAACCCTTCGGGGAAGGCCGCTGAAAGCGGCCTCCGCTAATCGGCGGTATGAGGTGGTATGAGAGGTCGCTTGCTAGCCGACAGACTGACTGCTGGCGCCAGCGAATGACGAAACTTTGAACGAAGGAAGGAGTTTGCAATGGCTACAGTCTCTCCGCACTGGGACAGCTACACTAGAAGAATACTGGATCTGCTGGGTTCTCAGGATCCGATCGTGGTGCAAGAAAAAACGGCGCGAAAACTGCGCAAAGCCGTGGAAGACCTCAGCCCCAGCCAACTGGGATGGAATCCTGCCGCAGGGAAATGGTCTATACGGCAGATCATTGCTCACCTGGTTGACACTGAAATCGTATACGGCTATCGCCTCCGCAAGACGCTTTGTGATCCTGGCGTTGCCATTGAACCCTTTGACCAGGACGTCTGGGCGCAGAAGTCGAGATACGAAAACCACTCGGTGCAAGATGATCTGAATTACTTGGAAGCTTTGAAGGCTGCTAATCTGGACTTTTACCGGCGTCTCTCCCCAGCCGAATGGAAAATTCATTGGATGCATGCAGAGCGAGGAAAAGAGTCAATCGAACATACTTGCAAGATGATCGCAGGACATGACCTAAATCACATGGCACAGGTCGAAGCAATTCGTAAAAAGATACTGGCGGAATGATCAGTTCAGAGACAATTCTGGAGGAAGTTGCATGATTTCTTGGAAGAGAGCGCATGTTTTGATTGCCTTGTTTGCACTGCTTGTTCTTGCCGTGCCGCAGTTGCAGTTTGCCCAGGAAGACAAGAAAGAGGAGCAGAAGGACAAAGATAAAGAGAAAAAAGATGAGGAGCTTCCCCTCAAGGCTGCAAGCAAGATTGAATTTACAACCGACGAGGGGACATGGATGTCACTTGATGTCTCACCGGACGGCAAGATGATCGTCTTTGATCTTTTAGGCGATATTTACACGCTGCCTGTGGGCGGCGGCGAAGCCAAGCGGATCATAGGCGGACTTTCCTTTGAAAGCCAGCCGCGATTTTCGCCTGACGGAAAGAAGATTGTTTTTTTGAGCGACCGGAGCGGCGCCGAAAACCTCTGGATCTCTGATGTGGATGGGTCGAATCCAAAACCGTTAACCAAAGGACGTAACCAGATGTTTTGCTCGCCCAACTGGACGGCCGATGGTCAGTACGTGATTGTGTCCAAGACCAGCGACCCTCTTGGTACGTTCTCCCTCTGGATGTACCACAAAGATGGCGGCTCGGGCGTACAGATTGGCCCGCCCGATCCGCCTTTACCTGAGCCCGGCTCGGGAGAGCCGGCGCGCCCCCGGCAGAACAGGCTGGGTATCGTGGCCTCGCCCGACGGGCGGTTTTTCTACTACTCGGTACGCACCGGCTCGTTCAATTACAACGCCAGCTTTCCTATCTGGCAGGTGGTGCGCTTTGATCGTGAAACCAGCGAGACATCGACCATCACCAATGCGCAGGGAAGCGCCATGCGGCCGCTGCTTTCTCCCGATGGAAAGACGCTGGTTTACGCGACGCGTTTCGAGACCTTCACTGCCCTCCGGTCACGCGATCTTGAGACCAGCGAAGAGCGGTGGTTGATCAACCGCGTGACCCGCGATGATCAGGAATCACGCGCCACGCGCGACACCATGCCGGGTTACGCTTTTATGCCGGATGGTAAATCGCTGATCGTTCCCGTTGACGGCAAGATCCAGCGCGTCGACTTCGAAACGGGAAAGGCGATGCTGATGCCGTTTACCGCAAAGGTGGATGCGGATATTGCGCCTCGGGTCTACTTTCAATCGAGCGTTGACGATTCTGTCATGGTGAAGGCGCGTTTAATCCGCTGGCCGGTACTTTCACCAGACGGAAAGCGAGTTGCCTTCGGTTCGCTAAATAAACTCTGGATTATGGATTTGCCATCGGGCTCGCCAAGACGGTTGACCAATCTCGCAATGGGTGAATTCATGCCGGCATGGTCTCCTGATGGAAGGTACGTCGTCTTCGTGACATGGAGGCCGGACGGCGGCCAAATTTATCGAGCCGCTGCCGACGGCAGCTCTCAGCCCGAACGGCTCACGCGTCGTGCTGCCTATTATTCTTATCCGATATACTCCCCGGACGGAGCAAAGATAGTATTCGTGTCCGGCGCGGCGGCAGACCAGCTGAATTCTTATCTTGACGACCGCGAGCATCGAGAATTGGGCGACGATGGCGTACTTTCGCAGGAGCCGGCTGAGATCACCGGTTTATCTTCCAGGACAGGATTGGACCTGAGGTGGATTCCAGCCGCCGGCGGCGATTCAACGCTGATCGGGCCGACCCAGGGTGGCCGCTATCCGCACTTCAGCAGCGATCCCGGGCGTGTCTACCTGACGACTTTTAATGGCTTGGTGTCCCTTCGGCTGGATGGTCTGGATCGCCGCACGCACTTTAAAGTCACCGGATCCGCTCCCGGCCCCTTCCCACCGGCGGCAGGTGAAATCAGGATGTCGCCCGACGGCCAGCGGGCTTTTCTGGATCTGCAAAACAAGCATTACTTGATCAACGTCCCCAAAGCTGGCAAGGAGACGGTAAAAATCAGCATTACCAGTAAGGACAACACGTCGGCATCGGTTCCTGTCAAGAAGATGTCGATGGAAGGTGGTGATTACCTGAACTGGGCTGCAGACGGAAAGTCAGTCACCTGGTCGTGGGGATCGAAGTTCTATCGGCAGGATATAACGGCCGATAAACCGGAGGTTTTCGACATCGTCGTCGAAGCCCCGCGCGCCCGGCCCAAGGGAACGGTGGTGCTGAGCGGCGCGCGCATCGTGACGATGAAAGGCGACGAGGTTATCGAGCGCGGTGACATCGTCGTCACCGACAACCGGATCACCTCAGTCGGACCGGCAGGCAAGGTTCAGATTCCAACCGGAGCCAAAATAATTGACCTGTCGGGCAAAACCATTCTCCCCGGTTTCGTGGATGTTCACGCGCACATGTGGCCGCCGCGCGGCGAGCATCAGACTCAGGTATGGCAGTATCTGGCGAATTTGGCGTATGGCGTGACCACGACGCGTGATCCTCAAAGCTCGACCAATGATGTGTTTGCTTATACGGACCTGGTCGACACCGGAGACATTCTTGGCCCTCGAGTTTACTCGACCGGTCCCGGGGTTTTTTCTGCTTCAGGACTGGATGACAAGGACGCAACGCGTAATGTTATTAAGCGATACAAGGATGCCTACCACACCACGACGTTGAAGCAGTACATGGTGGGAGACCGCATCGTGCGCCAGTGGGTGATTATGGCCTGCAAGGAGTTCGGAATTACGTCAACAACCGAAGGGGGCCTCGATCTTAAGTTGGATCTGTCGCACATGATTGATGGTTATTCCGGCAGCGAGCACTCGCTGCCGATTCATCCTCTATACAAAGATGTGACACAGTTTGTCGCCAAAACGGGCACGTTTTACACACCCACGATTCTGGTGGCTTACGGCGCTCCCTGGACGGAGAACTACTACTTTGAATCGACCGACGTTCACGGCAACACGAAGTTGCGCCGATTCATTCCGCACGAATTGCTCGACACCATGGTGCGGCGGGGCCGCAGCTGGTTTTTGACTGAAGAATATGGACACTCGGCGATCGCGAAGGGTTGCGCCGATATTGTGAAGGCGGGGGGGCGCGTCTGCCTGGGTGGTCACGGGCAGCTTCAGGGCCTGGGTTGCCACTGGGAGGTTTGGAACCTGCAGTCGGGGGGGATGACTCCACATGAAGCGCTTCGCTGTGCGACCATATTTGGCGCCGAAGCGATCGGTTTGCAGCGCGACGTGGGTTCGCTCGAAGCCGGCAAGCTTGCCGATTTGATGGTGCTCGAAAAGGATCCACTGGCCGACATTCACAACACCAACACGATCCACTTCGTGATGAAGAACGGAGAGCTGTTCGAAGGAGACACCCTCGACCAGGTCTGGCCCATGCAGAAGAAACTGGAAAAGCAATTCTGGTGGGACCGCGATCCGCGATAAATACGGCCGCAAATGGACGGGAATGAACGCAAAGGAAATAGAGAATTGGGTCCGTGTCCCAATTCTCTATTTCCTTTGCACTCACTC
>DASXTB010000101.1:0-5830 GCA_036505615.1 Acidobacteriota bacterium
GAGCTCGGCATCCGGCAAAGACGCCGAGCTCCCCTCCTTCTTCATTGTTTGGACATTTTAAAGACCGTCAATCGCGTGTCTGGGGCGCGCCGGAGGCGCGCTCTGGAGTTTCTACATTTTCTGAGCGCTGTGGGCGAGTTCTACAGCGGCTCTGCCGCCTACCTCTGGCGGGGCGAGGCTTGCCTCGCCGATGCTCGCCTCCTTCTTTTCTTTCGAGGCTGCGCCTCGCTTATCTCCGCCTGCGCCAGTGCACCGGATCGCAAGCTACAAATATCGGTTCGTTTTCACACGGTCTTCCTTTCCAGTATCGAACACTTGACCAAAGATATTGGTGGGCTTGCTCTACCAATCCGGCTCAAACCGGATTAGCGTGTAGATACTGTAGTCGACTCGCAAGAGCCTGTTCTGTGTAGATCAGCCTTACATCCGGGCGAAAGAAATCTGCAGCAGATGGACAGTTTGTGTGGATTTCGAGGCAGAGCCTCGAAGATGTGAGGAGAGATCATCGACGGCGAGGCGAGCCTCGCCGCCAGAGGCAGGCGGCAGAGCCGCTGTAGACCTTGCCCACAGCGGTCCCAAAAATGTAGATCGCCATGTGGTATACTTGGGCCTTGGCGCATGAAGCACTATTCCATAAGAAGCGCATCCCACGGGGAACAAGCCCGGCCCTGGCTGTTATTTGACGTCAAGTTCGACATTCGCGATATACGATCTCGTATTTCTGAAACCCTGGAGACGAAGTTCCAGGCACAATTGCTCCCGCTGGAAGGGGATCTGACCTGGGCGCCTGACATGGTCATCGAACGAAGGGTTGATTTCCTCGAAAAGCGTGCGCAGGAGATTGCTCCCCCACCTGGGTTCAATAGCGAGGCAGTCGATGGCCGTTCCGTTGAAACAAAATTCCTGGAATATCTGTTGCGACACCACAAGATCGTGGTTCAGAGGAATGCGGTTTATGATTTGTATTCAAGCCCCTCAGAACCTCCGGAAGACTTCCTCCAGCGCTGCAGGGAGAAGGCTGTGGAAGATATGATCGAGGAGTTTCGGTCGATTTATGATCGATATCATCGCCGTCTGCGGCAGCTGGAGGACTCGATGATGCGTGCCGCCGAGGCGACGGCGGAGGGCGACGAAGAAAAACTCGCTCACTTGAAGCTGGAGCTGGGGCGGGTATTTCTCGAATTGAAAGAGGATATTTCCACGCTATTCCTGGAACCCAGCTTCGCCAATCGGCTCCCGCGTTCAGTTTCATGCGAGAACATTCCCGCGGTCCTGGATCTGAGCGAGAAATTGGATGCGTTCCAAAAGGAGCTTTATTCAGACTTGGTTCGCCTCAAACATAGATATAAGCGCCGCGCTGAATCGATCGAACCGTTCCAGTTGCCGCTTACCTTGCAACAGGTCGATGTGGCCGGCTCAGCAATTCTCTGGCAGTGAAAGAAAGCTTGATGCAATATTCCATTAGGGTTTTGACCTGAAAATTATGCCTCGCATACTGGTTGCGATGAGCGGCGGTGTGGATAGCTCCACGGTGGCCGCTCTTTTGGTTGAAAATGGGTTTGACGTCGTCGGCTGTTCGATGCAGTTATGGGACCAGTCGCGCAACGATAGCGAGCCTGGACAGGGGCGCTGCTGTTCGCTGGACGACGTCTATGATGCCCGGCGTGTCGCAGAACAGCTGGGAATCCGGTTCTACGTGTTAAACCTCCAGGATGCTTTTCAGAAGTCGGTGGTGGAGCCGTTTGTGCGGGATTATATTCACGGCCGAACACCGTCGCCCTGCGTTCGATGCAATACTTTTTTGAAATTTAACCGGCTGATCCAGTTCGCTCACAGCATCGGGGCTGAAAAGGTGGCTACCGGACACTATGCCCGAATCACACACAGCGGTGAAGAATTTGAACTGCGCAAGGGAAGTGATGCGGCCAAGGATCAGTCGTACTTTCTTTTTGAGCTGACGCAGCGCCAGCTTGCAAAGATTGTTTTTCCGCTTGGAAATAAAAACAAAGCAGAAACTCGCCGCATTGCGGAAACGAGAAACATCGCGACAGCGCGGAAACCCGACAGCCAAGAGATTTGCTTTGTCCCGGACGGGGATTATGCCGGTTTTATCGAGCGGCATGCAGCTGAACTTCTCGACTGCGAAGAGTGGGAGCGGGCGGCTGCTGTTTTGTCTCCAGGAAGAATTCAATCTACCTCCGGCCGCGCACTGGGCGAGCACCGTGGAAGCGCGCGTTATACAGTCGGGCAGCGAAAGGGTTTGGGTCTCAGCAGCAGCAGTCCGCTCTATGTGGTGTCGACCGATGCGCAAAGCAACACGGTTGTCGTGGGAACCGGGGAACAATTGCTGTGCAGCAGTTTTACTGTGCAAGAGTCCCACTGGATTTCCGGGCGTATTCCCGGTGAAGCTGTGCGCTGCCGGGTCAAGATCCGCTCGCGGCACGAAGAGGCCGAGGCCGTCGTCAGTCGGCTGCCGAATCGTCGATGCAGAGTTGAATTCGGCCAGCCGCAGCGCTCAGTGACACCGGGACAGGCCGCTGTTTTTTACGACGGTGACAAAGTCTTGGGCGGTGGATGGATTGCTCAGCAGAACGTATGAGCGCGCCCCGCGAGGGGTTCTGCATGCTGGTGGTGGCTGGAGAGGCGTCCGGCGACTGGCACGCTTTCTGCCTATGTCGTGAGATGCAGCGGCAAGCCTCCAAACCTATCCGCGTCTGGGGAAGCGGAGGAGAATATCTGAGCGGAATGGGGGCGCGCCTCCTTGCCTCGTCGCATCAGTTGGCGGCCATTGGCCCGGCGGCGGCCTTGGGCCAGATCCGCCGCTATTACAGGCTCTACCGCTCCATTCTCAGAGAAGTTGAACGCACCCGTCCCCGGCTTGCGATCCTGGTCGATTTTCCCGACTTCAATCTGCCGCTGGCTCGCGCGCTCAGAAAAAGAGGGGTGACGCCTATCGTCTATTTCATCAGCCCCCAGCTCTGGGCGTGGAGAAGCGGCAGAATCAGCCAGATCCGGCAGACGGTTGACAAAATGATTGTGCTGCTGCCGTTTGAGGTTGATTTCTATGGCTCGCACGGAATTAAGGTTGACTATTTTGGCCATCCGCTGGCAAATCGGAAATTTCCCGAAAAAGATCGCCAGGGCTTTGCGCGGCGGCACCATCTGGACGCCGGCGATATTCTTGTCTCCGTGTTGCCTGGTAGCCGCCGGCGGGAAATTGAAGCCATCCTGCCGCTTATCTTCGAGGGCGCCGCGTGGTTAACGGCGGCGGAACGGGAGAAGATTCAACTGGTGATTGCCGCAGCTCCCGGACGCCGCGACCAAGTAGAAAGCCTGGCGCAACTGCGGCCCAACCGGGAAATTAAGGTTAGAATTATAGACGGGAGCGACGAAGTGCTGGCACAGTGTGATTACGGATTGGTAAAGAGCGGGACTTCTACTCTGGAGGCGGCGCTTGCGGGTCTTCCATTCTGCGTGCTTTACCGAGTTTCGCCCTGGAGCTGGCTTCTAGGCAAGCTTCTGGTAAGGACAAAACACTACGCGCTGCCTAATCTGATCTTGAAGGAACGGGTTGTCCCCGAGTTGATGCAGCACCAAGCAAGCCCGCAAAATATCGCTCACATGTTGTCCTCCTTCGCACGCAGGGATCCGAAGTGGGAGAACGTTCGCCGCAAACTGCGTCAGGTAAAAGAGAGGCTGGTTGCAGACGACCCCTATGGGGACGCCGCAAGAGCTGTTCTGCAACTGTTAGGAAATAATCAATGAAAAAACTCGCCGCCTGCTTAATTTTGTCTTGTTGTTCAGTCGCAGGTTTGGGACAAGTCCGATCCGACGTCGACGTAACGAATTATGACATCAAGGTTGAGTTGGTTCCGGAGAATCACGCTCTAAAAGGGTTGGCCAAGATTCAGCTGAAGCTCGCAGACACGACCCGCACCATTCCGTTTGAGATCAACAGCCGGTTTAGCATCGCAGAAATATCGGACGAAACCGGCACACAGCTCGCCACCAGGTTCGATGAAAATAATAACAGCCGTCTGCTGGTCAGCGCCGAAAAACCCTTCCCGGCGGGCCAAAAGACCATTCAGATACGTTACGAAGGAATCCTGGAGCGCGAGAACTACTCATTCCTTGATAAATCTCGCGTCATGAATGGCTACATCGATGATCAGGCGGCTTATCTGATGTATGCGTCACGCTGGTTCCCGATGCATGACCCTCTATTCGATCCGGCTATGGCCCACGTTTCGGTCACTGTCCCGCTGGGGTTCAGTGCTGTAGTTGCGGGGATCTCTCGTCCCGTAAGAACGGAGGGAGTATCCGAGACCTTTGATTGGGAGTTACAGAGGCCGTCCAATCAGTTGTCCCTGGTGGTTTCCAAGCTGCGCGAGAAGAAGTTTGTGGCTGAAGGCATTCCTGTTCATATTTTCATGGATGAGAAGTCCACCGGCCGTGCCGAAGCAATCAACCAGCAGCTCTCCGGCATTCTGGCCTATTTCCAGCGCGCGTTGGGATCGTACCCTTTCAAACAACTGACTGTGGTTCAAATTGCCGACGAGGTGCGGGATGAAATGGCAGGCCCGGGAATCATCTATCTTCCGGCAGATCTGCTGAAGGGACCAAAGGTTTCCGACACCGAGTTGGCCAGGCGCCTGGCGCTCCAGTGGTGGGGGTTGGACGTGATGCCGCAGGGGCCCCAGGACATGATCCTGGCCGACGGCATTGCTTTCTATCAGGCCGCACAATACCTGGATACCGTTGACAAGAGTGCCTTCAAGGATGAGGTCCTCAAGCTCGCCGTCCTGGCGCTCAAGTATGAGAACCGCGCGCCCATCAGCAATGCTTTCAGCCTCGGGTTTCGAGGAGAGGAATACGAATCCGTCGTCGGAGGCAAGGGAGCATGGGTGTTCTACATGCTTGAAGACATCCTTGGCAGAGAGAAGCTTCTAGCCTTATTGCGCGAATTCGCAAGCGAAAATGGGGGAAAACAGGTGTCAGTTTCGCAGCTCATAGCCAAGGTTTCTGCTTTAGCCGGAAAGGATCTGAAATGGTTCTTTGCCCAATGGATCGAGACGACGGGTGTTCCGGAAATGGAAGTGGATTACACGGTATACAAGCTCGCCGACGGGTCCTTCCGCGTAGAAGGAAGCGTGAGGCAAAACCTGGAACTGTTTCGGATGCCTCTGCGCGTGGCCGTGGAAACAAAGGAAAAGAACGAAATCCAGACCGTACAGCTAGCGGGGAAGGTGACCAAGTTCAGTATAAAATCAGCCACCAGGCCTGTCCGCGTGTTGCTCGATCCAGAACAAAAGCTGCTGCGCAACTCCAGTGAAATGGAAGTGGCAGTGCACATCGCCCTCGGGTACGAGTTGTTTCAAAAGAATCAGTTTTTGGAGGCGATACGCGAGTACGAGCGGGCCATAAAACTGAACCCGCGCAGCTCGCTGGCGCACTACAGGCTGGGAGAGGTTTTCTTTGAACAGGCGAATACACAGAGCGCCGGCAATGCCTTCCGTGATGCCCTTAACGGGGACCTGCAACCCAAGTGGGTGGAGTCAATGAGCCACCTTGACCTGGGCAAGATCTTCGACATGCTTGGCGAAAGGCAGCGCGCACTGGCTGAATATCAAAAAGTTTTGAACGCCAAAGACAATACCTTCGGCGCGGTCGACGAAGCGGACAGGTACTCCAAGGAGGCGTTTACCAAGAAGTCAACCATCATGGATAAGCCGGATCACTAGGCTGGATTATTCACAAACACTCACCGCAGAGACGTGGCGCGGCAGAGCCGCAACCCAAACGTCAGGGACACGGCGACGCGGCGACACGG
>DASXTB010000102.1:0-27062 GCA_036505615.1 Acidobacteriota bacterium
GATCTGCGGATGGACTTCAACGTCTCTTCATCGCTCAGGATCTCGAGGGTTTCCAAGAGCCCCTCAAATCTTTTCATACTGAGGATCACCGCAGTTGGTACTCCGTTTTTTGTCACTGCAACAACGCCCTCTCCTTTTTCCAACCGGCGTATGATTTCCAAAAGTCCGTTCTTGGCTTTGGTGATTGGAACAAAGCTGTCTATGGCTAGCATTGACTGTCCTTTTTTATGTCCATTATAACAGCTAGGGCCTTTCTTGCAGCCCTGGCAATATTTTCCTTCACCACCATCGCTCTGCACTGCTCATATCTGCTTTAGCAGCCCGCGAATCTCCATCCAAGCTCGGCAGCGCTCCGGCCAGGTAGAGAGTACCGGGTCTTTCGGGCCCAAGCCAAAGCCGTGGTCGCCTTTCTCATAAATGTGCATTTCCGCAGGGACTCCCGCTTTGTGCAGAGCCAGATAAAAGAGCACGCTGTTTTCTGCAAGGACCCCCTTATCCCCGCTGGTGTGAATGAGGAATGTGGGCGGCGTTTGCGGCGTCACCTGTTTCTCATTGGAGAGCAGTTCGACCAGGTCTCTGGGCGGGTTCGGTCCGAGCAAATTGTTCTTTGATCCTTGATGGGTGTAAGGAGTGGTAAATGAAATTACCGGATACACCAGAACCATAAAATCAGGACGGCAGCCCGCGCGCTCTACCGGATCCTCAGCCTCCGGCCGGCCAGAATCAAAGTGAGTGCCAACCGTGGAAGCCAAGTGCCCGCCCGCTGAAAACCCCAGAATGCCGATCCGTGAAGGGTCCACACTCCACTCTGCTGCGCGGGCGCGCACCATGCGAACGGCCCGCTGCGCGTCCTGCATGGGAGCGGGATGATGATAGCGCGGGGCGATGCGATACTTGAGCACGAAGGCGGCAACGCCGAAGGAATTGAGCCACTCGGCTACCTGGCGACCTTCATGATCCAGCGCCAGCACCCGATACCCTCCTCCCGGACAGACAACTACCGCGGCTCGGTTTGCTTTTTCCGCTGGCGGAGGGTAAATCGAAAGCGAGGGCTTGTCTGCGTCTTCAGCACCCACAGCCTCGGGGGCTCCATTCGGCCAGAGCAACTCCACATTGGGCTCGACCGGAGAAGCGGCCTTAACCGTTGGCCGGAAGCGACTCGGCATTAAAGCACATGCCAGCGCCAAAACGATCAGTATTGTTCTGAAGAGTTTCGGGTGTCTCATGGATTCTCCTAATCAGAGACTCTGCGGATTTTCGCGTCCGCTGTGTCCTTGGTGTCCGTTGTGGTTTCAAACCTCTTTGA
Organism: Acidobacteriota bacterium; assembly: GCA_036505615.1. GTDB lineage: Bacteria > Acidobacteriota > UBA6911 > JACQSX01 > JACQSX01 > DASXTB01. The sequence goes on from DASXTB010000102.1 coordinate 1,307, forward strand.
CCACCAAGGACACAGCGGACGCGAAGGCCGGAATGCTACAGCAATTCCTACGTATGTTATCCTGAAATTAATGGATAAGTTACGCGCACAGCTACCGGGATCGAAACTCCGGGGAGCAATAGTTCTTTTTTGGATCGTCGGACTCCTTGTCGATTTCTCTGCTCTGCATGCGCGACCTCGCAAGCAAAGCCATCGCCGCCAACCCGCCCAGCCAATCGAGCAAGGTCCCTCTGCGCTTGATGTTCAGGTGCGGCTCGACCAGGCGTCGTTCTCCCCGGGTGAAATTGATGGCAAATGGGGAGCGAATATCCGCAAGGCCATCGCCGCGTTCCAGAAGTCCCGCGGGCTGAAAGTCACCGGAACTTTGGACTCGGCTACGCAACAGGCGCTTTCCAACTCAGCCCCAGGAGAAACGCTGGTGCCTTATACCATCACTGAGCAAGACGTGGCGGGGCCGTTTCTGGATCGGATTCCGCGGGATCTGGTGAACCAATCCAAATTCCCCGGACTTTATTACACTTCCCCGCTTGAGAAGCTGGGGGAAAAATTCCACATCAGCCCTCTTCTCTTGCGGCAATTAAACAAGGGAGCCAAATTCGTTGCGGGCGAGCAGATTAAGGCGCCGAATCTTTCAACCGCGCAAAATCCTGAATCAGGCTCCCTCTTGTCGGCCAGCACCAATGGAAATTCCGCCTCCAAGCCGGCGGCGCAGGCGCAGGCGAGACGCGCGGAAATGAATGCTCGCCCCGATGTCACCGTTACCGTCAGCAAGAATGAATCAGCGCTGCGGGTGGAGACTGCGGACGGGAAAATAATCTTTTATGCGCCGGTCACTTCGGGTAGCCTGCACGATCCCCTGCCGCTGGGAAAATGGAAAGTTACTGGCGTGCAAAAGAATCCCGTCTTTCATTACAATCCGAATCTGTTCTGGGATGCCAAGCCCAAGCAGAAAAGGGCTGACATTCAACCCGGCCCTAATAATCCGGTCGGCGTTGTCTGGATCGACATCAACAAGGAGCACTACGGGATTCATGGCACTCCGGAACCGGCGCAGATCGGTCACACTCAGTCGCACGGTTGCGTGCGGCTGACCAATTGGGACGCGATGAAACTTGCCGCGCTTGTCAAACCCGGCACCCCCGTGTTCTTTGTTGAATGAGCTGGACTCGTCAGCGAAGGATTCGAGCATTGGGCCTGGCCGCACTCTGCGGTTTTGTGGCAGGCATTCTGGTGGCGTGGCTTCTTCTTTCGCGTTACCAAGTAGTGATTCCGCTGGCAGGAAATCAAAAGCCTGGCACCGGCCGTTCACCCCTGGTGGTAAGACAGAGCCTCGATGACTCGGGCCCAGGCATCATCCAGGGAACTCCTGCCCGCCCGGCATCTCCGCCGCCCGGCTCGCGCACCACGAGAGAAACTTCCTCGGCATCCGTCACTCCTGCTCCGCTCGAGGCCCCCAAACTGGAAGCGGATCCGATCGGGGAACTCCGAAGCAAGAAACTGATCCTGCCTATACAGGGCGCCAAAGTGGAGCCACTGAAAGGGATGTTTCAGGAGATGCGCGGCAGCCACATGCACCAGGCCGTCGACATATTGGCTCCCAGAAACACGCCTGTACTTGCGGTCGAAGAGGGTAAGATTGCGCGGCTCTTCTACAGCCAGGCAGGAGGCATAACGATCTACCAGTTCGATCCGGAAGAAAAGTATGTCTACTACTACGCGCACCTGGAGCGGTACGCTGACACCCTGCATGAGAGCGACCGCGTCAGCCAGGGACAGTTGATCGGCTATGTAGGCACTTCGGGCAACGCTCCGCCGGGCACACCCCATTTGCATTTTGCTATTTTCAAGCTCACTGAGAAGAAGCACTGGTGGGAAGGAACGCCCGTAGATCCGTATGAGGTGTTCCGGTGAAGAATTGCGGATTTTCCGGATTGCGGATTTCGGATTGCGGATTGCGGATTGCGGATTCAAGGACTCCGAAGAGCCTCAGGCATGAAGGCGGAGAATCTTCGTGGGCTTAGGGTCTTCGTGGCAGATCTATAATCTTCGAGTTCTAATCCGAAATCCGCAATCCGCCATCCGAAATCCGCAATCCGAGTCTACCGCCCTAGATTCTCATACCACTTCAAATTTGCCGTGGCCGAGCCGATGCAGGCGATGTCGAGTTTGCCGTCGCCATTCAAGTCCGCCGCCGTGCAGGATGCGGCAGCCATACCGCCGTTGTCGAGAATCGTGCGCGACCACTGGCGCCCTTCGGGATCTTCTGCCCGAAAAATGTAAACGCTGCGGGTGCCCCCGCGGAATCCGGCAACGATCTCGTCACTTCCGTCCTTATCCAAGTCGGCGGCCAGCAGAGTGTGACCGTCCACCAGCGACGAATCGATCACATGCCGCTCCCAAATTCCTTTGCTCTGCAGATAGACGACCACCTGGTTGCCATGCCAGGGTTCAATGGAGCAGAGGAATCGCCGTTTTCCCAGATGGCCGACGGCCACTTCGCTGGAGCCGCATTTTGGCCATGGAGTGGGGTTTCCCTTCGCCAGAGAAGTGCGGGTCCAGCGGTTGGCTCCTGAACTGCGAAAAAGATCGATGCCAAGAAAACTGGCCGTCAATAGATCTTCGCGCCCGTCTCCATCCCAATCGGTAATAAAAATTCCGTGCAGCACTCCCTCGATCTGATCCGAGATCAGCTCGCGCTTCCACACGCCCGGCCTGTAGAGAACCAGAGGCACTTTATCGCGGTAATCGGGAGGCCGAGACAGTCCCCCCGCCAGTGGCGCGTTGATCAGGACCTTGTGGCCGCTGCCGTCAATGTCGGCCCAGCGCAGTCGGTGTGAAGCGGGCAAGCGATCGATCTCGGTTCGTGCCCATGGCTGCGCCGGGTCGCCCGAGTGTTTCAAAACCGAGATAACTCCGGCGCTCTTGTCTGGCTCATTTGCGAACTCATGCGCCAGCACAATTTCCGGAATTCCGTCGCCATCTGTGTCCCAGGCTGCAAGATTGATCATGCGCGACAGGTTCGTTGCCAGCACATGCTGCTGCCATCCTGGATTTTCGAACCAGAGCAGGTCACTCATCCCGCTGGCAAGCGCGATCAAGTCAATCTTTCCGTCATGATTCAAGTCGGCGGCGACTACCTGATAGCCGCCTTTCAAGTTGGTGGCAATGGTGTGGTCGCGAAATTGGACGGCCGGCGCCGAGAAGTTCACCACCAAGACACCAAGGCACCAAAAAACGTGTTTGAATTGGCGCCTTGGTGCTACAGGTTGGCAACTTCCTGTTCCATTCTTGGCCAAGTTTTCCAAAAGAGACCGTTCACGTCCACGATCACGATCACGTCCCCGTCCATGGTCACGCCCACATTTCACGCTGGTATTCACTGACATGACTCTGACGATCCTCCCTCCTTAACGGTAGCCGTTGCCCGTGCTCGTAGGCATGATCCTGTTACCGGACCGTGAGATCTAGTTTTTTTGACCACATTTCCCCGGCACATCTCTCCCGCACATCTTCCGAAACCGAAGGGTTTACAGATTATAGCCGGCGACAAAGCCCGCGTCTTTGGCGGGCAACGCCGCCGGTTGGCTATCCCCCAAAAGCGATTCGCCCTGAAAGGGCCTAAGAATTTTTCGCAAATTGAAACCAAGCCCGTTTTGAGCTTGTGCGACGCCTTCAGCGTCGGATGTTTATGGGGGTGACCAACCGGCGGCGTCGCCCGCAACAAGCGCGGTCTTTGCCGCCGGCTATACTCTGTAAACCCTTCGGTTTTACTGCCGGCCTCTTACATCCTTAGCTCCGGGTTCACCGGTTCATGTAGCCGTGATCGGCGTTTGTGGATTTCTCGAAGACCCACTAGAATCCAAGTGTTAATTTTTACCAACCCAGAGGCGATCGACATGAAGCTCCAACGATGCGTCAAAGTAAGTCTCTCAATCTGCCCATTTTGCATTTGTGTGGCTCTTTTTCTAGCTTTTTTTCCTCTTAACTTTAGCAGTCCCTCCAGCCCGCCGGCCGGAGAGGAATGGCATGCTTACGGGGGCGATCCGGGCGGTATGAGGTTTTCGCCGCTCGAACAAATTAACCGAGACAACGTGGGGCAGCTCAAGCGAGCCTGGGTGTATCACACCGGTGAAGTGGAGCTGGGCCTGGCAAAGTCGTCGGATCGGCCAGTCGCTTTTGAGTGCACGCCCTTGGAAGTCGAAGGCGTCCTTTACATTACCACTCCTTCCAGCCGGGCCATCGCTCTGGACGCAGAGACTGGAGTCGAAATCTGGAAATACGATCCCCAAGCAGGAGCAAAAAGCAAACGCAAGTTTTTGGCGCATCGTGGGCCCGCTTTTTGGGAAGGGCGATCAAGCAGCGGAAATGCCGCCCCCAAACGCGTCTTTTATGCAACGGCAGACGCCAGGCTGATCGCTCTGGACGCCGCCACCGGCAAGCCATGCCCCGGATTCGGAAATAGCGGATTCGTGGACCTGCGCAAAGGGGCGGCCGAGAAATTTCCCAACGCCCAGTACGCGGTAACGTCCCCTCCCTCTGTATATAAGGATGTCGTCGTTGTGGGGTCGGCGGTGCCTGAGAGTCCGTCGAAAGGTCCGAGCGGAATGGTACGCGCTTTCGACGCCTGGACCGGAAGGCAGATTTGGGAATTTCACACCGTTCCTCGTCCAGGCGAAGTCGGACATGAAACCTGGGAAGGCGATTCGTGGATCGATCGCACCGGCGTCAACGCTTGGGGTGTGATCAGTGTCGATGCGCAGCGCGGAATGGTGTTTCTTCCTCTGGGCTCTCCTGCCTACGATTTTTATGGCGCAGATCGTAAAGGTCAGAACCTTTTTGGCAATTCTGTTGTTGCTCTGGAGGCCGCCACGGGAAAGTTGATCTGGTATTACCAGATCGTCCATCACGACATGTGGGACTACGACCTGCCCGCCGAGCCCGCTCTGGTCACGGTGCGTCGCAACGGCCGCGAGATCCCGGCGGTCGCTCAGGTCACCAAGATGGGATTTGTATTCGTGCTGGATCGCCTCACCGGCAAGCCGCTGTTTCCTGTTGAAGAGCGGGCGGTTCCGCAGAGCAAGATACCCGGAGAAGAGGCCTGGCCAACGCAGCCCGTTCCGTTGAAGCCCCCCGCCCTGTGCCGCCAGTCGATGACGCGCGAAGACATCAATACCATCACGCCGGAATTCCATCGGGACTGCACTGAACTGTTTGACAAGCTGGTCAACGCCTCGACGTTTACGCCTCTGGGACCGGAGTTGACACTGCAGATTCCCGGGACGCTCGGAGGAGCGACGTGGTCAGGAGCAGCCTTTGATCCATCGACCGGATACCTGTACGTCAATGTCAACGAATTGCCGATGCTCGGGGCGATAAAGCCACAGCCCGCCGGCTCAGCGGTTGCCTATCGCCGATCCAGTCCCTGGGGCGAATATGCGCGCCTCTGGGACCCAAAGAAGCGATGGTCTTGCCTGAAACCTCCTTGGGGCACGCTGAATGCGGTGGACCTAAATAAAGGAGAGATCGCCTGGAAGGTCACCCTGGGAGTGACTGACGAGTTGCAGGCGAAAGGAATTCCTCAAACGGGCGCTCTTAATCTGGGAGGTCCCATTGTCACCGCTGGGGGGTTGGTCTTCATCGGTGGGACCAATGACAGTCGATTCCGCGCCTTTGATGCCCGGAGTGGCAAAGAGTTGTGGGTTGCCAAATTGGAGGCAAGCGGGCACGCGGCGCCGATCACCTATCGCGTGAAGCGGAGCGGAAAGCAATATGTGGTCATCGCCGCGGGCGGCGCGGGTTATTTCAGCATAGACTTGTCGGATGCGGTGGAGGCGTTTGCGCTGCCGTAGGGTGAAACCACCAATTTCAGGATCGTTAGCCGTAGAGACGCGGAATGCCGGGGCCAGGGAGTTTTGACATTTCGTGGAGACGTCTTATCGCGAACATCCGCGGATCCGTTAGGATGAGACACGCCACCGCCAGCGTCGCTAAAAATGTCAGCCTGGCTTCGCCGCGCTTGGCCGCGACAAGTCGCGGCCCTGGAGTTTCTAAATTTTGGCAGCGGAGAGACGGCCCGAGGGCCGTCTCCAAGGCCGCTTCCAGCGGCCTTTGTCCGCGAAGCGGACCACTGGAGTTTGGACATTTTGGAGAGACGGCCGGTGGGCCGTCTCCCGCACAATCTTTCATCGTGCAGGAGACGCCGCACGGGGCGTCTCTCCAATAGCGCCGCTTCGCGGCACCCTGTCCGCGAAGCGGACCAATAACAGTAGCCGGGGGTGGCCAGGCGCGGAGCGCCAGGAACCCCGGTCAGGGATTCCCCGCACGGAATCGCGGCTAACTCCGACGCGGCGCGTCTCTACATGTCCACACAAGCCGCTTCAGGCGGCCTATTTGCTCCCAGCCCGCCCCACCCTTTTGAATGCCCACAAGAACATGTGTAAATACTCGGGCTCCCCATCCACATCGGGTCCAAGCACAAACTGCTGAGGTTCGGAGGCCTCTGACGGCTGGACGGAAAACCGCCGATCGCCGATCCTGGTAACGCGAAACTCGGCGCCAAACTGCTGCAGGAAAAGCTTTCCGTCTTTAGCAATGAGTTCCACAGACCAGCGGTTTGTGTACGTGCCGGCAAAACTGCTCATTTCCGACGCGCTCATGGGCAGCACCAGCTTGGGCACGGCCTTTGCCTCCGGCTGCAATGGCGACAGGAGTTCCAGAGCTTTCTCTGCAGTCCTGGGCAGCCGTACGCCATCTCGGTTGGCCATCAGGATTATGCCGACGTGGTGTTGCGGCACTACCTCGACAACGGCAGAGAAGCCTGTCATAGCCCCTGCATGTTCCAGCAGCAGCAGGCCGCGATGCGGATAAATGAACAAGCCATACCCGTACTTTCCATTTTGAAAAATATTGGGGACGTCCACGTAAGGAGTTGCAAGTTTCGCTAGCAGCGATCGGGATAAGACCTGGCGGCCTTCGACCTTGCCGCCGTTCATCAACGCAATGACGAAGCGAGCAAGGTCCTCTGCGCTGCAAAACATATAACCGGCGGGCCAGAACCTCGTGTCATCGACCATCGGCCTGACTACTGCCGGCTTGACCGTGCCCGCATGTGTGTGGCCGACTGCGTGGGGGTAGGTCATTGCCGTGGTGGGCCGGAAGGTAGTGCGGTTCATGCCCAGCGGCTTAAACACGCGCTGGTCCATTTCGTCGGCATAGGGTTTGCCGCTGATCTCTTCCAACAGCAGTCCCGCAAGTGCGACACCCGGGTTTGAATATGAGAACACTTTGCCCGGATCGAGCAACAGATAATCTTCCTTGAGAGAGCGGCCGTACTCTGCCAATGCCGATTCCTCGTGCCGTCCATACTCGGCGGGTTCATCCCTTAAACCCGACGTGTGAGTCAGTAAGTGGTGTGCCGTGATGGGCGCTAATTTTGGATGGAGTCCCTTCACATACTTGCCGATCGGTTCGGAGAGGTTAAGCTTTCCTTCTTCTGCCAGGCTGACCAGAGCTGTAGCGGTAAAAACTTTGGTGATCGAGCCGATCTGAAACAGCATGTCGGGCGTCATCGGAGTCCCGGTCTCGACGTTAGAGACTCCAAACCCTTTGGAGAAAATCACGCGATCTCCGCTGACGATAACCAGGACCGCTCCCGGTGTGTTCGTCTCCTTCAGTTCCTGCAGCGCAGTCTTCTCCAGTTCGCTGAAAATGATTTTCCGCTGGGGGACTTGCGCAATCGTAAGTTGAATCGCTGACAGGAACACCAATAACAGTGAAGACAAAGGGTACCGCTTTGACATCCCGCTCCTTGTGAATGGCCAAGCAAGAACGCGAGAAAAAGTCGATGCTGCGAGCCTGAGAACCTGTGCAAAAATCACCGCGAAGAACGCGAAGATTACTAAAAAATTTCTAAGCAATCTGTAGGGGCGACCCTGTGTGGTCACCCGCGGCAGAATCCACCGGATTTTTCCCGTTCCGAAGTGCATGCGCGGGAACTGTGCAGTTTGTTTGGCTAATCCGTCAGCTGTTGCGGCGGGCGGCCACATAGGGCCGCCCGTACGATCAGATGGATTTTTTCACACGTTATCAGGCTCGCGGTACCGATTTTTTATCGCTTCCCGGGCCCGTAGACAATCTTCCCCGGTCGGGCATCCGTGTGCTTTCCTCTTTCCAAAACTACTTTTCCATTCACGATCACGTATTCGATGCCTTCTGAATACTGGTGGGGCTGGGTGAACGTCGCTTTATCTCGGACGCGTACCGGATCGAAGACCACAACATCGGCGAACTTCCCCTCCTGAAGAAGGCCGCGATCGCGGATGCCCACCTGCTGGGCCGCCAGGGAGGTCATCTTGCGAATGGCGTCTTCCATCGTAAGCACCTTCTCTTCGCGTACATATCTGCCGAGGACCCGCGGAAAAGTACCGTACCATCGAGGATGAGGCTTTCCTTCTCCCAGGACGCCTTCAGGTTTTACTGCCGTTCCATCAGAGCCGATGCTGACCCAGGGTTGACGCAGCGCAAATCGCAGGTCATCTTCGTTCATGGTGAAGAAAATCGCACCGATCACGCCATTTTCCTCCAACAGCATGTCCAGAATCGTATCGGCAGGATCCTGTCCTCGCATCCGGGCGGCCTCGGCCAGTGTCTTTCCTTCGTATGCTTTGTTTTTCTCGGTGCGCACGCGGGCTATCTGCACGCTTTGCCAGTCGCGCAGTTGCTGAATGTTTTTGCCCTCTTCGATATCTTTGCGCATCCGCGCGCGTTGTTCCGGGTCGTGGATGCGGGCCAGCATCTTTTCTCTGCCGCCGTCGTGCGCCCACTCAGGCAGCATAGTGTCCAAGCCCGTGCTGCCGGCGACGTAAGGGTACTGGTTCGCAGAAACGTCAATGCCCCGATTGCGTGCTTCCTCGATGAGCCGCACCGCCTCGGGCATTCTGCCCCAATTGGCTTTCCCGTGCACCTTGAAGTGGAAGATCTGAACCGGGAGCCCGGCTCTTTCACCAATGCTGATCGCTTCCCGGATCGATTCCATCAGCGTGTTTCCTTCGTTGCGGATGTGCGATGCATAGATGCCACCATGGCGGGCCGCGGCGCGGGCAAGTTCGGCCAACTCCTGGGTAGAAAAGTAACTGTTTGGGGGATAAATCATCCCTGTTGAAAGCCCGAGCGCTCCCTGGCGCATCGCCTCATCGACTAGTGCTTTCATCGCATCCATTTCGGCTCCGGTGGGAGGGCGATTGTCTGCGCCCATCACGCACAAGCGCACCTGGCCGCCGCCCACATAGGAGCCGACGTTGACTGATATCCCCTCTTGAAGCAGCCGAGCAAAGTAGCCGGTGAAGTCCTTCCAGGTATAGTTGAGCTTGTAATTTCCATAGGAGTTCCCGAGCTCGCGCATCGCAAGACCCTGGAGGGGCGCCGCTGACGTATGCTCTCCCAGTATTTCAGTGGTGACGCCTTGGCGGATCTTGCTTTCGGCATTCCCATCGACCAGCAGCGAAGTATCGGAGTGGCTATGCATGTCGATGAATCCAGGGCATACGATCATTCCGGTGGCGTCAATGATTCGTCTCGCATTGTCTCCCAGCTTTCCGACCCTGGCGATCCGCGCCCCATCGACGGCGACGTCTCCGTAGAACCAGGGATTGCCGGCGCCGTCAACGATTTTGCCGCCGCGGAGGATCAAATCGTATTGCTGCCCTGCTGGCAGCGTTTGACGGGATTGTGGGTCGTTTCGCGCTGCCATGAGGAGGATCGACCCCGCCAGCAGCAAAAAGGTATAAAGCTTTTTCATGGTCACCTCGCAAAAATTAACCACCAAGATCTAGAGCGGCAAAGCTACAACCAAAAGAAAAGCCGTCTACGGCCACGTTCCTACAGCGGCCGTAAGGCCACAACCAAAGAGCTGGTTATTGACTGAATCCATGATCCATTAGAGGGTGAAAGCGGGCCGCTTCAGCGGCCTTCCCCGAAGGGTGCACGTCAACGACCACGGCTACGTCCACGGTAACGAAAAACAATTCCAAAAGAGCAGCGATTGGTGAACCTTGTCGTGGACCTTGACGTGGTCGTGAACGTGCACGTGAACGGTGGTTTCCATTCGGCCAAAACCTTGGTCAAAAAAAACAAGATTCTGCCAACTTGTTACATCAAGGCACGGGTCGCAGGTCGCAAGCCAACTTCGGGACCTTCGACCTGCGACCTGCGACTCTCGCCTTGGTGTATTGGTGATTAATTCACCGCATTCCCTCCATGAATTCCTTCAGATGCGATTGCCAAATCTCGGGCAGCGAGTGCGTCCCGTGGCCGCGCGTTTGGTCGCTGATTGGAATCAAAACATAGCGACTTCTCTTGACATGCGGAATCAGCCGTTCCATCAACCCTAGCTCCGGTGGATTGATCAGATCGTCGGCAGAATTTATTGCCAAAAGAGGGGCGGCAATGCGTTCCAATGCGGGCGAAGGATCATAGTCGCGGGAAGCGTCAAACTGGTAAAGCATGTCGTTCGCGTCGGCACTGGCCAGACGCGCGCGCATCTGGTCGCCGAGAAAACGGTCAGCATCGTCCCGGGTGGGAGCGGTCTTGTGCCATTGCAGCGGGCTGCTTCCCATCAGAATCAAAATCTGGATCGCTGCCACGAGCCCGCGCGGTTGGCGGGTATATTCGCCGTTGTTCCACTCCGGATCAGTGCGGATGTCGTCCATAATCATCTTCCGCATCATTCGGTTTCGCCCGGCGATCTGCGCGGGCGCACTGGCCAGTGGAATCAGCCCGTCCATAAAGTCCGGATACCGCTCTCCCCACATCCATGTGTGCATCCCACCCATGGAGGTCCCCATGACAAGACGGAGATGGTTTACGTTTAGAGCTTCCGTCACCAGGCGATACTGCGCTGTAACCAGATCGCCGTATGCGTAGTGCGGAAAGCGTGCGCGCAGCCCGTTACTGGGTTTGCTGGACTGCCCATGACCGATGTTGTCGGGAAGAATAATGAAGTAGCGATTGGCGTCTAACAGTTGTCCTGGCCCGAACAGGACCTCGGCGAAGTTCTTTGAAAGGAACTGACGGCTGCTGCCGCCAGTTCCGTGAAGAATAAGCACGGCATTTCGCACCACGCCGGCTGAATCCCGACGTGCAGTGCCGAGGGTGAGGTAGTGCAATTTCAGTTCCGGAAGAACCTCGCCGCTGGCAAAACGGAAATCTTGAATGGTGAAGTCGCCTGCCACCGGGTCCGGATAGTTCGCCGCGCTGGAAGGCTGGCCCAGCAACATGAAGGTGGAAACGACCACGCAGAGAATTAGCTCTATTCTAAGCATTTTACTTTTCTCGCAGGGGAGGAGTGGTTTTTTCATTTCTTGCGCCGTGTCCTTGGTGTCCTTTGTGGTTAAATTTTTTGCACCACCACGGACACAAAGGACACGGCGGGCAAGAGCTCAACAGCACGGCAAAGAGAGTTTGTCATCTTGGCCGGACTAGCTTGCTTCTGTCGATATGGACTGCCAATTTGTCTCCCGCTTCCACCCCCACAGTGGTGTGGAATTCCACCAAATCGGGTTTGACCAGCAGGGCAGGAACGGATTTTCCGTTCAAGCTGGCCTGTACCGGCGGGATTCCCTTTGTTCCTTGGATTGCAACGGCCTTCGTTTTTTCTTCCCCTTTTGTGGGCGCGATATCTTGTGATCTCCCACCGAATCCGAAGCGCTTCAACGCCAGCTTGCCGCCGGCGATTTCGATGCTTCCAGTTACGTCCTGCGCTGCGGCCTTCTGAATGAAGGTTCCCCAGGCCTCACCGGTGGTAAACAGGCAGTGGAAATCCTGCGCGCGGATTCGCGGGGAAAACGTAAGCCGCGTGTCGGGAGCCGAATAATGATAGCCCGACAGCGCGGTAAGCAGCGACCAGCTTGAAAGCGCTCGCGCATAATGCGAGCCGCATTCAACTTCATTCCATGGATTGCGGCGGCGCCCGTCGTAACGATCCCGCGCGGCCTTGGTGATGGCCAGACCCTCCATCACCAGATCTTCGTAGATGAGGTGGGCGGCTACCTGATACTCAATGCCGGTCCATACTTCGTCGGAATAGACGAAAGGGAGCAGAGGGCGACTGCCGCGCGGCCAACTGCACAACAGCAATCCCTTTTCATCATTGAGCGCGTAGATGCGCTGTGTGTTTGGAAGATCGTAAAAGCTGTGCTTGAAATTGTGGCGATAAATGGAAAGAAGTGTTTCGCGCACGTGCCCTGACGGCAAGAGATGGCCGAGGCCGACGACTTCGGCGAACCATTGTCCCAGAAGCTGATCGGACAGACATCCCTCGCCGTACTGATACTTAATTGAGCCCTTCTCTATGGCCGAGGCGTACCAGCTCTCCGCATGCTCGGTGTCTCCCGCCGGGATCTGCTTTAGATCGGGCACCTTCTGAACGTAGAAGCCGTCGCGCCACAGTTCACGATCGAGCTTGGCGCGGCCCGACTCAAATATTCGGCGATATTCAGAGGCCGACTGGACGTCTCCCACGGCCCGCGCCATCTTTTCGCCGGCTAGCAGAGCGCCGAGATAAAGCGTACCCATCATCGTGTTCGGACCATAGAATTCGATGTCGTAAGTGTTGTGCTGCTCGCCCTCCATCACCCCGTCGCGATCGGAGTCCCATCCTTTCCAGGCAAATTCGAGAGCGCGTTTGGCAGCGGGCCAAAGGTCGCGCAGGAAAGCATCGTCGCCCGACATCTGCCATTCGCGGTAGAGTTTCATCACGCAGCCCATCTGACCGTCTGCGGCCGGCTTGAACTTCCACTGCGCCTTTCCAACCGGCACGAGAGTGCGAAATGCCATTGAACCATCGGGCCGCAGATTCTCTTTGAAATCCGTGACCCGCATGGACCGTTCTAGTTCCGGAAAGAGATGCGCCAGCGCCTGCTCGTAGTTCCATACATGCGTGCAGTTCAACGGGCAGCAGCCGGAATCGTCGTTGGTGCCTTCGAACGCAAAGAACTGTTTTCCTTCCAGCAGCATGCAAGTGTTGGTGCGAAGAATAGAAACCTGGCTGGAGACGGCATCAATCACTGCCGCGGGAATCGTCGCTGAAAAGAGAGCCTGCTGAAATGCGCGGGTCCCTTTTTCCAGTCGCTGCAGGTTTTCCACCGTGTAAGACGCCGCCTCCCACGCATCCCGGAATTTCGTGCTGTAATAGTTGCGCAGCTTCTGGCCCTTCACTTCGGGCTGGCTATTCCAGTAATTTTCGCGCAGGGGGAAATACCAGGCCAGGATGAAATCAATACTGCGAGACTCGCCTTTCTCCAGGCGGAAATGAGGCGCCAGCGTCGCATAATCAGAGACTCCTGCGGGCGATGGCGGGCTCTCCTGCGGGCCGGAGACGCCTCCGGTAGATGCATATTCATCAAACCATTTCTGGAAAGAATCCCACCACGCTCCCCCTTCCCAGGCGGCGCGCGCCGTGACTTGGGGATGCGTGGTGACCAGAGCCATTGAACCAAACCGGATGTCTTCGGGCGAGTGCTCTTGAGAGATCATTTCCAATCCGTTCAAACTCGTCTGGCGGCGCAGGCGTGTCACGTTCTTGCCGAAGCCGTCAAAACGGTTGTCGTTGATTGCCGAATGGCCGTCGTAACCGATGGCGTTGAGAATGGAGAAAGCCAGCGTGGCGTCGACGGTCTGATTGGAACGATTCTTGAGACGGTAACGCAGAATTGCAACAGGCAGCGCGGAACTGTCGGCGTCAAGCGGAATGAAAGGATTGAAGGCTTCGAGCGAAACCGCGACAGGCAGTGAGTTGTCCAGAAACTCGATTTCGGCCAAAGGATAAGCCCCCCGGAAGCGAGCTCCCTTCATGTGAGGCAGGCCCTGAGCTCGTGCGCGCGGGTAGCCGTGAGCCCCGCGAAAAGGGGGCTGAGGCGCCACCTCAACTACTTTGACCACGGGCATTCCCTGGCTTCTGATCCACAGCGCCACAAAAGTGAAGGGAAGGGCCTTGCCTTTGTTGGGGCGGTTGAAGATTTCCCAGTCCCGCAGGTCTCCACGGCCGCCAAGGGAAACGGTGCCCGTCCCGATGCCACCCAGCGGGAATGCGATCTCGGAAAGGTAATCTCCCGTAAAAGTGCGCACCTGACCCTGAGCCAGCAGATCATGTTGCGAGAACGGAATGAGCGAACCTGAGGGCGAAAGGAAGTGGGCAGGCTGCAAGGCTGGCGGCGATTTCAGAGGCTCGGTCGTCTCGCCGTGCCCCGCGACGGTTGTGGCCGCGGCCAGCGCGCTGGAGCTACCCGCGATGAACTGGCGTCGATTTATTCTCTTACGCTTGTTCATGATTGCGTCCTTGTCCTGATTGCGGATTTCGGCTTGGGGATTGCGGATTGAAAAATCTACTCTCCTATTTCGTGTGGCCTCTTTTCCCGATCTGCAACGGCGGAAAAGGGACGCCTCTCAAATCCGAAAGCCGCGATCCCAATCGAAAATCCGCAATCCCCAATCCGCAATCTAATTGCGTTTCCTGTAACGCCTTTCGGCCTCTCGAATCACCCTGATAGCCGACCGTGAATCTTCCCACCCTTCAACATGTGTCTCGGTATGTTCCAGTTCTTTGTAAACGGAAAAAAAATGCTCGATTTCCATCAGAAAGTGCGATGGGACGTCCGACAACCGCTTGATATGGTTCCAGAGTGGGTCACGGATGGGCACACAGAGGATTTTTTCATCGCGTCCCTTCTCGTCAGACATCTTAAACAGGCCCACCGGTCTGGTCTCGATCAAGCATCCGGGAAAAGTCGGCTCCCAAACCAAAACCAGCGCGTCCAGAGGATCGCCGTCCGAAGCCAGCGTCTTCGGGATGAATCCATAGTCGCTGGGATAGTGGACGGATGAAAAAAGCATTCGATCCAGTTTAAATACCTTTTTCTTTTTGTCGTACTCGTACTTGTTCCGGCTGCCCTGTGGGATCTCAATCATAACCGTGACGGTAATTTCGCTCTTGTTGGCGGCCAAGCTGGAGCACACTCCTTCCGAGATGGCTGATTTTGCGACACATTGTAACACCGGTCTGCAGCCCGATCGTTAACCCGCATTATTGATGGCTTCTGTTCCAATAGGCAGCGAAGGCAGAAGGCGGAAGGCAGAAGGCAGCCAAAACGATGAACATCCCTGCCCGCCCATTGAGAAATTGCCCTCAGTTACTGACTTGGAGACATCGTGTCTTCCTGGCAGGTCTCAACAAAGCAAAAACTTGAATGAAAAAAACTGGATCTCAAGGTCCAGGCGACAAGCCATCGTTTCTTGCGCCGTGTCCTTGGTGTCCGTTGTGGTTAAGTCTTTTTGCACCACTACGGACACAAGGGACACGGCGGTCATCGACGTTGGATTTTCGTTCATTTTGGCTGCCTTCCGCCTTCCGCTTTCTGCCTTCCGCCTTCTGCCTACCGCCTTCTGCCTTCCGCTTTCCGTGCCCATTGGAACGGAGTTCGCCCCGAATTAACCACGGTTACCACCGGGCCGAGTATCCTCTGACATCCACATGCACAAACGGCCCGTGGGCCGCAGTGCTGTCATACATCCCGAGGCCTCCATCGAAGATCTTAAACCCAGGGCTTCGTTGCATCTTCTCGATCAAATCGTAAAGGACAGCGGCGTCTCTCTTGTCAATTCTGTCGTCGTGATTCAAGTCATCCATAAGCCCGTCGTGGTCGTTGTCGATGAAAATGTCCGCCGCGTCTCCCCAGTTATGACGGCTGTAGGTGGTCGTATTTCCGATTGCCTTGTTGTAGTACGGCGTGCGGTATCCGCTCATCACGTTGAATGTCTCGCAGCGGTAGCCGCTTTCATTGACCTTTTCAAGAATGGCTTCCAGCTTCAGCAAAAGCCGTTCTCGCAGCACCAGGTATTTGGGGTAGCCTCCGGGTTGCTTGCATAGAAACTGCTTCAGCTTGAAGTGAGGAGACACATGCGTGTCTTCGTTCTCCCTTGTCACTTCGATGAATCCCCGGGGCCGTGTGTAAGCGGGGTTATCTTTTAGAGGATGAGATGGATAGTGGCCGATGCGGTAGCCGTTTAGCTGCTCCCCCTGAATCTGACTGAAAGGAACCATCACAAAAGCATGAAGAGTTATCGAGTTGTCCACCATTGCATTCTTGATTTTTATTCGATACACGCCCTTTTCCCGCGGAGCCTGCCAGCGCCACTGATGTCTTGCTGTTGGAATGAGAAGGCCTGCCGACGCTTTGACTTCGTATACGTCCTGCGCTGAATCCAGTTGTGTCTCCAGGATTAGTGTTTCTGAAGGAAGTACAAAAGCTGACAGTTCCTCATATGGAGTTACTTCGTCTTTGAATTTGACCAGGAACTTAGCGCGTTTTGGGTGGAACTTCGCTGCGTCTCCCACTGTAGCATTTGAGAGCGAAAGACAAAGAAGGAAAGGCAGGGTGAGCGCCAAGAGCCCATGGATCTTCATAGAGTTCGGTTACTGACGGTCGCTTTCTTCTCCGCGCGCAACAATTCTCAGTGGACCGCGAAGCGGTCGCATAGAGTAGCCGGGGGCAGAGCGCGTTTTCTGCGCGCCGCCCCCGGTCGACATCCCACCACTAACGTTCGCACTCTGAAGGGGTGCAACAGGAATATCCAACAATTTCACCGGCACCGTTGCGTTACAGCGAGGACTCTGGTCCGTTACCGACTCTTTGTCATCCACTCTTTGTGCGGAAATCAATTTGCCTGATCCTATTGCACACCTTCAGGGTGCAGCGCGTTGGGATTTCGTAAACCGGGGGCGGCGCGCAAAAAACGCGCTCTGCCCCCGGCTATTCTATGTGACGCCTTCGGCGTCTAAAGACTATTGCTAGCCATGCTTCAGCAATCTTGGTTGCGGATTTGCCGCGCTGTGTCTCTCGGTGAAGAGAATTTTGGAGAAATCTGACAAACCCACTAGGGACCACGCTGCCTCAGCCTTTCACGCAAAATCTCCTCCTGCTTCTTGTCATAGCCGTAAATATCTTCGCGAAACTCCACTGTGCCATCCGAATCCACCCACGCGGTCCAGTAAAGCAGATGAACCGGGATTGGTTCTTTCAATCGCACTGTCCGCTCTTCGCCGGCCTGCATGGCTTCGCGTATTTTTGACTCCGTCCATTGAGGCTGGTCTCGCAGAAGGTAGCGTGCCAGATCAATAGGTTTCTCAATACGAACACATCCATGGCTGAGGTCGCGTTCCACTCTTCCAAAGAGACCCTCGGCAGGCGTGTCATGCAAATAGACGTTGAATTGGTTGGGAAACATGAACTTCACTCCGCCCAGCGAATTCTTGCGTCCCGGCTTTTGCCGGAATCGGTAGTCAAAATCTTCGCCGGCGCGCGACCAGTCGACGGCGGACGGGTCGACAACCTGGCCGGAACGGGTCACCACCTCGAGATTGTTTCGGGCCAGGTAATCCGGATCCTTGAGAATGTGCGGGATTGTCTCCTTCCGGGCAATACTTTCCGGGATGTTCCAGTAGGGACTGAATACAATGTGAGTCATCGCGTCGCTGAAGATGGGCGTTGGATTTTCGTTCTTTTTGCCGACTACAACGCGCATTGTCATCTGTATCGTTCCGTTTTCAAACACCCACAATTGGAAGTCGGGAATGTTGACCAGGATGTAACGCTGTCCCAGATTCTCGGGCAGCCAGCGCCAACGCTCCATGTTCAACTCGATTTGGCGAATCCGCTGCTCTACCGGAACATTCAGTTCGGCAATCAGCTCGCGGTCGGCAACGCCATCGACCTTCAATCCGTGCCGCTTTTCGAATCTTCGAATTGCTTCCTCAAGGACATTGTCGACGGGTACTGTCTTTCCGCCTGGCCCCGGCGTGGCAGCACCGGCGTCTGAGCTTAGATCGCCCGAGATACTCAGCCGTTGTCTCAACAACGGCACAAATTCCCTGACAATCGCGTTGCGGATAACGGCATTTTCCGGCACTTTGGGCCATCCTCCTTTGGCTGCAATGTTCCGGTAATGCGCCAGTGCGTCCCGCAGCGCGGCGTATTCCGGGTACGGCGGCGCCAGCTGCATCAGCGCGTCTTCGACCCGGTCTTCGTCCAGCGCTCGTTCCAGAACGTTAGCCAAGTCCACCTTTCGTGGGTTGGAAAACCAGTGAGGGTCGATCTCTTCCGGGTCAATGCGCCCGACCAGCAAATGAGTCGCGAATTTCAGAAACTCGAAGGTGAACCTTATGTCGAGCGCTGCGACGGACGCGGGATCGAGTGTGCCTTTCCTGAGCGGGTTTGAAGAGGCGGCTTGCGCCCGTTTTGACTTGATCGCGTCCAGACCGTAGGCCGCTGAATCCAGCCCTTCGCGATCCGCCTGTTGCAACGCCCTGATGAGTGCATCTGCCTGCGGGAGCGGACGGCTATACGAGATCCACGCGGTCTGATAGCTGCGCAGCTTGTAAAAGCGCCCCACGGTCTTCCACAGATGAATGTCTTCGTCATCCCCGGTCACATATTCCGGGCTCCGCTGCGAAGCAAGCGCCGACTGGACGCTTTGTATTTCTTCCGGGGATGACTGCGGCGAAGAATTCCAAACGGAACTCAAGCGGCTGCAGGCGGTGACAGCAAATACTCCCAGGAGCAAAAGCACGCGAGAAGGAGAAGAACAGCTGAGCATAGAGCGTCGGGGCCTCGTCCAAAAATTGGGGGTATTTTAAATGCAAAAGCCCCCTTTGATCAGATGACTGCTGAAGACTGCAAGTTGCATCGAGAGGGCAGATCCCCTCTGAATTCCATTCTGTCGCCGCTTCGCGGCTCTGCCTGGTTGGGAAATCCGGAGACACAGGGCTTACGCCCCGCGCTACAATTCTGGACGCCGCTGCGCGGCTGATTGGGCCGACCCGGCTTGTACTCGCGGCTTGGCTTGCATGTCTTTTGGTCGCGGCTTAGGCGCGCTGTGTCCTTCGTAGTTCAAAAAAGTCTCACCACAAAGGATACAGCGGACACCAAGCTATCAGCATAGTCCGTCATCGCCGGCCAGCTTTCCTGTTGGGCGTCTCGTCATAGAAAAGGATCGTCAGCACGAGCGCGATGCCTCCGGCTGCAGCCGCCAGAAAAAAAATAATCGCCAGCCCTGGATAACCCAGAATTCGGAATGAGGTTTCCACGCGCATCAGCAGCGCCGCGCCGATGATAAGCGCAGCCAGGATCAAACCTATGGTGATGCGGTTTGCGACCTTCTGAGCTCCGTGCATCAGCTTCCCTCTGTCATGCACATCGATGTGAACCTTCAATTCGTCGTGGGCCAGGGCATCCAGGATCTTATTGATTCTTTGCGGAAGTCGCTGGGTGAAATCCTTCACCTCCAGCATGGATTGAAAGATACTACCCAAAGAGAGGCTTTTCATCATTCGCTGTCGCGTAAGCCCCATTGCGTTTTGGCGGATCGCCTCGTTGGGATCAAACTTTGAATCCAGAGTTCGTCCCACCTCATCCAGGTTAAGCAGTGTCTTCCCCAGCATAGTGAGTTCCTGCGGGACACGAATGCCGTTCTCGCCGCAGGCGCGGCACACTTCAAGCACCACCTTGCCGACGTCAATTTCCTCCAGTCTTGCATCCTGGTTTCGAGTTATCAGTTCCGCGATGCGCCGGCGAAAACTGGATTCATCGAACGAGCTCTTCTGTTCACCGATTTGAATGGCGATTGTCGAGGCATCATCGCTGCGCCCGTCGCTGATAGCCAGAAGCAGTTTCAGAAGATTTTCCTGCGTTCCGGGAGAGGTGTGGGCGACCATTCCCAGATCGAGCAGCGCAATCCGTCCGTCCGTGGTGAGGAACACGTTTCCGGGATGAGGGTCGGCATGAAAGAAGCCGTCGACCAGGATCTGCTGCAGGTAAGCGCGAAATAGTTCCTCCACCAGAATCGAGCCGTCGATCTCGAGACGGCCCAAGGGCCCCAGCAAAGTGATCTTCTTACCCTTAATGAATTCCATGGTAAGAACCCTGGAAGTGGTGTAATCCTCGATCGGCGTTGGTATCACAAGATGCGCGAATTGCTTAAGGTTGTCGCTTAACCTGATTAGATTTTGTGCTTCCAACCGATAATCCAGTTCGCGAAGCAGGCTTTTTCTCAGCTCCTCAATCATGGGCCCGAACTCGTAAATTTCGCCGGTCTCGGTGTGTTGGTCGAGGAAGTTGGCCACCTCTTCGAGCGCATCCAGATCGTCCACCATACGTTCGCGAATTCCCGGACGCTGAACTTTGACGGCAACCGGCCGCCCGTCGCGCAGCGCGGCTCGATGTACCTGGCCCAGCGAAGCGGCCGCCAGAGGAGTGGGATCAAAATCGGAGAAGGCTTTGGAAAGCCGCACACCGATTTCCGAAGATACAATCTGTTCTACCTCTTGGTATGCGAACGGCTCGACCCTGTCCTGCAGGCGCGAGAGCGCTTCTAAATAGGGAACGGGAAGCAGGTCGGCGCGGCTGGCCAAAAGCTGCCCCAACTTTATAAAGGTCGGACCCATCTTCTCCAGGTCTGCAGAGAGGTCCTCGGGCTGCGGCCTCGCATCTTCTATGTCGCCGCCAGAAGAATCGTCTAGCGCTTCCTCCAGCCCGGCCTTCCTGACTAGATCGGATCGCCCATATTTCATCAGAAGCCAGGCGATGTCTCTGTAACGCTTCCAGTGTGCTGGCCTTAAAGAAAGTCCCATAACTAAGGTCTCACCCAGCCCTCGGCCAGTAGAACGTACGGGCACATGCCAGTGCGTCCCCACTCCGGCTGGTCTGCCGCCAAATCGCTCTAAAATCGTTGCTTGCGGCCTCTAGAGTCATCATAGCATGGACAATTGGGGGTTTCCGTGCATGGACAGATACTTGGCGCAAGGCATAGTACTGACTGAGAGGCCGGCGGTAAAACCCGAAGGGTTTACAGAGTATAGCCGGCGGCAAAGCCCGCGCTTTTTGCGGGCGTCGCCGCCGGTTGACCGTCCCCATAAACCATCCGACGCTGAAGGCGTCGCAGAGCCTCAGCGCCACCGATATCGCGGGGAAAGAACTAAATGGGCTTGGTTTCAAATTTTGTGAAAAATTCTTAGGCCCTTTCGGCATAGGGCCAGCCGGTGGCTCTCCAATTCGGCCAAAGGAACATGGTTGTTCCTTGGGAGGGCGGATCGTTTTGGGGGATATCAACCGGCGGCGTCGCCCGCAAAAGACGCGGGCTTTGCCGCCGACTATACTCTGTAAACCCTTCGGGTTTTGAAGGATGTGTAATCCCCAGCAAAAAGTGGTTAGAAAAACCAGATTTCACGGTCTGGCAACACGCCCCACGACCACGTCAACGTTCACGAGTACGTCCAGGCATTCCTTTTCCATAATTGTGTTTTTTACCTCTTGATGTACCACCCGCCGAAAGGAAGATTCGTGATCGTTTTCGTCAACGTAGACGTGGTCGTGATCGTGCACGTGCTCGTGGACGGCTTTTTGGGTCGCGGTCGGAGACCACATTAGGCCTCTGCGGTGAATGTTTGTGAATAATCCGGGCTAAACCTGAATTCTGAAGACTTGACCCTATAATATGAGCCAAAAGCCTCGACTAACCGCGGCGCTTTCGTCATCGTCTAATGAATCGAATGGAAGGAATGGATGCAGCCACTGTCGCGCGAGCGCGTGCGGGCGATAGCGACGCCTTTCGTGCGCTGGTTGAGCGCCACAGTCGCAGCATCTTTCGCCTGGCATATCGCATGACTGGAAACGAGCATGATGCGGAAGATGTGGTTCAGGAGACATTCCTGCGGGCCTATCGACGTCTGAATCGGTTTGAGTCGCGGTCCGATTTTGGCACCTGGCTTTATCGCATTGCGATCAACTGTGCTTTGGATTTGACGCGCGGGCGTCGAAAGCACCAGGAGCACCACGATTCGACTCAGCAGGAGGAATCGGTGGAGCTCCGGACTTTAGCAGCCAAGGATCCACCGCAGGATCGCCTGGTTTTCGGCGTCGAGGTGCAGCAAAAGGTGGCCAGCGCGCTGGCCGAGATGTCTTGCAACGAGCGCGCCGCATTCGTACTGCGGCACTATCAGGAGCTGTCAATTCAGGAAGTAGCCCGTGCCCTGGGCCTTCGCACCAGCGCCACCAAGCACAGTATCTTCCGGGCCGTGCGCAAGCTGCGGCGCCAATTGCAGTCCGTGGTGGAGTGAAAGAGAACAAATGCAACATCCAACTGAAGAACAATTGATACTCCATTACTACGGCGAAGCAGAAGAGGCCGTCGAACTTGAGGAACATCTTGCCCGCTGCGGAGAATGCGCTGCGCGAAATGAAGGGTTGCAGCGAATTATGGCGGCCGCAGACACGTTTCCCATTCCGGAGCGGGGCGAGAATTACGGCGCTCGAGTTTGGCAGCGTCTGCTTCCTCAATTGGAAAGACGGCGATTGTTTTCCCGGTCCTGGTTCCCTCTTCCTCGCTGGACCTCTGTGGGCGCTATGGCGCTGCTTCTGGTAGTGGCATTCCTGGCGGGCCGGCTTTGGCATGTCACAGTGGAACGCAGAGGGGAAGCTGTTCCCCTCGAGGTGCGTGATCGTATTTTAATGGTGGCCGTCGCTGATCACTTGGACCGGCTTCATCGCGTGTTGACCGAATTGGTCAATACCGACGGGAATGGAACCATCGACATCACCAACCAGCAGCAATGGGCGCATGATTTGCTGCTGGCGAATCGAATTTATCGTCAGGCTGCCGTCCGCGATGGCGAGCGGGCAATTGCCGGCGTGCTCGACGAGCTGGAACCGATCCTGATGGAGGTCGAGCACGCTCCCTCGTCTCTCCCTTCTGGGGAGCTTCGCGAAATCTGCCGGCGGATCGATTCGCATGATCTTCTTTTTAAGATTTGGGTACTCAGCTCGCAAGCGCGACAACGAGAAAAGTCTTCCGCGGGCGATCGAGTCCGCAGAACCCTATAGATAAGGAACGAAAAACATGGAAATGAGTAGGAAAGCCTTGCAAGAGCGTGTCCTGGTGCTGGTCTTTTTGGTTGCCGCTTCCCTGGCAGTTTCCCCGGCGCGCGCTCAGGACACGGCCGGCCAGTCCCTGAAAATTGCTGCCTTAGCGGAGACAGAACGGTCCGCAATCACGGAAGAACAACAGTCTCGGGAAGACGAGCTTTACGCGCGCGGCACCAAAGCGCTCGACGAACGCCAGTGGGACACGGCAATCGCAGCCTTCGACCAGGTGGCGAATATGAGCGCTCGCCGCCCCGATGGCGCGCTTTACTGGAAGGCATACGCGCTAAACAAGGCCGGCAGGCGTCCTGAAGCGCTGGCGGCGGTAGAAAGCCTGCGCGGGAAATTTCCCCGCAGCCGTTGGATGGACGACGCCAAGGCCCTGGAGGTCGAAATTCGCCAGGCCGCAGGCCAGGCCGTTCCGCCCGAGAGCGAGAGTGACGAAGAGTTAAAGTTGATGGCCCTTAATGGACTTGTGGGTTCTGACCCGGAGCGAGCAGTGCCAATGCTGGAAAAATTCGTGCAGGGAAGCCACTCTCCTAAATTGAAGAAGCGCGCCCTCTTTGTGCTCAGCCAAAGCGGCTCAGCACGCGCAAAAGAGGTTGTGTCCGCGATTGCGCGTGGCAAGTACAGCCCCGAGCTGCAGATGGAAGCGATTCAATCTCTGGGACTTTTTGGCGGCCGGGAAAGTCGCCAGGCGCTGGCCGAGATCTATTCTTCTTCCAGCGACGCAAAAGTGAAGAGGGCCATTTTACGCAGCTTCATGGTCGCGGGTGAGCGCGATCGGCTGCTGGCTGCGGCACGCGACGAAAAAGACGCCGACCTGCGCGGCGAGGCGGTCAATCAACTTGGCGTGATGGGCGCGCATGCGGAACTTTGGGATCTCTATCAGAAAGAGTCTTCTCATGACATCAAAAAGAAGATCCTGCAGGCGATGTTCGTTGGCGGCAATGTAGACAAGCTGGCCGAACTGGCGCGCACGGAAAAAGATCTGGAGTTGCGACGCGCTGCCATTCGAAACCTGGGCCTCATGGGCAGCCAGCGGACCGCGGAGATCCTGATTTCTCTCTATACGAGTGATAAGGATCTCAGCGTCCGCAAGGAGGCAATCAATGCGCTGTTTCTCCAGGGGAATGCCAAAGCCCTGGTGGACCTGGCGCGTAAGGAGGCAGATCCGGCGTTGAAAAAGGAGATTATCAATAGGCTTTCGCTGATGCGCTCCAAAGAAGCTGTCGACTACCTGATGGAGATACTCAACAAGTGAATTGCGGATTGTGGATTTCGGATTGCGGATTCCGCCGTGTCCGTAGTGCCCTTGGTGGTGAAGCTTCTTCAAACCACAAAGGACACAACAGTCATCAAGGTAAAGCTGGCCCAATTGATGCCATCACAGATGGGGGTCTCTTATGAAAAAGCTGCAAAGAATCGGCGTCTTGGTTTTTCCATTTGCTCTATTGCTTAGTACATTCGCTTATTCACAACAGCCGCCCTTTGTCAATGCCCGGGCGCAGGCGCGCTCTGCCGCCGGCGGCCTGGAAAGGGAATTCCGCTCGCTGGTGAACAGCCAGACCGATCCCGCATGGATCGGATATGCCGTGCCGATGATTGCCGGCGAACATCATATGTGTTGCTACGACTCAGCCCACAGCGTTCGGATCTCAGGCGGCTGCTGTGGAGGTTGCAGTTTGGAAAGCAAGGGTGCTTCCACGGCCAGTGCCCACGAGACGGGCCGAGTGGAGTTGGAAAGGCCCGCCAGCTTGATTGTGCTGTTTCGCATTCAGCAAAGGGCCGTTGAGAAAATCCGCATGTTTTCAGACGACTGCCACCTTGATGCCGGTGGGCTTGCGGTTTTTTGGTTCACCGAAGTCCGTCCAAGCGAAAGTGTGGAGCTGCTTTCTTCCATTGTAGATCTAGAAAATCCGCATTCCGCAATCCCCAGTACGCAATCCGAAATCCGCAAGCCGAAATTGCATGAATCGGCAGTTGCCGCCATCGCCTTCCATGCCGATCCCGCAGCCGATACGGCGCTGGAGCGATTCGTGGCTCCCAATCAACCCGAAGAACTACGCAAGCGAGTCGCTTTCTGGCTGGGAGTCGCCAGGGGCAGGCGCGGCTACGAAATTTTGCGGCGGCTGGTCCACGAGGACAAAAGTGACCAAGTCCGCGAAGGGGCGATTTTTGCTTTGTCGCAGAGCAAGGAGCCCGAGGCGGTCAACACCATGATCGAAACCGCGCGCAACGATGAAAGCTCGCACGTTCGCGGTCAAGCTTTGTTCTGGCTGGCGCAGAAGGCCGGCAAAAAAGCCATTGGGGCGATCAGTGAAGCGATCGAAAAAGATCCCGAAACAGAAGTTAAAAGGCGCGCTGTTTTTGCTTTGAGCCAACTCCCCGCGGATGAGGGGGTTCCCAAGTTGATTGAAGTGGCGCGCAACAACCGCAATGCCGCTGTTCGCAAGCAAGCCATCTTCTGGCTGGGCCAGTCGAAAGATCCGCGGGCGCTGGCGTTTTTTGAAGAGATTCTTAAGTAAAGCTGACAGCCATCAGCCATCAGCCCGCGACGCGGGCTGGAGTTTATACATTTTTGGGGTGGAGAGACGGCCTGAGGGCCGTCTCCAGGCCGCTTCCAGCGGCCTGAGCCCGCTTCGCGGGCGCTGGAGATTGGACATTTTTAGGCTGGTTTGGGTAGATCACATAAGCCATTTTGCACGTGTTTGACCATGTCGCAGATGGAAACAGACGTTTCGTTGATTTGTTTGCTCAGCAGTCTAAGGATGTCCAGCAATGAGGCTCGT
>DASXTB010000103.1:0-7947 GCA_036505615.1 Acidobacteriota bacterium
ACGAGCCTCATTGCTGGACATCCTTAGACTGCTGAGCAAACAAATCAACGAAACGTCTGTTTCCATCTGCGACATGGTCAAACACGTGCAAAATGGCTTATGTGATCTACCCAAACCAGCCTAAAAATGTCCAATCTCCAGAGCCCGCGAAGCGGGCCTCGGGTTTGGACATTTGGTAGAGACGGCCCGGTGGGCCGTCTCCCGCACAATCTTTCATCGTGCAGGAGACGCCCCAGCGGGGCGTCTCTACAATAGGCGCCAGACCCGCTTTGCGGTCCCGCCCGTCCCGCCACCGGGACGCGGCGACATCACTGCTTTTCAGCCAGCGCCTTGGTGCGCAAAGTCTTGATCTGGGATCCAAAGTGGGTCTCCAAATTCTTGGCGAGCAACGATCCTTCCTTCGCCCCAGCCAGCGCCTTTTGCACATGCTCCTCGAAAGCCGTGTGCTTCTTGTCTCGCCCCACATAGCCCAGGTCGAAAGTAATCAGCGCCGCCGCAAACTCCATCTCAGGCCCTCCGCCGCGGCTGATCGCCTTGGTCACCAGAGCATAGCCATCCAAATCCTTGGGGTCGGCCTGCTTAAAGCTCCAATATGCCTTCGAAGCGTGCTCGGAGATCCATGCGGCCTGCCGGTACGTTTCGACCAGATAGCCCAAGTCGAAGAAAGCCGCCAGCGCCTCTGGGTCACGCCTTTCTTTGTCTTTCAGCGCGATCACACGCGCTCTAAGGCGGTGCAGCAGCGCGTCGGCAATTTCCCGATTTTCGCGGGCATAGATGGTCGCCCGCCGTATCGTTTCCATTCGCACAATGACGGGAGTATCGGGTTGCAGCAGCGACATCGTGTCAGCAACCAGCCGACTGGCGTCATAGCTGGCCGGCACGGAACTCCAATCGGGTCCTTGGAAGGGCAGCGATTTGGCGTTTCCAATGTCGAACGGGCGGCAAATCAGCGGCGGCCCGGCAAACGCAGCCGACGCGAAAAGAAAAACCAGGGTGACGCTTAACAACGTTGCGTACCGAACGAAATGCTTTGTGTGGTTCATCTGTTTGTTCCTCCTTGTTCTCCGCTCAAGACGCAAGTGGGCGCTCGAGTGTTAACCAAGTTTAAAAAGGGGCTGCGGGGCGGAGCACAGGGGGTCTTCCTTAAACGATGCAACCACGGAACACGGCGCGGCTTTCAGGCCGCAACCAAAACGTCATTAGTCATCAGTCATCAGTCATCGGTTTTAGAATCTTGCTAGAAAAACAAGATGTGACACGTTGTAAGTGATTTTGCGAAAAAAAAGGATGATCGTAGACACGGCCTGAGGGCCGTCCCTAGCGGCGCACGTCGGTGCGTCCACGGGCGGTTCGTGAACCGTCCTAGGAGTTTGGACATTTCCAGGGGCTAAAAGCCGCTCTGGAAGAGCCGTCAGGCGCCGCGAAGGGAAAGCAGGCGGTGTCAGCCCCTTAATCCCGGCCGATTGACGCCGCTGAGCGGGCAACCGCGGTAGCGCCACGAAACATCAGCCTCCATGGCAGGGTAATGTTTTGGGCGAACAATGTGGTCATGTTGAAGGCAAATCCAAAGGCCGTGCCCACAACCGTAGTAGAAGAGGGTGCCGCCTGGCTTCTGACAGACTGGGGTATGGATGAAGCGGTTCGTACCGCTTTCGGGGCGCTTCCTCGATCAAGCTGTAATGTCGCTCGCACACCCACCGTGCGGCGTCTCGCTGAGGGAACGCTGGGACTTCGCCCTAGAGGGCGGGAGACCGGCACTTGCTCCTGCGGCCGGGACACGCCCAGGATTATGTTCATTGCCTCGGCTTCAGTGGTGGTGCGTCGGGAAGATCTTCCCTCAGCAGTTTCTGGCGCCGAGAAAAAATCATCGGATATTTTGATCCTCTTCTTGTCAGCCATAGCGCTTGCTCCTCTCCTTTGATCCCGGATTAATCACGCGCCTCTGCGGTGAATTTGTGAAGAGTCCGGGTTATTGTCTGTCTTAGCCCGGATATGTTCTTCTTTCTTCCACTGCTGCCGCCAATTTCAGAAAATCCTCACTCGCCCGGCTGGCCTTTTCATATTCGACGATGGGCATTCGAGAAGCGGTTGACTTTCGCACGTTGGTGTCGCTTCTGATGGCGGGCAAAATGGGTACCTCCGGGTATTTCTCCGCAATGGCCTCCATGACCACGCGGGTGATGATGAGACGCTCGTCAACAAATGTCGGGATAATGCCAAAAACGGAAGAGTCGGCCCTAAGCTTCTCTTTGATTTCGGCGGACAGATTGAACGCGTAAGAGGCGCCAAGGAGGCTCAACGGATCCATTGAAATCGGCACGATGATATTGCGCGCATAAACAAAAGCGTTCTGGGCGATGATTGACATTGACGGAGCTGTGTCAACCAGCACGTAGTCAAATCCGTCAATTCCGCTCATTCGCTCTTCAAGCATGTGTTCGCGTCCCATCTCCGTCGCCATTTGCAATTCAGCAGCCTGCGTCGCCTTCGAGGAGGGAATCAAGTAAAGCTCGCCGAATTCCTTAAGGTGAACGACGACCTCCTGAGGGGTAAAGCCATCTTTGAGCAGATGATAAAGCGCCAGTTCCGGCTTGATTCTGAAGTGGGCCGTGATGTTAGCGCTTGGATC
Organism: Acidobacteriota bacterium; assembly: GCA_036505615.1. Taxonomy (GTDB): domain Bacteria; phylum Acidobacteriota; class UBA6911; order JACQSX01; family JACQSX01; genus DASXTB01. The sequence goes on from DASXTB010000103.1 coordinate 2,630, forward strand.
GGTGTCGATGAGGAGGACTTTACGCGCGTAGGCTCTGGCCAGCGTCACAGCGAGGTTTACGGCAACTGTGGTCTTGCCTACCCCGCCCTTGAAATTCCCGACGACCAGTTTCTTCACGATCCTCGTTGCTTAAATTCCGGCTTGTCTGATGATCAGTGTAATCTAAGAATGTCGAAAGTCCAAAGTCCAAAGTCGAAAGTCCAAAGTCCAAAGTCCAAAGTCGAAAGTCCGAGGTCGAAGGTCGAAAGTCGAAAGTCCAAGATCGAAGGTCCAAGGTCGAAAGTCGAAGTTAAAAGATCTGTGACACGGTTTCCGTAGAAATTGATACTTCAGGCGTCTAGCGAAGAACCATTTACCGAAAACAGTACCACTTCTGTCGGCAAGATGGAGTTGGTAAGACCTCCGGTAGCCTTCTCGACCTTCGACCTTGGACCTTCGACTTTGGACTTTCGACCTTGGACTTTCGTCCTTAGACTTTCGACTTTGGACTTTCGACCTTCGACTTGGGACTTTGGATTTTCACCCCAAAAGCGCCCTTACAATCTGTTCCCACTCCTTGTCGAGAGTGCCTCGAAATTCCGGCCTGCCTGATCTGTGGTACCAGTAGCGCGCATTACTCAAGTCGCGTTCCTTCCGGTGCAAATAGGCGTGCACCCAGGCGCCATTGGCGTTTTCAACATCCTGGGCGATTCGGTGAGCCGCGGCCCAGTCCCCTTTTGCATCGTGCCACAGCGCCCGAAGGCACGGAGAAAGATCCGCTGGAGGTTGAGCGTCGTTTTGGACCGATTCCTTAAACTCCTCGAATTTCATCGTCAGGTTCCTGAGCCGGTTTTTGCCGCAGTCTTATTCCCATCCTTGTGCATAGAGGCGATTCCTTCAAATCCTTCCAACGATTCCTCTCACTCATACGTCTAAGCGGCAAAAAGGTGTCAAACGAAATGGGATTGGGAGACTGGCTTTGTTTCTGGAAAATGTGTTAAGCCTTCAGCAACCGGTAAAGGAGATCTCCTTGGCATCCCCTAAAAACCTCGTTTTCGCGCTCAATGCGGAAAGGGAGTTGGTCGAGGGGTGCAGGAACGGCAATCTCGATGCCTTCCAGCAACTCTACCAGATCCATGGCGGGCGGATGAAAAGTATCGCCTGGAATCTGCTTGGCAACGCCTCCGACGCCGAAGACGCAGTGCAGGAATCCTTCCTGAAGGTTTACCGAAATGTGGGGAGATTCAGGAGCCAGTCGGCGTTTTCAACTTGGATCTACCGTATTCTCTTGAATGTTTGTTACGACCTCCGACGCAAGCGGCAGCGCCGGCAGGAGACCCCCGGTCCTGACTTCAGTGAACGGCCGGTTGGCTCTTCCGACTGCGCCGATCAGCCGCTCCGCCTGACATTGGAAAACGGCTTAAGCCGCCTGAACCCGCGAAGCCGCGCCGTTTTTCTGCTGTTTGAAGTCGAGGGCTTCAAACACTCTGAAATCGCTCAAATCCTGGAGATCCCGGAAGGAACATCCAAGAGTCTCCTATTTGAGGCCAAGCGAGAGCTTCGAAAGCTGCTTTTCAATTCTCGAAGAGAGGGAAGGCTCTAACCTGATGAATTTCGAATGCAAAGATCTGGAATACGTACTTCAGCAGCAGGAACCTGAGTCGCTGCAAGAGCTGGACACGCATGCGTCAAGCTGTGCCGCTTGCCGCGAGCAATTGCGGCTGTGGAACGAAATTTCTGACACGGCAAGTTCCTTGAAAAAGAGTTGGGACAGTCCCCACCTTTGGCCCAGGATACGCCAAGCCCTCATTTCGGAAATGCAACAGGGCGCAGCCGCCGATGCACATTTTCCGGTAGAGCAGGCGGTTCAATTCCCGCCTCGCCTGGACGCTTGGCTCGCCAGCTGGAAGACGGCGCTTGCGGCCTTCGCATTGGTTGTAATTTCGCTTTCCAGTGTCTGGGTAATGCTGAGAACTCAAGCGCCTCCCGCCGTGCCGAACCCTGCTTTGTCGCCCAGGCAACTGCTGACCGAGCAGGCGCTACGCGAAGTGGAAAGTGCTGAAGGCGCGTATCTTCGATCCATCGAAAAACTGTCAAAACTGGCGCGGCCCAGAATCGAGCAACCGACCACGGCGCTGCTTGTGAGCTATCGGGAGAAGCTGACACTTATTGATGCGGCTATTGCCGATTGCCGGGCCAACATCGCCCAAAATCGTTTCAATACCCACCTGCAAATGGAGCTGCTCTCCATTTACCAGGAGAAACAACGCACACTCCAGGAACTGGTAAAGGAGGAATAGCAATGAGAATGCCTTGGGTACGGTTCGTCTCACTCTGGCTGCCGGCTATTCTGGCATCCGCGGCATTTGTCTATCCGGGCATCGGAAAGCCGCGGGAAGAATTCACGAAAAACTTTCGGAAGACCGTTCCCCTGAGCGCGGGCCAGAGGCTGCGCATCGAGCACAGGATGGGCAACATAGTGATTCGAACCCATCCCAGGCAGGAAGTCCAAGTGAGCGCCATTATCCGCGTCTCGGCTCCGGATCGGGAGGAAGCGGCGCGATTTGGAAATCAAATCGAAATTCGGCTGGAGCCTCTTGCCGGTTCGCTATTGATACAAACAAGGTATCCTGACTCGGAAGGAAGCTCCCTTTCGGGGTTCCAGGTTCGTTTCGCCCGGAATATTTCCTTCTCGGTAAACTATGAAATTGTTATGCCGGAAAGCGCGCCGCTGGAGATCAAGAACCGCTTCGGCAACGTATCTGTCTCCGGTCTGAAAGCTTCTTCCGATATAACCAATGCTCATGGCGTGCTGGCATTCCGCGAAGGCCATGGGAATCAACAACTGGAGAATTCCTTTGGCAACATCGAGGTCACGGCAAATACCGGCGACGTGAGCGTAACAGACAGCAACGGATCGGTGACGGTAGAACGAGTGGAGGGCTCGCTGACCGTGCGCGATCGCTTCGGAAAGGTCACTATTGACAAGATCAGCGGACGCGCCACCATTGTCAACAGCAATGGTAATGTCCAGTTGACGGATGCCGGCGGGCCGTCAAGTATTTCGAACTCTTTCGGAACGGCCACGGCCGCCACCATCAGGGGCGACCTCACAATCAAGAACAGCAACGGAGCGGTGGACGTGCGCAATGTCAAGGGATCTGCTGACCTGAGCACCACATTCGCGTCTATTACTTTCCTGGACGTCGGCAAGAAGCTCACTTGCAGCGCCAGCAACACAGGGCTCAGCGGCAGCAAGGTGGCCGAAACCGCCACCCTGCGCACCACCTTCGGCGCGGTAGATGTGAGCGACGTCGGGGGCAATATTGATGTGGATAACCGGAATGGCAAGATTAACGTGCGAGACATCCGGGGCGGCGCGCTGCTCAAGACCACGTTCGGCGATGTGGAAGCCTCCACGATTTCCAGAGATACGCGAGTGGTCGCCGGCAATAGCAACGTAACATTATCGGACATTTCAGGAGCCGCTTATGTCAAGACCAGCTTTGGACTGGCTCGGGGCGAACGGATCGGCGGAGCGATCACCGTTGAGAATTCGAATGGCGGAGTCAGAGCACTCATCGTAAAAGGCCCAGCCGACGTGCGCACTTCATTTGGCGCCGTCATCCTTGACGACGTTGACGGGGGTATCGATGTCTACAACCAGAACGGATCGATTGAGGTCTCCAAAAGCGGCGCAAGGACAAGCGGCGGGCATGGGTGTAACATCTCGCTCCGGACTTCCTTTGCTCCCATTAAGCTCTACCTGCCCGAGGACGGTTCCTACAACGTCAGCGCCAGAACCTCGTTTGGAAAAATCACCACCGAGCTGCCGCTCACGGTGACCGGTGGCGTAGGCAACGACTCGCTGAATGGAAAGATCGGCGCCGGCGCCTGCGAACTGCGGCTGGTCAATGCCAATTCCGGAATTCAGATCTTGAAGACAGTAAGGAAGCGTTGAAGACAAGCCTTGGGTCTTAGGTGTCGGGTTTTGGGTTTCGGGTTCTAGGTCTCAGGTCTCGAGTGTCGGGTTTTGGGTCTTGGGTTTCGGGTTTCGGGTCCTGGCATTTCGGAGAGACGGCCTGAGGGCCGTCTCTATTGAGTTGCAAATCCCTGAGACGGCCCTCGGGCCGTCTCTCCGTTTCGGCGGTATGAGATGGCATCAGGTCACTGGCCAGTCTTTGATCAGGGTAGGTGGCATGGATGCATGACGTGAGGGCAACACGATGGCAAACGCTGATTCTCGCGTAACGATCCACATGGCGGCGAGTCTCGACGGCTTCATCGCTCGAAAGGACGGGAGCGTCGACTGGCTCGAGACCTCAGACGAATTCGTAGACGGCGACACCATGGATCCGGGATTCGTCGAGGCGTTTCTCAAGACGATCGACTGCTACGTCATGGGATCGCGAACCTATGAGACCGCGCTTCGTTTTGAAGCCCAAGGGTTGGGTTGGTCCTATGGCGACAAGCCTACCTTCGTCCTCGCTAGTCGGAAGCTGCCGCGGACCCGGGATACCGTCGAGTTCTACTCAGGCGATCTCGCGCAGTTCGTGACTGGGCGCCTGCGGCCCACGTTCCGTACCATCTGGTTTGTTGGAGGCGGTGTGGTCTCCGGCGAATGCCTTCGTCTCGGGCTAGCCGACGAAGTTCGTTATTCGATCCTGCCGATCTTAATTGGTGATGGGATCCCATTCTTCGCGAATCTCGACAGAGACATCGCCCTCCATCTGGCGGAGGTCAAAGCCTACAAGAGCGGCATGGTGGAGCTTCGTTACGAGGTGCGAGGACATCGCGGCGAGTCACGGAACGCCACCTAACGAATTCATTCAAGCCGACGCCGCTTCGCGGCTTTCTGACTGGTGGCTAGAGCCACGCAACCAAGGTCCGGGGGCGCATGCTCACCCGGAAGACGATCTGTTCTATGTCATCGAGGGAACCATGAGCGTTCTTGTCGGCGAAGAATGGTTCGAAGCTGCCAAGGGTTCGTTTGTACTTGTACCTGGGGGCGTCACTCATTATTTCGAAAACCGCGTAAGTGTTCGCGCCGGGGTTCTCAATTTCTCGGTGCCTGGTCCGTTCGAGCCTGAAATGCCAGGCATTGCTGAGTGGATGCCAAGAACCCGCCTAAGGACACAGGCACCTAACATTTCCTTCCACGGGACCGCCTGCGGCAGCCCGTGAAGTCAGGCGTTAGCAGCCTGCCCATACGAACGCCATAGAAAGACTTCTAAAAAATCCAAGGTTCGTGCTTCGGGCCGCTGAGTCTGACTGCGTAAATCGGACACATGCCGAGCGCGCTGTCTTGAACGTTTCCCTTCAACCAGGGGTTGCCAGTA
>DASXTB010000104.1:0-9605 GCA_036505615.1 Acidobacteriota bacterium
GTACAAGACGGACGGCACGCTGGATACAACCTTCGGCACAAGCGGCAAAGTCACGACAGATTTTTCAGTTACTGATGAGGCGACTGCCATCGCAATTCAGTTGGATGGAAAGATCGTTGCGGCGGGATTTGCCGCCCCAGGCTCCAGCATGGACTTTGCGCTGGCGAGATACAACACCAATGGCAGGCTAGATACAACGTTTGGCATCGCAGGTACAGGCAAGGTCACAACAGATTTCTCAGGCAGGGAGGACGAAGCCTTTGCCATAGCAATCCAGTCAGATGGAAAGATTCTTCTGGCGGGATCTACCGCTCCATTCAACAAAATCGGCAGCGCCCCCGACTTCGCGCTGGCCAGATACGAAGGTCTGACACCGCAGGATCTCGCCACGGCTCTTGGCGATCAAGTCCAGGCTCTTGTCAAAACAGGCACGCTCAATCAGGGCCAGGGCAATTCGCTGACAACAAAGCTGGCGCAGATTCTAGATTCGCTGAACCAGGGCAAAACTAAAACAGCCTGTAACCAACTGCAGGCCTTCATCAACGAAGTTAATTCTCTTGTCAGCGAGGGGGTACTTCCATCAGGACAAGCGCAGCCACTGATCGACGCGGCAACTAATATCAGAAACACACTTGGTTGTTAGAGTTAGTGAATCTCTGCGAACTCGGGGCCTCTGCGCTGAAGAACACGCGAGAGGGGCCAGGCACGTACACTAACGCAAAGACGCCAAGACGCGAAGGCGCAAAGCATGCTGCTCTCAGCGTCCTGGCGTCGTTGCGTCTTTGCGTTTCATGCCTTGCGCTCTGATCGCCTAGAACCGATACTTCAACGCGAACTGGATGATTCGTGCTTCGGTGGCCGTGCTGGTAATCACGCCGAAGCCGGCGCCGATGTTGACTCCGGGAACTCCAAAGTTAGCTCTGTTAAGAGCATTGAAGAACTCGGCCCGGAACTGGACTGAGTTTCTTTCATTGATCGCGAAGGTCTTGTTCAGATTGAAATCCACGTTGATCAGCTTCGGACCTCGCAGTATCCCTACTCCGGAATTGCCGAAAGCCTGATTAGGCACGAACCCGTCAATGGCGGGATTGATCTGAAGAGTCTTAAATGCACTGGTATCGAACCACTGCTCGACTTTTTGCTGGCTTGACGGCAACGTGCCGTTTGCGAGACGGTTGGGGCGGTTGCGCCGCTCATCGCCGAGATCGAGCAACTGATTCTGAGTAATCGTCAGCCCCAAACCGCTTTGGGACGTCACGATGGGAGAAAATTCCCACCCGCCCAAGAACCACTCAGCCGGTCCGCTGGCTGTGGATCCAAATTGCCGCCCGTGACCAAAAGGAATCTCCCAAACCGCCGAGGCGACAAAACGGTGCTTGACATCGAACTCCGACAGCCCATATTCGCTCTTCCGATCCAAACCATTTTGAGGCTCGCGAAAAGCTCCCACGTCAATACCGTTTCCCACGCCACTGGTCGAGAGGTGATCGACTGAGTTGGTCAGCGCTTTGCCCCAGGTGTAGGAGACAAGCGCGGAAAGCCCCTTAGAAAATCGTTTCTCGAGTCTTCCCTGTAGCGAATGATAGTTCGATATGCCCAGGTTCTCCAGAATCTGGATATTGCCGTTGAGTCCGGCACCGGCCAGGGGCCGCGCTCCGGCAATCGGGGCGCCAGTCTTAGCATCAAAGCTTAAGAGCCGCTGGTTGAGATTTCGGAAGGCGGCCAGCTTTGTCCCTTTGTTCCCAACATAAGCGACATCCAGAAGCAAGTCGCGAATCAACTCATGTTCGATGCCAAAATTCCACTGCTGCACATAGGTTGTGCGTTGATTTAGATCCTGTGCCTTGCGTGCCACCGTTGTGAGATTTACCGCCTTGATATCCACAAAGCCGGCGGGAATTCCATCCTGAAGGCGGAAGATGGCGTTGCTCGCCTTCAACACGTTGCTTCCGCCGATATTGGCGTCGGCCAGAATAATAAAAGGCGGGTTGAAGCCGAGCAACCCTTCCCGACCCTGACGGTTTGTATGGTTGTAAAAGACCCCGTAAGCAGCGCGTATTACCGTGTGATCGAGCAGAGAGTAGGCAAAACCAAAACGCGGAGCAAAGTTGTTTTTGTCCGGATGAATCAATGATTCTTCAAAGAGGCTTCCGTCGCGAGCTGTAACGAAGGCGTTCGTTGCCGGATCAAAGTTGGCAGCCTGAAAATCCCTTTCGCGCGGAGGCGAGGAAAACTCATAGCGCAGGCCGTAGTTTAAGGTGAGCTTCGAACTGGCTTTCCAGTCGTCCTGCACAAACAGCGAATAGATCCTCTGAAACTGGTTAAAGACCGTGTTGGAGTCCTGCTGATAGCGCGTGGGGAACCCCAAAAGGACATCGGCAAGGCCTGCCTGGTACTGATTATTGTTGTATCCGGTAAACCTTCCGGTAAAAGTGAAGCTACCCAGGAGCGCGCTGACGTCCCTAATTCCGGTCTTTACGTGCAGAATTTCTCCACCAAACTTCGAAGCGTGATTCCCCCTGGTCCAGGCTACCGAGCCGCGATAATCATAGGACCGCGGTGTCTGGAATTGGGGCACGGATGTAGTGCGGCCGATGCGGCGCAGATTTCCACCCGGCAAGTTAATTACAGGAATACCGCCGCAAATGCTTTCGTCGGTGGGAGCGCCTTTCAGCCCTATGAGCTTGTCCGGACATCCGGATCCAAAATTGGGAGGAGTCTGGAAAAAATTGCCCCTCGCGAAACCAAAACGAAAGTCGGAAACCAGTGTCGGTGACAGCACCCATGTGGTCCCGACGGCGATTGCCTGCGAGCGCCACAAGGCGGAACCGAAAGTATCATTGAACGAACCCTCCGAGAGCCCCGGTCTCGGCGCAGGCTGAAAAAGATTCGTATCCGAGAAAGAGTAGCGTCCAAACAAATTCAAATTAGTCGAAAAACTGTGATCGACGCGGACGTCAAACTGGTCGGTTCGATTGCGGGTAATGGGAACATTCACAAAATTGTTGTCGATCTGCCCGGGTGTGCCGGTGTTGGGATCCGGGCTGACGTTTACAATCTTTTGACCGACCGGATCGATCAGATTCTGAGGAAGGATCCAGCAGTTTCCCTTTCCATCATTGCAGTCAGCCGTGGCATTTTGTTTGAAATCCTGCCCGGTGTCGTTTGGGTTGAGGGGATTAAAAATAGGGATGGTGAACATCCCCTTCCTCCAGAGCGGCTGCGGAACCGATGAAAAACGGACCACCCCGCTTCGATCTCGCAGCCCTTCATAGTCGCTGAAGAAAAAAGTCTTGTTCTCTACGATCGGGCCGCCAAAAGTCCCTCCAAACTGGTTGCGCAGCCGGAAGGGCTTGCCGCTACCGGTACTGTTGGCAAAGAAGTTGGACGCGTCCAGGCTCTTGTTGCGGTGGAACTCATAAGCTGAGCCGTGAAAGGCGTTGGTTCCCGACTTGATCACAGCGTTTACAAGGGCGCCGGCGCTCCGGCCGAATTCCGCCGAATAAGCATTGGTCTGGATTTTGAACTCCTGCAGAGCGTCCACTGATGGCTGAACTACTTGCATATTGCTGCCCCTGAAGGAATTCGAATACGACGTGTTGTCTACTCCATCCAGCAAAAAGGCGTTTTGAAAGGCGCGATTTCCATTGACGTTAAAGGCGCCCTTGAATCCGATCGACTGCAGCCGTGGTGTTGACAGCAGCACGCCCGGCGAGAGTGTCGCCAACTGGTTGTAATCTCTTCCGTTGAGCGGAAGTTCCACCATCTTTTTCTCATCAATGACGGCGCCTCGATTCGACGTCTCGGATTCAAGTAGTGATGCTTCCGCCGAAACCACTACTTCCTGGCTCACCTCTCCCACTGTGAGAGTGATGTCCAGCCGGGCAGTTTGATTTACCTGCAGCGTTACTCCGGAATTTACGAATTTCTTAAATCCCGGTAGAGACGCCGAAACGGTATAAGTGCCCGGTTTAAGGCTGCGCACGAAATATCGTCCATCTTCGTTTGTTAGCGCCACTGTCGATATGTTGGTCGCCTCGTTGGTGACAGCGATTTCTACTCCGGGGATAACGGCGCCGCTGGAATCGGTCACCGTACCGGTGAGGTTCGCCAGCTCAGTCTGGGCCATCACACTGGCGCAAAAAAGGAGAACGCAAGCGATAGTTACTAGAAGTTGTTTCAGCATGTAACCCCTTTCGGCGAGGCCGCGCCGGGCCGTATTGTAGGGACGCGGCGCTGCCGCGTCTCATCCTAAGTAGTCGGCAACTGGATGCGATGAGACGGCCCAGCGGGCCGTCTCTACAACAAAATGTCCATTGGCTGGGCCAGAGTATATCCCCTTCACGAAGCAGGTCACAAGACTCAAACTTTGCGACTTTGCACGCACGCGCCTTTGCGATATGTTCTAACGCAAAGACTCAGAGCCGCAGAGGCGCAAGGAGGGGAGTCACCATGTCTAAGAACAATATTTCCCGACGCGATTTCGTTACCGGACTGGCTGTCAGCGGAACGGCGGCAACACTTTCAGGAATGTCAAATGCCGCAGGCGCATCCGCCGATGCGGTGGTGGTAGAGAATTTTCCTTTGGTGGAGCCGAAGCCATCAAATGGTCCCATCAAGATTGTTTGCGCTGAGAAGCTGGCTCCGGAAGAAGTTGAGAAGATACGATCTGCCGGCAAGAATGTGGATTTAGTAATGCTGAGCAGTCGTTCGGAGCTAAAAGAAAGAGCCGCGGAGGCAGAAGTCATCTTGGGTGTGGTGGATCGCGAGACGGCGCTTCGGGCGAAAAATCTCAAATGGGTACAAAACTGGGCCGCCGGAGTCGACACGCTCCCCCGCGAGTTGATGCAGCACCCCTGCGTGCTCACCAACATGCAGCGCATTTACGCTCCGGTTATTGCAGAGACCGCCATCGGATTCATGCTCAGTCTGGCGCGCGGGCTGGCACAGGATTCTATTCCGCGCTTTAAGGAGCGCAAATGGACTCGGGATAAGAGCGTGCCGCTGGTCGATCTTTACCAAAAGACGCTGGCTCTGGTCGGGCTGGGCGGCATCGGCACGGAGACGGCCCGCCGAGCGCACTACGGTTTTGAAATGAGAATTCTGGCGGTCGATCCAAAGCCCTTGCCGAAACCCGCGTTTGTCGCTGAGCTGCACGAGCCCGGATGGTTGATGGACATGATTCCGCAAGCAGATATTCTGATGAGCGCGGCGCCGCTAACGAAAGAAACGCGACACCTGTTCAACGAAAACATCTTTAGTAAGATGAAAAAGAGCGCTTACTTCATCAATATGACGCGCGGAGGGCTGGTCGACCAGACGGCGCTGGCAAGAGCTTTGAAGGAAGGGTGGATTCAAGGCGCAGGGCTGGACGTGACAGACCCGGAGCCGCTTCCCGCCGAAGATCCGTTATGGGATTGTCCACACTTGATCATTACGCCTCACAATTCAGGCGACGCCCCAATTCGCCAGAAACGCCACGTGGCATTAGTCGCCGAAAACGTGCGGCGCTATTCGAGCGGACTGCCGTTGTTGAATGTGGTGGATAAGGTGAGGGGATACTGAGATTGCGGATTGCGGATTGCGGATTGCGGAACGCGGATTGTGGAATGCGGATTGCGGAATGCGGATCGCGGATGTGGATTGTGGACTGTGGATTACGGATTCCCTCGATTGCGGATTGTAGATATTAGTTTGCGGAGTGACAAAAATCAGCAAATGGCTGTTTAGTTGACATTGTAGCGGCGCAGTCGGACGGCCATCAAAAGCCAATCCTAGGCCGTACGGGCGGCCCTGCGTGGCCGCCCCGGTGCAGCAGGTCAGCACAGAATTTTTGAGCTGCCGCGGATTTGGTTTTGAAAGGATCCAAGAAATCCGCTAGATTCTGCGGTGGGCAACCACGCAGGGTCGCCCGTACAGATCTATTTTCATGCGCAGTGCTTCAATCATAAGTTTTAACGATAACTTGGTAGTGAATTCCAGTTCCGCATTAATCCGTGTTCATCCGCGGCCAAATCATTTTCCTGCCTTCACCGGATACGGCGGCCGCTTTGGTTTTTCCGGCGGATTCTTCTTCAGCTCTGCCATCGCCACCTGGATTGCCTTCTCTAATTGGGGATCGTGACCGGCAATCACTTCGGCCGGGGTTTGCTCCACCTCAATGTCAGGAGGCACTCCCACGTTTTCCACGACCCAACCTTCTTCGGTCCAGATAGCTAGATTAGGAGCAGTGACAAAACCGCCGTCCATCAGAACCGGAAATCCAAGCGTTCCCACCAATCCTCCCCAGGTCCGCTTTCCTATTAGTTTCCCCAGGTTCAGTTTGTGGAACATCCATGGAAGCAAATCGCCGCCCGACCCGGCCGTTTCGTCGATAATCATTACTTTAGGACCCTGAATGGACGCGGAAGGAGTTTTTAGATCGGCGCCATACCGCATGTGCCAGTAGCTGATCAATGGCCGGCGCAGCATGTCGATGTAGTAATCCGCAACGCTGCCTCCGCCATTGAATCTCTCATCGATGATGATGGCATCTTTGTGAGACTGCGGAAAGAAATAGCGCTTGAAATAAGTGTGCCCGAGAGTGCTGGTATTTGGCACGTACACGTAAGCCACACTCCCGCCGGTCGCCTGGTCTACTTTTTTTAAATTTCCTTCCACCCAGTCACGGTTTCTGAGCGCGTTCTCGTTGGCGATAGGGACCACCGAAACGGTGCGCGCGCCAGAGCCGTCCGGATTGGGACCGACGGTGATTTCGATGATTTTATCCGCGGTATTTTCAAACAGACTGTACAGGTTCGTCGGCGGCCGCAAGTCTTGCCCGCGTACTGCAATCAGATAGTCGCCCGCATGGACATCCGCTCCCGGTTCGGTAAGCGGCGAACGGAGTTCCGGATTCCAATTCAATCCGCCATAGACCTTCTTGAAGCGGTAACGTCCGTTCTCGATCGAGTAATCGGCCCCCAGCAGACCGCCCGGGACGCTCTTCGGTTCGCTCAGAGTGTCTCCACCAAAGACACCATGATGGCCTACGCGCAACTCACTGCACATCCACTGAATGACGCGGTTCAAATCGCTGCGGGTTGCCAGGTGGGGAAGAAATGCCGCATATTTTTCGCGCGCCGCCTTCCAGTCAACGCCGTGCATGTTGGTGGCGTAAAAGTAGTCGCGGTTGATCCGCCAGGCTTCCTGGAACATCTGGTTCCATTCCGCGCGCGGATCGACGCGTACCTCGATGCTGTCGATGTTGAGCTTGCCCTGGCCGGGTTGGATTTTGTCTTTAATTGATACAATTCCCCAGGAATCTCTCGACCGGTAAAGCATCTTCTTACTGTCTGCCGAGAGCAGGTAGTCATTCACATCGGACAGAATGTTTTCATCTTTGCGTTGATTGAGGTCATAGCGGTGCAAAGTGATGGGACCGGGGCGCGGTCCAAATGCGGTGATGCCTCCAGCGGCATCCAGGTAGTAAATCTGTCCCGCCGCGCCTGCCTGTAAGTTCCAGTAGCTGCCGGCAGTGACAGGAAGAGCGAGAATGCGATGATTCAGATCTTCAAAGTCAATGGAGAAGGATTCGGGAGGCTTCTTCTCGCCGGAATCCTTCGATTTCTCTTCTTTGGGCTTTTCCTCTTTTTGGATCCCCTTCTCTTCGTCACTTTCCTTGGCCAGAGGCGAAGGAATATCTTTGCGGAGCACGGCAAGATAAATTGAACGGGTGATGCGCATGTCGGCATTGGACATGGCAAACCACTCTTTGACCGGCCCGGCGTCTGTGGAACCAAAGAAGTAAAGGTACTTGCCGCTCTGATCAAAAACGGGATCGCTGACGTCACTTAAGCCGTCAGTGATGGGGTAGGACTTGTCCTTTTCAACCGAATAGGCGTAGACAGTTTGAATGTAGGCTGCCGTGCTCAAAGTGTAAGCGATCCACTTTGAGTCCGGCGACCAGACATGGTGGATTGTCTTGGCGCGACTCGGTCCGTGCAAATACTCTGATCCGATCTTCTTGCAGTCGCCTGTCTTTAGATCCAGCCAGTAGAGCGTCCACGAGTTGTCGGCGAAGGATATTTTCTGGCTGTCAGGCGACCAGGCAGGGGTGTCGTAGTAACCGGCGCCCATCATCTTGAATTTTCTTACTTCGCCCTTGCCATCCTGGCTGCGCACATGGAGTTCATATTCCCCGGATTCGTCGGAGAAATAGGCGATCGATTTTCCGTCGGGCGACCAGATGGGCGACCGCTCATGAACAGCGGTGGTGTTAGTCAGGTTGCGCGCGTCTCCTTTCTCAGCGGGAACAGTGACGATCTCACCGCGAAACTCAAAAGCAGCTCGGGCCCCGGTTGGCGAAAGCGAGGCGCGCCGAATATATCTTGATCCTTTAACGTAGCGAGGACGGGTCTCAATCAAGTCGGCCGCGACGCCAACGGTCAGCTTCCTGCTGTTCGCTTTCAGTGGATCCAGAATGTGAAGCTCTCCTGCCTGCTCGTAAATAATTTGGCCTCCGCCCGCCGAAGCATAAAGCACGGGAAAATCGGTATGACTTGTAAGCTGCTTGACAGCCTTGGTTTTCAAGTCAAATGAAAATACGTTGAACTCTCCGTTGCGATCCGAGCGAAAGTAGATTGTTTCGCCGATCCACATCGGGTCGGTGTCATTGCAGCGGCCTTCAGGCTGCGGGATTTTCTCAATGGAATGATTGCTTGATTGGTAAAGCCAAATTGTGGAGACCGTTCCGCCGCGATAGTGTTTCCACTGATTAAAGGCCTGGTAAAGCGGATTGTAGGCGATCCTGCTGCCGTCGGGGGAATACACGGCTCGGGAAGCGTTGGGAATTTCAAGGGGCGCCTCCACTCCGCCTTTGACCGGCACGGTAAAGAGCTGCGTATATCGGCCGGTAAAAACAGCACGCGGAGAAGTGAAAAGCACGGCAGATCCGTCGGGCGTGAAGCACTGCACGATGTCCGGACCGGGATGCCAGGTCAGGCGTGTGGGGACTCCGCCGGTAACGGGCACCACATAGACGTCGGTGTTGCCCTCATATTGAGCGTTGAAGGCAATCAAATTGCCGTCGGGAGAAAACGCGGGATTGGATTCAATTCCGGGATCGGTCGTCAGGCGGCGCATCTCCTTGCCGTCAAGACTTGCCACCCAAAGATCGCCAGCGTACACAAAAGCGATGTGAGTTTTGCTGATGGCCGGCTGGCTCAAGAGCTTAGTGTCGTTGACATCGACGGCGAGGGCGGTGAGCGCCATGAGTAAGAGTATCGACACGAGGAACGCTGTCGTCAGACAAGTTTTCATAGACTTCTCCTTCAGAAACGTCATTGGAATAAATCAGATCATATCGCCGCGGCAATGCGCTCTTCAAGCTATTGCAAAGGGTGTACCGGCGGCCCTGGGTGTGCCTCAAGCTCTCTTCATTCTCCAAAAAGAAGTACGGGCGGCCCTATGTGGCCGCCCGCTGCAAGATTTAACAGATTAGGAGAACTCCTGCGCTGGCATTCCAAAGGGCACGGACGAGCGGCGGGCGGCCACACAGGGCCGCCCGTACTGCTGGGGCTTCCGCGATAAGCGTGAGGGTGCATGGCCGACCGGAGGTCCGAGAG
>DASXTB010000105.1:0-5099 GCA_036505615.1 Acidobacteriota bacterium
GGAGCGTATGAGGTGGCGGTAGGCTCCGCTGCTTCCGGCACTACTCCCGAAGGCTATACATCGACGATTTACATTTCAACTAATGTATTATTTGATAAGCCAATAGTGGGTTTAAATGTAGTGAGTCACGTTAGCATTGCGATAGCCCTGAGATCACCCACGCAGGTTACGACCGGCGACACCAAAGAAGGTCCGGTGGTGAGGTCAGTCAAAACAGGGCAGAATACATTATGGATCAGTTTAAAGATTTTATTGGCTCAAGTACCCCTTGCTCTGCTGGAGTTTTCCAATGATAGCAGTCCTTTTAACGATACTATTAATCAGTGACTTGGCGACTCATCACCCTGACTTGGCAGCTCACACCCTAACAATTTTGTTGATATCCGCTTCGAACAAGTGTTTATAAATGGAAAGCAAATCAATATATCAAAACCCGATCGGCCGACCTTCTCTCTTGCAGCATCGAATTTTGCTTGTGAAGGAAATATGAATTTATATGGTGTCTATTTGGCTATTATGGCTGAGGATAAGGCACCCAAACAATACGAGTTGCAGCGATTCTCAGTAGATCCTCCTGGATTTATTAGGCCGGATAGTTCGTCGCTAAGGCACTCAGCGGGCAGTAGACCTTGGGAACTTGGTGCTGGCACATCGACGGAAGAACCTCGTCCGGTTCTCACCTTCCCCCACAGTTACGACAGGTATCTACTTTTTACTTTGTTCTTAAAGGAACCGGCGAAACTGAAAGGTCCGCCTTATCGCCTTTGCACCGTTTCTCTGACCATCGCCGTGGGTGGCAGGCCTTTCGATTTGGTGTTGGTACTACAAAAACCAAAGCGATAAAGCCCACGGTAAACTACGGGCAAAGAAGGGACACCGAATCTGGCAATGATTATTTTGGCGCCAGGTGCCGAAAAACAGCACTCCTCACGAGCAGAATCGAATACTGTCCCGTGCGAGTCTCAATATCTGATCCGAGATGACTGAGGCCATTGTGGCCGCACTGAGTCAGTGGCAGTTTGATCGGACGGATCCACGACAGAAGATAAAGTTCCAAGGCAATGCGTGACAAATGTAAATAAATTGGTCCGAATACCGCACGGGCAGCTCCATGAGGCCTGCACCACAAACAATCCGCCGGCAAGCAAAGCCATGGATCTTCATAACAACAACGTCGGAGTTGAAATAGGAAAGGCGGGCGGTGATTGCGAAATGAAATGCTACCAGGGGACGCAAGACGGGAACTGACAATCTTAAATCCTACTAAACCAGATCAACAGTAAACGCCTACCGACCGCTCAAAAGGATGGATTCGATGTTAGGAACTAGGTTCTACAAATACGTTCTTATGGGTTACATTATTATCTGCGGCTCGTGCAGCTCTTCTTCCTACTCCAAAGTCGCTTCGAGTCTGTGGAAGTGCTGGCAACCGATTCCATCGTCCAATACGACACTGATCGATAATTTGGTAAGCTTCATTTCTCCTGATGAAGCTCGCAGCCGCACACATACGTCTGAGGAAAACTGGAAGATTGTTGAAAAGCCAACGAAACTAGATCCAGAAGACACAAGGCCCCGTTTTGATATTCTCACGATAGAAGTCGAGCACTACGTGAGCATAGGAATTTCGGGACGCCTCAGGTTGGAATTTTTCAATGACAGACTCAAAGACACAAAATTTTTTCCTTCGGACGTTTCGACCTACAAACGAAATCTAGCATCAAAAACAGGAATACGATTGGACGATGGCAAAATGACTCTGCAGCCGAGAACCCTTGTAATAATCGGAAGGATGATTACGGGGGAAGATTTCATTCTCTTTAGAGATGCATATCTTCAAGATGAGCTGGAGTGTTGGGTCATAAACTATTCTTGAGTGCGTCCGCCTCTTTTCCTGACGTTTCGTCGGCAAAGAAAGAGAACCAGAATCGGGCAAAGAAAGAGATACGGAATCGGGCAATGATTTCTTCGGAAAGATTGAGTGGCAGGGGATTTCAGGGAGATGCGCCGTTTGTAAGGCTATTTAGCTGCAGCTTGACCTCGATGACTCGCTGGAGTGGAGGCTACAGGGGCGTTAACACTGTTGAGGGAACGTTTCTAGAGTCACTGTCCCCTCGTTGTCGGTCAAGACTTCATAGCCGGGTATGATCTGCAGAACGTCTTCCAGAGTGCGCGCACCCAGGCGCCGAATTTCATCGGCAGTGATGACTGAAACGATACTGGGGGCTTCTTCGAGACGCTGGACTTTTCCCGCGGCGATCGAAATGGGCACGTCGAGAAGGTCGTCCAAGTTCAAGTCATCAATGTCTTTGAAGTCACCGAGCTCGATGGTCTTCTGGCCGCCGCTTTGTTGCTTCTGATTTTTCTGAGGCGCGGCCTGGAGATTCCACGCCGAAAAGGCGCAGGCGATTTCAACCAGGAGGAAAAAGCACAGGCGTCTCTTCATACGAGCTGTTTTACTTGCTTCCTCTCAGACGAAATCCATGTAACTAATCAGTTAGAGAGCAGGGAACCCATCGGCGCGCGATTATGTCAGCAGTCATCCTGGAATCCCGTCAAGATGAAAGCAAGCACAATGATGAAATATTCTCCATGCTATTCTCCGTGTCCTTTGTGCCTTTTGTGTTGAATGTTTGTGAATGAACCCAGGTGACACTCGGGCCTGCCCCGTGGCGGCCCTGCGGGGCTTGGGGTCTGGACACTTTGGAGAGACGGCCTGAGGGCCGTCTCCTGCGCAATCTTTCATCGTGCAGGAGACGCCCCACGGGGCGTCTCTCCAATAGCGCCGCTTCGCGGCGCCAGGCCTTGCGGGCCTTCACTCCGACTGTTGTTCTTCGAAGAGCTTCTGAAGAAGGTTCACCGCCTCCTTTGCCGCCGAAAGGATCCCGGTCAGATCCGAAGTCGCTATTTTTTGTTCGGGTTCATCCGATTGCTCCAGGAGCATCTCGGTGTACCCGGACTTGCCGGATTGGTACAGCCCTGTTTTTCTAAAGCGAGAGAAGTACCTTTACGCCCCGTGATCCGCGGCGCAGAGCGCGCCTGTGTCGACGCATGCGCCGGCTTCGTGTGGTGCCTTCGTAAGCTATTGCAATTTTGTGTATTTCTTATTCCCGTGGTGGCGCAAACGGCAAGCCGGGCTGCGGAACGAACGCGACGGTACCGTCAGGTTTGTGCTCAAGCGGAGGAGCATACAGTCCCAGTAGCTCCCGACGCCACCAGAGCCCGCTGCTGCGCTTGGTCTCGAGATCGCTGAACCAGTACTGCCAGATAACCGCGCGTACCTGGCGCGGGGGCTCGCTGGGAAACGGATTGCCGCGAAAAAGGGCCAGGACATCGGTGGCGTTTTCGAGCAGCCGCATTTCCGTGACCACCACGAAGGGATACTCGCGCCAACCTCCCAGCGACGCGAACCAAAGATTCCATTCAAAGCGCGGCTGATAGGGAGCGTATATGCGCGGCCGCTCTCGGAGGTCCTGCGGCTTGTATCGAAATGGATAGGCTTCCCAGGTAGTCCCATCGCGCGAGCCCTGGAATTCGATCTCGTACCGCCCGCGGGTCATGACCGCAAAGAGGCCGTAATGATTGGCGATGCGGAAAGGCGCTAGCGCGGAGATAGGTTTCGAGGGAATCGGGAAACCGGGTAGCACCATCCAGACGAGCCACGCGGTTGTAGCATAAAAAATCCAGGTCAGGAAGAAAGCCGAGATGCACAGGCCCGCACCTCGGTACAGGCTGCGAGGGTGAAGAGTCCAGGAAGCCGAGTTGTGCGAACTTTCGGATCGTTCCCCGCTTGTTCCATTGACCGACGACCGATGACCGGTGACTGATAGCGGATTGTGCAGCGGTTGTCTGAGCGGGACTTCGTTACCGGACCAATTCAATGACAGTTTCTGCCGCCACCAGCGCGGGCCAAACTTTGTCAAGTACTCGTCATCGAGCAGCAGAATGCCAAGTGACAATACCAAATAATTTAGAAAAGCATAGTTGGCCGTAAAAATCACCCCAATTTCCCACGGAGTGACAATCCAGAAGCAGATCCTGCGGTAACGCCGAGGCAAAAAGAGCATCCAGGCCAACACGAGTTCCATGATGAGAGTAGCAAGAGCGGTCGCCGCGTGAAAGCCATGAGGCAGCGTCTGCACATACCATCCGAGCCAAGTAGGCAGCGGACCGTTCTGGTAATACTGATCCATTGCCGTCAGGTTGCGCCACTGCGGTTCGCCGCTGGCTAATTTCACCAGGCCGGATTCGAAATAGATGCGAAACCAAAGCCACTGTAGAAGAAAGAGGCTGACGCGGGAAGGGGGTCGCCGCCAACCCAACCCGGGTCGCAAACCCGGCGGCACGAAAAACAGACAGATGAATCCGGCCTCAAGGAGCATGCCATCGGATTGGTAACTCGAGAAGTCCTGCGCCCCACCGATAAAGGAAAGAAAACAGAGGAAGCACACAACGAGCATTCCTCGCGGCCAGAAATTCAAGGTGAGCAAAACCGAAGCTGCCAAGCCTGCAAAGACCAGCGCCTCGAGTGCGTGCTGGCTGCTGCTGACCCACAGTAGGGTCGGCGCGTACCAGTATCCGGCAGCGCCGAGATTCTTGCCCACGGCCTGCAGGTATCTCTCAGCAGGGAGAATGCCCGCCGGTCCGATCAGGCCCTCAATTTGGAAGAGCAGGGAATAAAATGCAGAAAAGTAGATCAGGCCGAGCGCTCGGAGGAAGATCCAACGCGCACCGACGTGGTCCTGGGCATCACCGGGCCGAGATTGGAATAACCAATTGGCGACGCTGACAGCGTGCTCAAACATTGACTGCAAGGATTATAGAGCGTGTTGCCCAAATCGTTAGAAAAAGCGACTGCGAGCGACAGACCTTTCCCTATGCACGCTCTTCCTTAAAATCTGATCTCGTGAACGCGATTAGCTCTGCTGTCGCCCGCCAAGGCGGGCTCTCGATTTATTATTTTTTGTAACCCGGGGCCACACGCTTCAGCGCGCCTCCGGCGCGCCCTGGAGTTTGGACATTTTGGAGAGACGGCCGGTGGGCCGTCTCCCGCACAATCTTTCATCGTGCAGGAGACGCCCCACGGGGCGTCTCTCCAA
>DASXTB010000106.1:0-36889 GCA_036505615.1 Acidobacteriota bacterium
GTCGAGGCTGAATTTCTGTTCGGTGGACCGGTCTTGTCCATTGAAGGTGACCTTCCGGGTGACGTTTAACTGGTTGTCAGTCTGTGTAATCACCAGGGTTATGTCGATTGTGGGCGCCTGACCGCCTCCGTCTCCCGAACGGCCGCGTCCCATGCGGATAGGATCGCTCTTGGCTTTGTCCAGTGACCATGTCCCACTGAAGTCGGTCTTTCCGTCAGCGGCAAATGCCACCAAGCCGAGACAAATGACCAGGGCGCTGACTATTGCTATCTGTCTTTTCATGCGTTTCTCTCCTAGAATTTCCGATTTTTCGGATGTTCTCCATTTTGATACGAGTTGGCGAGAAGTTTGTTTCGCCTGTTTCGCTGTGTCCTTAGTATCCATTGTGGTTCAAAAAAGCTCCACCACCAAGGACACGGAGGACACGGTTTGATGCGAGACCGGGTCGGTAGCCCCTGACCGACAACAATTGTAGGGTCGCCCTGCCGTGAGCCCTTCCGAGACGGCCCCAAGCTGTGTCTCCACTCCCAAAATGTAGAGACTCCAGAGAGGGCGGAGAGCCCTCGGGGATTACCGTCCTGGCGGCGGCGGTTATATCTGGCGGGCTGCCTTTTTCATCTGGTGCTCCAACTGTTTGATTTTGACCAGATGCTTCGGATTGAAGGCCAAAGAGGGGTAGTAACAGTTGCTTTCGTGGGTGCAGTAGCAACCGCCCGCGATACGTCTGCGCCTGGCCTCCATGGCCGGGGAATACCAAAGCGCAGAAAAATCCCAGTTGTAATCGCGCAGATTGCCAACCGGATCGAGAATCTCGCAGCTGGAAACAGTCCCCTCATCATAAATGACAGCCCCGGCGTTTCCAGCCCAACAACGGAGTTGCTGCGTGTTGGTATTGACTGTTCTGTCGATCAACTGATGCATGTAAATGTCAATTGCGGCGCGGAAGAACCCGGTCCTTCCGGAATAGTAATTCCTCGTGGCCGCCGTGCGCGAGTCTTCATCAATAGCCGCGATCAGCTTATGGTATTGCGCCTTGTCGATTTCCAACTCGGCTGCAACAGCGCTGGGAGGGCGAATGTAATTTACATTGATCTTGTCGGGCCGGAGCTCGTTCTTGAGAAATCGGTACCACTCAAAGATCCTGCCCTGGTTGCTCTTCATCAGGCAAGTGCAGGTCTGGACATCGAGCCGTTGGTATTGTTTCTTGATCTGCTGCAAACCGCGGGCCGTAGCGATGGCGATATCCCAACTCCCGGGCTTCTGCCGGATCCTGTCATGCTCTTCCTTGAGCCCATCGATTCCCAGCGCTATCGTCAGATTCAACTTGGGGCACGATTCGAGCACCTTCACGACATCCGCAAAAATCCGCTTCTGTATCTGGCCATTGCTCATCAGGTAGAGCGAATCCAGATTGTTGTTCCTGTAAAACGCTTCGGCTGCCTGAGGCAGATCCTTGCGGGTAAAAGGCTCACCGCCGGCCACAATCATGACTCCCAGATTCCCCCCCAGCGTCTCACTAATCCGTTCCAGATTGGCCGTAGTCATCTGATTTGCTTTGCGCGCCTTGTCATCGAGCTCCTCGGTAAAGAAGCAATGGACACAGCGCATGTCGCATACCGAAGTGATCAGAACGTTAAGCAGGACGGGTGAGAAGGCGCGGCCAGTGACAATTCGCGCGTAGCGTTTAAGCATTTCCGTGGTGTAATAATCCACTTGCTTTCGGCCTCGAAAGCAAACATCGTAGCACATTTGATTGATATCCGGCGGATGGCGTCTCTGCTGTCGACAAGGCGAGCTACCTCATCCCACCGGTATGGACTGGGGCAATTCAGATCTTGGAAATGGACCGCCAGCCGGATTCATCGGGATGATTAGAAGTTGACCCATTTGTGAACTTCGTGTGCACCAAGGAACCCAGAAAGGAGGAACCGGGCCAGTGAGCGTCGTATTTCAAGTTATAGTTCTGGGAATTGTCCAGGGATTAACTGAATTTTTGCCGATTAGCAGCTCGGCGCATTTGATCCTGGTACCTTGGCTTTTTGGGTGGCAGCAGCTCGGCCTCGTGTTCGACGTGTCGCTGCATGTAGGGACGCTGCTCGCTCTTCTTGTTTACTTCGCCGAAGACTGGATGTCCGTCTTAAGACAGATACCGGCCTTGCTGGCTGGAAAGGCCAAATGGTCTGAAAGCCAGCTCGTAATCCTGGCGCTTGGAACGTTGCCGGGAGCGATCTTTGGAGTATTGGCAAAGGATTTCATCGAGTCGAACCTGAGGACGCCGCTAGTGGTGGTCTCCTGTTTGATCGGATTTGGGATTCTCCTATGGATTGCCGACGTCGCGGGCTCGAAAACTCGGCCAGTGTCAGACGCTCGGGCTTCAGACGGTTTGTGGATAGGCCTGTTTCAAATGCTGGCGGTCATTCCCGGCGTCAGCCGCTCAGGCGTTACCATCACCGCCGGATTATTCAAGCACTTTCGATCCTGGGACGCGGCTCGAATCTCTTTTCTTCTTTCTGCCCCGCTGATTGCCGGTGCGGCTATCTTTGAGGGGAGGCATGCCTACCACGAGTATATGAAAGGGGCGCTTTCGACAGATCCTTTAATGCGCCAGCCGCACGCGTTTGGCTTGCTTCTGCTTGGCATTGTTGTTTCCGCCGTGTCCGGTTCGCTGTGTATTCGGTACTTCTTGCGCTATCTTCAAAAAGGAACTCTCATTCCGTTTGTGATTTACCGCGTCCTTCTCGGCTTGGGCATCCTGGCAGCGGCTGCGTTCGGGATGCCGGTATCGTAGGAGCCATCAGCAGTCAGCTCTCAGCCATCAGCAGCTATCAGGTAGCGAGCAACTCCACACTACGAAGATGGACTGGACGATGAAGACTCACTATGTTCCCTTGGGCGCATGAAGTTCACAATTCGGTGAAGATTTGAAACCGTTGGTATTTCGGAGAGACGGCCTGAGGGCCGTCTCTTTTTGAGTCACAAATCCCTGAGACGGCCTTCAGGCCGTCTCTTCGTTAATCGGTGGTATGGGGTCGCTCGCTAGCTGATGACTGACGGTTGAAAGCTGACTCCCTGTTCTACCGTTTCTAATGTTGCAGCCCACCGGTTGTGGAATCTTTATAATAAAGACTATGGTTTGTCGTCTTTTCATAGTGGCAGTTTTTGTCCTGGTGCTAGCAGCCGGGAGCGAATCTGCCCAGCACGAGGAAAAAGGCAAGGACAACGGCAAGGAGAAGGGCAAAGTCAGCTTAGTGGCGCGGACAAGCCCCGAGTTACGGGACCATTTTCGTGAGATGTTTACCAAGACATTTACCGAGAACATGAACGAGGCGGCGATGAATCGCCTCCTTGATGATCAGATTGATCAGTTTGTAAAACGGCTGGTGCAGAAAAATGACCGCCTTGTGGAGGCATCAAACCAGCTTTCCCAGGCCGCCGACGTGCCTGCCCAACGCCATTCAATAACACGGATTAAGGATCTTGCAGGCGACCTGGAAGGCACCCTGCGGATTTGGACCGATTCGCTTCGGGCGGAAAAAAAGCTGAAAGAGGCCGACGCGCCGGAGCTCGCTCCGACTGCAGAGGGATTAGTCGAACTGGTAAATCACTACAAGAAGCAAATCGACCAGTTTTTGTTCCCCGAAGAAGTGGCAATTTCCGTAAAGGAACTGCAGTCGGAAGGATTCCGCGGGACACTGAAGAAGATTCAGCGCGTGGCGCAAGCACTGGAGAAATGAGAGAATTTCGAATGTCGAATTTCGAATGACGAACGCGGAATTTCGAATGTCGAATGACGAATTGCGAATGATGATTCGAGCGGCACTGCGGTGACAAATCCGCAAAGCTGAGAATCCTCGTTCGAAATTCCTCATTCGTCATTCGAAATTCGACATTCGAAATTCCTCGTTCGTCATTCGAAATTCGTCATTCGGAATTTCGCTTTCTTTTCTCCCAAAGCTCCATCCATTGCGCCATTTGTTTCTCCATTCCTTCGTCGGTCGGCTGGTAATAGCGATGGCCTGCCAGCGATGGGGGAAGGCACTGCATATCAGCAGTGCGTTCGGCTTCGTCGTGGGCGTAACGATATCCCTGGCCATAGCCAAGCTGTTTCATCAGCCCGGTAGGGGCGTTGCGCAAATGCAGCGGCACCGGATCATTGATAGTACGCTGCAGATCCTCCTGGACCGCCTGATAAGCCCGGTACAGCGAGTTAGACTTGGGCGCCAGCGCCAAATAGATGACTGCCTGAGCGAGCGCGAGATTGCACTCGGGCATGCCTACAAATTGCGCGGCCTGAACCGCATCCAGGGCATAACGCAGGGCTCTCGGATCGGCCAGGCCGACATCTTCCGAGGCAAACCGCACTACTCTGCGCGCAACGTAAAGCGGATCCTCTCCTGCCTCCAGCATGCGGGCAAGCCAATAGAGACTGGCCTGGGGATCGCTGTTGCGCATTGATTTGTGCAGCGCGGATATGAGATTGAAATGTTCCTCGCCCGCCTTGTCGTAGAGCAGTGTCTTCTTTTGAAGCGCTTCGGTGATGTGTTTGTTCTCCAGGCGGAGAACCTCTTTGCCTTCTGGCGCCGACTTTTGGTCTACCAGAGTGACGCTGAGTTCCAGAGTGTTAAGGGCAACACGCGCGTCGCCGTTTGCGTAACGGGCGATCAGGTCAAGCAAGTCGTCCTCTACTTGAATAGCACGCGAGCCGAGGCCGCGCTGCGAGGTCAGTGCCCGCCGCAACACCTGCGCAATTTCCTCCGTCTTTAGCGGATTGAGCACGAAAACCTTGGAACGCGAAAGAAGGGCGGAAATGACTTCAAAGGACGGGTTTTCAGTGGTCGCGCCAATCAAAATGATAGTGCCGTTTTCTACATGCCTGAGAAACGCGTCCTGCTGCGCTTTGTTGAAACGATGGATTTCGTCCACAAACAGCACCGTGCGTTCTCCTCTGGCACGCAGCGCGTATTCGGCCTGTTCGATGATCGCTTTGACTTCCTTGACGCCTGACAACACGGCACTAATGGACACAAAATGCGCCTGGGTAGAGTGAGCAATGATGCGAGCCAATGTGGTCTTTCCTACTCCCGGCGGGCCCCAAAAAATTGCTGACGTGAGCTGGTCGCTTTCTATGAGCTGCCTTAGAGCTCTGCCTTTTCCCACCAAATGTTCCTGCCCCACGAATTCATCCACTGTGTCCGGGCGCATCCTTTCGGCCAAGGGAGCGGAAGCTTGTGGCTCCGCTGGTTCTTTTTCAGGAAATAGTGGGCGGCTCATATTTTAAGTCGCAGGTCGCAGATCGGAGATTGAAGGTCGCAAGTCGAAAGTCGCAGGTGGCAGGTCGGAGACTGCGACGATATGTCTTTCCGAAAATAAACCATTGGTAAATCCGAACCCCCATCACTGGCAATCATCCACAGAGGGATCTGTAATCTGTAGCTCACGAGTCCCAGTTCGCGACCTGCGACCTGCGACTTTCGACCTGCGACTTTGACATGACCTGCGACTTTTGACCTCCGACCTGCGACTTGCGATTTTCTAGGCCAATTCATACAACAGAATCGATCCCGCTACTGCCACATTCAACGATTGAGTTGCAGAACTAATTGGAATCCGGACCTGCCTTTTGGCCAAGGCTCGAAACTCGCGTGACACTCCGAGAGTCTCGTGGCCCAGGGCGAGCACGTACTTGCCCTGCCTGGAAAGGCTCCGTGGATCTTCGCCGCTGCCGCTGTCGGCAACGATGAGTTCTGCTTGGTTTTCATCCAGCAGGGTGGCCAAATCTCCTGCCTTCACATTTTCGCACAGTTGCAGCTGGAACATCGCTCCCATCGCTGCTCGCACCACCTTGGGATTATAGAAATGCGCCGTCCCGGGAGATGACAGGACCGTGCTCACGCCGAAAGCGGCGGCCGAACGGAGCAGCGCTCCCAAATTCCCAGGGTCTTGTATTCCGGCAAGCAACAGCGACCGCCCCTTCAGAGAAATTTCTTCCATGCGAGCGTAGTGCTTTCGCGCCACTGCCAGGATGCCTGGAGATTGGTCCAGTGTGCTTACCGATTGCATCACCTTTTCAGAAACCTGAAGACTTGTGGTTGCAGCGGTTGGAATTCCCCTTCCTGCCGTGTGGTAGATCGCTTCAAGCTCCCAACCTCGCCCGAGCGCTTCTCGTATGACCGATCTCCCCTCCAGTAAAAACCATTCTTCGTCCGGATCTTTACCCGTGCTGAGGCGGCGCAGCCGCTTGATGCGTGGATTCTGCGGACTGGATATAATCTCAGGCGACATAAAGTGGGGATTATCCCATGAAACGTTTGTCGCTTGCAGACGCCGGCAGGAACGAAGCTTTGGCGCAAGTAGTCAGCGCGATCCAGGCAGGCGGCATCGTCCTCTATCCGACCGATACCGTTTACGGCCTGGGATGTGATCCATACTCGACGCAAGCTCTGCAAAGGCTCACAAAGCTGAAACAACGCCCGCTCGGTCATGCCTATTTAGTCCTGATAGGCGGCCCTGGCGGACTATCTGACCTGGTCTCGGAGATTCCTTCCTCATTTTCCTTCTTTTCCCAGCGGCTTTGGCCCGGTCCGGTCTCCATGATCTTCAGCAAAGAGAAGGGAAAGGCGCCCTTTTCCGAAAATGATTCTATCGGGATTCGCGTTCCACACTGGAGTTTCCTGCGCGATTTTCTCGAGATGCTGCGCGGGCCGTTGATTTCCACCAGCGCCAATCGAAGCGGAGAGATTCCCACCATCGATCCCGATGAGGCAGCGCGGCAGTTTGGAATGGATGTGGATCTTTTCCTGGACGTTGGTAAATTACCCAACAATCGCCCTTCCACTATCCTGGACATCCGATCAGACCCCCCGGTCATTTTACGAGAGGGCGCCATGTTGCGCCGCGTGCAGGATGCAATCCGTGACTGGAATGAGAGCAAATCGAGCGGCGGCGACTCAAAAAAGGCCGGCGGATCGAAATCCTAGCAGTTTCTGAGGCACAGGACTCACCGCGGAGGCCCAGCGCGGCGGAGCCGCAACCCAATAATAGCCGATCACGACCACGCTCACGTTCACGTCCACGCCTACGCAGACGAAAATGCACAATCGTTCACGATTCGATTGGCCGTAGTCGTGGACGTTGACGTGCTCGTGAACGTGAGCGTGGTCGGCTGTTCCCCACAATCCGCTGGCTAAGGAGCCGCTTAAGCGGCGCGTAATCAAAAAGGACGTTGGAATTTTCGAGTTACTTCGGCCGAATCCGCACGTCCTTCAGAAAAACATAGTCGCCTGAGGGAATGATGCGGACGTTCTCCAGCCGCCTGTTGTAGACAACGACGTTATCCGGGTACCAGAGGCTGACATAGGGCAAGTCCTCCGCGACGATCTTCTGGACTTGGGAAAAGATTTCTTTGCGGCGCCCCAAATCAGAGGTTTGGTTGGCTTCATCCAGCAACGCATCCACCTGGGGGTTGGCATAGCGCCCGCGGTTAGCGCCCGCCGGCGGAGCGCTCTTTGAATGGAAAACGAAATTGAAAATATCGGTGAACAGGTTGGCGCCTACCCATCGCAGCGAGTAAAGCTCGAAGCTGCCCCGGCGGACGTCCGACAGCACGGTTGCCAGCTCCAATGTGTGAATCTGGACGTTGATGCCGACCCTCCTCAGGTTTTCCTGGATGATTTCCGCCTGATGCACGAACTCGGCGGTGGTTGATGCTTTGTAGTCCAATGCAAACCGCGTTCTCGGCCCATCCCCATCAGGATCGGAATAGCCGGCCTGGTCCAGTAGTTGTCGAGCGAGCGCCGGATCATACCGGTACTGCATTACCTTCGGCTCATAAGCCCAGTGGAAGGGGGGCAGAATGCTGCTTGCTTTGCGTGCGTAGCCCCGGTAAAGGTAACGGATGATGCTGTCGCGATCAATAGCATAAGCAATGGCCTGGCGCACTCTCACGTTGGAAAGGATAGGATGCTTCAGGTTGAAAGCCAGGTACTGATAGCGAACTCCCGGAGCGTTGTCGACTTGCAGATGCGCCTGCTTTTTCAACCGCAGCAGCATGTCTCCTGAAATTGAATTGAGCGCTACGTCCACCGATCCTTTTTCCAGCTCCAACGCGCGTGTGGTGTCATCGGGAATGATGCGGAAGTAGATTTCTGAAAGCGCCGGCTGTCCCTCAAAGTACTTGTCAAAGGCAGCCAGCCGCACGTCCCGGTCCTGTTGAAACTCAATCAGGCGATAAGGGCCCGTGCCGACGGGATGCTGGAAAAAGTCGGCGCCCGATCCCGCCGGTACTATTCCAATCGCCGGCCGAACAAGGTTGGTTAGGAATTCAAGATAAGGAGACGAAAGATGGAACACTACTGTATAGCGATCGGGCGCCGTGACTTCCTTCAGCTTGGAGAAGCTTCCTTTCTTGGGCGTAGTGAGCTTGGACA
Source organism: Acidobacteriota bacterium (assembly GCA_036505615.1). Classification (GTDB taxonomy): domain Bacteria; phylum Acidobacteriota; class UBA6911; order JACQSX01; family JACQSX01; genus DASXTB01. The sequence goes on from DASXTB010000106.1 coordinate 8,427, forward strand.
GGCTGTCCAGAGTGAACTTGACATCCTCACTGGTCAGTTCCTTTCCGTTGTGAAACAGGACCCCGCGGCGCAAGTGGAAAACGTAGGTAAGAGGATCGGGATTTTCCCACGACAGGGCCAAATCGGGAGCGAACTGGAAGTTTTGATCCCGCCTTATCAGTGAGTTGAAGATTAGCTCGTAGACGTGCGAGGTCACTTCACTGGTGCCGATGCGCGGGTCAAGAGTGGTGGGGCTGGTCTCGAGCGCCATTACCACGACGTGCGGGTCGGGCTTTCGCTGACAAGCGCAGATCAGGATGCCCCAAAGAAGGCACAGCACAATCGAGAATCGAGGATCGAGAATCGAGGATAGCGGCAAGCGAGCCGAGAATCGAGGATTGAGGATCGAGGACAGGCCCACGATCCACCAGTCACGATAGAATTGAAATAGAGACCCGAACTTCCGAGGAAAACTGTTATTTAGAAGCAGTCTTGCAAAAATCATCGGCGCGCTGGATCATTCGGTGAAGCATGGCACCGATGTGCTGCCATGCCTCGTCTAGAAGATGATGCTGCTCCTGATCAATGTAATCGCACTCCAATGCATGGTCCAACCACGCTTGGGTTTCCATCGCTTCTCCCAATGCCTCGTCAATCTTACTTACAAAGGCCGCTGGATACCTTCTTCTTGCCCAGCTTTCTGCAAGCATGGCATTGACTGCGCGTGACGATCGACGTATTTGGTTCGTTAATGAGTAGATTTCCGTTTTGGGAAAATCCTTTGTGATGACAAATATCCTTTTTGCCTCCGCCAAGGACAGTTTGTATACGTCTAGTTGTCGAAAGGTTTGAATCAGTGCCATCTATTCTCAATCCTCTATCTTCTATCTACCAAGGGGCTAAGCTTCTTTTTCTTGGATACAGGCACACCTTTGCGCACGGCGATCATTTCGGCCACGATGCTTACTGCGATTTCTTCCGGCGTCTCCGAGCCAATTTCCACTCCGATAGGGGATTCCACGCGTCCCAGCAGGTCTTCTCCCACCCCTTGCTGCCGCAGGTAGTCAAAGATGATTTTGCTCTTTCGGCGGCTCCCCACCATTCCAAGAAACTTCACCGGAGCGTCGATGATTTTTTCCAGCACCGACTGGTCGTGCGCGTGACCGCGAGTCACAACGACGATGTAGGAGTTGGAATGCAAGGGAACCTGCTCGCGAATGCGGTCAAAGTCGCACACGATGACGTTGTCAGCCTCTGGAAACCGGTCGCGCGCAGCATACCGCGCCCGGTCATCAACCACCGTCACTTGGAACCCTGCCAGTTTTGCGACTTTGGAAAGAAACGACGAGATGTGGCCGGCGCCGAAAACCACCAGGTGGGGGTCAGGCAGGATAGGTTCGATAAAAATCTCCACTGTGCCCCCACACACCAGGCCATCTTGCGCTGCATCCTCCTGATTGAGTTGAAACTTAAGGATATTTGATTTTCCGGTGGTCATCACGTCTTGCGCAGCCTGCCAAATTTCCGCTTCCACGCAGCCTCCGCCGACAGTTCCAAGAAAACTGCCGTCCTCGCGGATTAGCATCTTGGCATGGTCCTTGCGCGGAGTGGAGCCTATCTGGTGAATCAAAGTGGCCAATGCAGCTTTACCACCGCGTTTTCGGATGGCGACAATTTCTTCGTAAATATCCATAGTGGCAACGCGCCCGCTCTCCTCAGAGCAAAACCGTTCTCAAAGACATGATAAGACAATCTGCTCGGCTGTCACAACAATTCGGCAAAGCCGCCTGAATCCAAGCATGTCAGCCTTGGACAATTGATTTCATTTCTACGGGCGACCCTGTGTGGTCGCCCGCTGCAGAGAGCGACCGCTCAAGATCAACGCCCTGCTACAGCCCAAGCGTGGTCTTCCAGTCGACGAAGGCCCTTTCCAAGGCTGCTACGCTTTCCAACTGGATTGCGGGAACAGGCGGCAGAGCATTCAAATTCTCGGCGCGCCGGCGAGCTTCCTGAGCCAGGGATTCGCGCTCGAACAGCTTTGCCAGTTGGTCGCGGCAAAGACGGGCAAAGTCCAGGTCTTTACCAATGATCAGTAGGTCGGCGCCTGCGAGAAAACATCCGGGCGCAATCCGCTCTCGTGGAATCGACTGGTGGACGGCGCCCATGTCTAAATCATCCGTGAGCGCAATCCCGCTGTATCGAAGATTCTGCCGGAGCAAACGATATACTTCAGGGGCACAGGAGGCGGGGACTGCGGTCTTGTTTTCCCTGTTCTCTACGTTCGGTTCGGTCCCTTCTAGCTGCGTGTAGGCCGCGTGATTGATCATCACCATTCGTAACTCCTCCTTTAGTCGCCCGTATGGAAGCAAGTCTTCGCTCAGCAACTGATCGGGCGAGGCATCGATGCTCGGCAATTCGATGTGACTGTCGGTCGTCGCTCGCCCCAAGCCGGGAAAATGTTTTCCGCACCCGAGTACTTCAGCGCTTTGCAAACCCGTAAGATACTGCTTTGCAAATACGCTCACCTGATGGGGGTCGCGCCCCAGGTAACGGGATCGCAGCGCATTGTCAGCATCGTTAAAGCGCAAGTCCAGGACAGGAGCGAAATTGACGTTGAATCCGAACGCCCGCAAGACTTCTCCAGTCAGCCGGCCGTACTGGTGGAAAATCTGATCCTCTCGCGATAAGGCCAGACTTTCCGGCGATGGGAAAGGCGGAAACACGGCCCGCAGCCTGTCAACCCGCCCTCCTTCCTGATCGATGCAAACTAGCCGGGGAGTAAACAGATATCTAAGATCTTCCATCAGCTCGCGGATTTGCGTGCGCTCTTTCAGATTACGCGAAAACAAAATGAAGCCCGCGGGTCGAAGATCTGAGAGCGCTGCTATAGACGCAGCGTCGAGCGTGGTGCCTTCAAAACCGACTATCAGGCTTTGTCCGGCAAGGTCGGAAATTGACGGCATCCCACCAGTTTACAGCGAAGTTCGAAGCAAAGGGTTGAATCGTCAAGCGCCAGCGGAAGGGCTGGCCCCGGATTAACGCAAATTTCCGAGCCGCGCCCGAGGAACAGGAAAACCCACGACGGGCAAACAGGCTTGTGATCTACGTCAGATCACGCCAGTAGCGACGATGTTGGCGGCTCGAAGCGCCTTAATTTCGCGCATTGGTGGTTGGCCGAACAAGCGTCTGTACTCGCGATTGCATCAAGAAGGTCCAAAAGCCGAGAACAGGCCTTTAGCAGATCGACCGTAGTTTTTCGACAGTTCCGACTTCCGCAACATCGTTCCTCGCTTTACACCGGAGGCTCGGAAAGCGAATCAAGCCTTGGTTGACCTGCTTGGCAAGACGGCAGAACGCAAGAAAGCGACACCTGCTCAAATCGCGCTTGCCTGGCTGCTTGCTCAGAAGCCATGGATTGTTCCAATCCCCGGCACCACGACGGCGCTCCTACGTGGATTTGGTCCGTAGCGGCTCGGTATTTTTTCACAGCTACTGAATGGACTACCGGCGAAAATGTTCGCTGACAATCGGTTCTGCGGCCCGCCGCGTCCTCAGTATCTGTTTGACAATGTAAGTCGGTTTGTCTTGAGATTCGTGATAAGTGCGAGTCATCAGCTCGGCGATCAGACCAATCAGAATGCACTGGACACCGATGATCACAAAAAATACCGAACCGAGGAGCAACGGGTTCCGATTCGCTTTCACTCCCAGGAAAAACTTTTCTCCTAAAGTCACTATTGAAGTGGCCACTCCGGCGAGGATCAGCAGCGTCCCGGCGCCTCCAAAAAAATGCATTGGCTTGGTGGAATACTTTCCCAAGAACTTGATGGTGATTAAATCCAGCATCACCTTCAAGGTCCGCATCATTCCGTACTTGGACTGTCCAAACTGTCTAGGATGGTGGCGCACCGTGATCTCGGTGACCCTCGCCCCCACCCAGTGCGCCAGGATCGGAATGAAGCGATGCATCTCTCCGTACAGCTTGACGTGGCGCATCACTTCTCGGCGATAGCCCTTTAGCGTGCAGCCATAATCGTGAAGATGAACTCCGGAGATCCAGCTGATCAGTTTGTTGGCAAACAGCGAGGGGAGCTTGCGGGTGAGGAAGTTGTCCTGGCGATTCTTTCGCCAGCAGCTGACGACGTCGTAACCTTCGTCCAGTTTCCGAAGAATCGCCTGAACGTCGGCAGGATCGTTCTGCAAGTCGGCGTCCATGGGGATGATGATTTCGCCCTTGGCCATCTCAAAACCGGCAGCCATGGCGGCTGTTTGCCCGAAGTTTCGGACAAAGCGAACCACTACTACGCGTGGATCCCCGGCGGCCAGGCGTTCCAGCACTGAGTAGCTGCCGTCTGTGCTGCCATCATCGACGAAGATCAGTTCAAAGTCGTTATCAAGGGGCGCAACTGCATCGACTACTTGCTGGTAGAGCAGTTCCAGGCTGTGCTCTTCGTTAAAAACCGGAACCACCAGGGAAATCTCTGTCATACAAGATAGATTCTACAGAGAATATGAAAGCGCGCAAAACAGCTCCGTGGGTTTCTGATCCACGTGCTGATCGCGGAAAGTGTGTCCGGTACATTTTCCGCCTACGCCAGCATATACGCGGAGGCGCGGCTCTTGTTTCATAAGGACTCGATTTACTTTCTCTTCTCCGCTAACAGGAGAACTCGGGGCAAATCTGCCGCGGAGCGGATCTTTAGTAACTCTCTTCCGCGTGTCGGAAACCGTTGGGCGGAAGCAACAATTTCCATGCGATCTCGAATCCGGCTGGGTAATTGATCGTAGTCGCTTCCTTGCATCAGAAGGATCGACCGCCCTGGTTTGTCAAGGTTTGCTTCCAGTTCTCCATTGCCAAATAGCTCGCAGATGTGCCGGCGCAAGTAAAAACACATGCTTGGCGAGGCAAAACGGAAGTAACCGGGGTGATCTTCTGGGCCCAGGATAGCGGCCGCTTGTGCCGTCAACCGCCGCGTAGGCCGGAGTGTTTCAAGGACGGGCAGAAAAATGGCGGCCACATTGATGCTGATCAGCAGCAGAAGCATCGATAGGAAGCCAGCAGCCCGCAATGCCTGGCCACGCCAGAATAGTCGAATCATGACTAGAGCTCCGAGAACAAAGAGTAGCGGAACCAGCCAAGTGACAATTCCCGGCAGCAAAACCCTGCTCAGCCGAAGGACGAAGACTCCCATGCCGGCCAGGCCAACTCCCACGGCAAACCCGTTGACTGCTAAGACTCTTTGGCCTTTTCCCACCGCCTGGGGCAGGCTTCCAAAAAAGTGAGCCAGCAGGATCGCCAGCGCCGGATAGGCCGGAAGAAGATAGTACTCTTCCTTGGTGTGCGAAAAGCTGAAGAAAATGAGAATGGTCACAAGCCAAATCCAGCAAAAGCGAAGCAGGGAACGATGCGCCGATCTCCACGATTTCCAGAGATAAACTGCCGCAGGCAGAAACCAGCTCCACGGAAATGCGTCGGCCAGCAAAACTTCAAGAAAATAAGAAGGCGCTCGGGCGGGACTGAAATCCACTATTGTGTATCGGCCCAGATTCTCAGTGATGAAGAAGTTGTAAATGGCCGCCGATCCGCCGCGTTGGTACAGCAGCACGTAGTAGGGAAGGGCAGTTGAAAGAAATACTGCAAAAAAAAACGCAGTGCCGCGGCCGGGCCGTCTCCCTTCCATCCAGGCAAAAATGCCGGCGATGATCATCAGAAGCAGCAGCGCCACCGGCCCCTTGGTGAGAAATGCAAGCCCGGTAAAAAATCCGGCTGCACCCCATTTCCAGTAACGTTGAGACACAGTTTTCGCAGTTTCGTCGGAATGGAACGCCCAATAAACCAAGAGCAAGGCTAGTGTTAAAAAGACAGCCAGAAGACAGTCAATGGGCAAACGGCGGGCGACAATGAGGAAGCGCGGTGTGGTCGCGAGAATCGACGCGGCAAGAATCGCAGTGGTCCAACTATGATCGCGGGCCTCTGGTGCGCGGTCATTTTTCAGCCTCAGGAAATAGATCAGAAATCCCAACAGTGCGCAGGCAGCAACGGCCGATGGAAGGCGCGCGGAAAATTCGCTAACGCCAACGAGCCGATAACTGGCTGCAACCAGCCAATAGGCCAGCGGTGGTTTATGGATGCGCGGCTCATAGTTGAATGTGGGGTAAATGTAGTCCCCCCGCTCTACCATCTCGCGGGGGGTTTCGGCATAGAACGCTTCGTTGGCGTCCCACAAGCTGGAAGTGCCGAGGTTCAGAAAAAAGGGAAGCGCTAGAAGAATCAGAGCCAGAGACCGAGATTGTAGCGGCAAAAGCGTGCACCCTTTGGGCGTAGGTCATTGGAAATACAGGGACAGAAATGCAGGGACAGACCCCCTAATTAATCGAGGAGGGCAAAAGATAGGAGCATCCTTTTCATTGATTAATTAAGGGGTCTGTCCCTGTACTTCCCTGTATTTCCTAGAACAAGGTTTTTTGAATTTCGTCGATCACTTCATCGGTACTGCGGGAGCGCGACTGACCAGACAAGTCGATCTCCTTGCGCTCCAGCTTCTTCAAGATCTCGCGGGCCCGCCGCAAAACGGGCGACGGAAGCCCAGCCATGCGCGCTACTTCGATGCCATAGCTTTTGTCGGCGTTGCCCGGCACAACCTTGTGGAAAAATACGATGTCGTCGCCCGATTCCTTTACCGTAACGCAGAAGTTCCTGACTCCACCGTAGAGCCGTTCCAGCTTGGTCAACTCGTGGTAGTGCGTGGCGAAGAGTGTTTTTGCCTTGCGCGTCAGGTCGTTGTGAAGGAATTCAGCTACCGCCCATGCAATCGACAATCCGTCGAATGTCGCCGTTCCACGTCCCAATTCATCGAGTAATATCAAGCTGCGAGGCGTCGCGTTGTTTAGGATGTTCGCAGTTTCAATCATCTCCACCATGAAGGTGGACCGCCCCCGCGCCAGGTTGTCCGAAGCACCCACGCGAGTAAAGATTTGGTCAACCAGACCCACCGTAGCCGAGTCAGCCGGGACGAAGGACCCCATCTGCGCCAAAATGACTATCAAGGCATTCTGACGCAGAAATGTCGATTTTCCGCCCATGTTGGGGCCGGTGATCAGCAGGATCTGGCTGGCATCGTTGTCAGCATAAAGATCGTTTGGAGTGAATGGCTGGTCGTCTCGCTGCTCCAAAACCGGATGCCTTCCGCCCCGGATTGCAATCAGGGTAGAGTTATCCACGACAGGACGAACGTAGCGGTAACGATGAGCCGCCTCGGCAAATGAGGCCAGCGCATCCAGCTCAGCGACGGCGGCGGCGGTGGCTTGAACCCGCCGGTGTTCTGCCGCCACCTGGCGGCGCAGGCTGGTGAAGAGTTCCTTTTCCAGCTCCAGGATCCGTTCCTCGGCGGTTAAAACCTTCTCTTCGTACTCTTTCAACTCCGGCGTGATGAACCGCTCGGCATTGGCCAGCGTCTGCTTTCGCATGTAGTCAGGCGGCACCAGGGCCAGATGAGGACGTGTAACCTCGATAAAGTAGCCAAAAACCTGGTTGTATTTGACCTTCAGCGAGGTGATTCTAGTTCTCTCGCGTTCTCGGTTTTCAATCGCGGCGATGTAACTTTTGCCATCTCGCTGGATTCCCCGCAGCTCGTCCAACTCCGCGTTGTAGCCGTCTCGGATGATTCCCCCATCCTGTATAGAAACGGGCGGATTGTCGGCGACGGAGGCTTCCAGAAGTCCGGCAACATCTTCCAGCGGGTCCAGTGTGCCGCCCAACCGGCAAAGAGGTTCGGACTCGCTTTTGGCCAGTGTGTCCTTAAGCTGGGGAAGCTGCTTCAGGGAAGCAGCCAGCGAAACCAAGTCGCGGGGATTGGCCAGCCCCAACGTTATTTTGGACAACAGCCGGTCCAGATCTTGGATTTCAGACAGGAGATCGACAATCTCGCGCCGAAAAATTACGTTTTCCTTGAGTCTCTCCACGGAGTCCTGGCGGCGTGAAATGGTTCGTAAATCCAGGCTGGGGCGCAGCAGCCACTCCTTAAGAAGACGCGCTCCCATTCCCGTCTGCGTAAAATCGAGAATGGAAAATAGAGTCCACTTACGGGAGCCATCAACGGCTTGCACCAGTTCCAGGTTGGCGACACTTGAGGCGTCCATTCTCAAAAAATCCGTCGCTCGTAGATATGCGGGATTGCGAATGTGATCCAGAGCAGCCTTCTGCGTCTTTCTCAGGTACCGAATCAATCCTGCAGCGGCGCACACAGCCAAGCTGCCTGATGGAACTCCAAAACCATCCAAAGTCGCCACCCTGAATTGCTCCTCCAAAACGCTCGCAGCCCGATCGTTGTGGAAAGTCCAGTCGTCGACGCCAGTGACATTTGTAAAATCCTGCAACCTGGTCGAGTGCAAAAATTGGGAGCGAAGCGTTTCCGGCACTAAAATTTCGGCAGGGGAAAATGAAGAGAGAAGAGACAGGACATCCTCCTGGAAGTTTTCCCCGGTGAGATCACTGAGGGTGAGGTGTCCGGTCGAAAGATCGACCAGCGCAATTCCCGCAGAACTGAGAGAAAAATGAAGAGCTGCCAGATAGTTATGACTCTTGGGCTCAAGTAGAAGATCATCCGTGATCGTCCCAGGTGTAACCACTCGGATGACCTCGCGCTTGACGATTCCAACCGCTGTTCGCGGGTCTTCGACCTGTTCGCAAATGGCCACACGATGGCCGTTTTTTATCAGTCTGGCAATGTATCCTGCCACCGAGTGATAGGGAACGCCGCACATCGGGACCGGGATGCCATTCTTGTCTCGATTACGGGATGTCAGGGTAATCTCCAGTTCGCGCGCAGCCTGGACGGCGTCATCGAAGAACATCTCGTAAAAATCGCCCATTCGGAAAAATAGCAGCGCATCGGGATACTCCCGTTTGATCTCGTGGTACTGCCGCATCATCGGGGTAAGGGAATCCATAAGTCCCAGTGGGCAATTATCGGGAGCAAGAATACCAGTTAACTGCCCGGCAAGTCAGCATCACGTCAAACAGGGGTCAAAAGCCCGTCCCCCTGGCGGGACGGGCGGCAGAGAGCTCATCGCAAATCTCCAGCGATCTGTCGCCCCCCCACAGTGGGGCGGGCTGGAAATTCTAATAGTATTCTCGTTATCCCAGGGCTACGCTGCGCTTCGCCCTGGGCCAGACGCTAACGCCCTCCTGCGGCGGGCTGGTTTTTTCTAATGATCTGGGTCCTTTGTGCCTCAGTGTTGAATGTTTGTGCTATAAGCAATCAACGTACCGTGATATGGGAAAACAACATACCGCTTCACCACTGACCGTCGACGCGGCTGCCAGCGGCGCGCCGCTGATCCTTGCGGCCGACACCACGTCGCGGCGGGGAGGGGTATGTTTATCGCGCGCCCATTCTGTAGTCTGCGAGATGAACGCAGACGCCGGTCTCACATTCTCAGAAAAGCTGCTTGAGATGATCGATTTTGTGTTGCATGTGCCCGGGATCAGACTTGAGGAGCTAAATGCGCTCGCGGTTACCACAGGCCCCGGATCCTTTACCGGACTGCGTGTCGGTATCTCAACGATGAAAGCCCTGGCCCTGCGAACAGGCTGCCCTCTGGTGGGAGTAACGACGTTGGATGCGCTGGCTGAAAGCGTCGCTGAATCGGGAAGGGTGGCTCCGTTTATGGACGCTCGCCGGCGCCAGGTCTTTGCCGCGCTGTACGAGAAAAATTCTCCGCACGCGGCTCCAGTCCTGCTGCGTGAAGGTGAGGCGACTGCTCCTGACCAGTGGATTGCTTCGCTTGGACAAAAGCAGGTCAAATTCGTGGGGGACGGAACTTTGTTGTATCGAGATTTAATCGAGCAGGCCGGCCATATTGTGACCAATTCAGACTTCTTCTTAGCGCGCGCTACAGCAGCAGCCGCGCTGCGGCGCTTATGTGCCGGCCAGATCCTTCCAGCAGATCTTTTGGACGCATACTACATCCGTCCGTCCGACGCGGAGTTGAATCGCGCCGAGCGCAAACAGGAATGACACGTGCGTAAAGAAAGTCTACTATTTACATTCCCTGTGCGATTGAAAACCTTTCTGCCCGATCATGTCAGTGCTGTATTGATGCTGGAAAGGAAGTGCGGGTTGGAAGTATGGCGGGGACAAGACTATATGAACCTGCTGCTGGGGGACCCGCATTTCCACGGCTTCGTCGCAACCGTTGCCGATGACCGAGCACCAACAGAGGGAGCGTCTCAGCAGCAAGGCGGTACCGCTGGACAGGGAATCGAAGATCGGGTAGTCGGGGGCAACGAACAAATCGTGGGGTTCATTGCGGGCCGCATTCTTCCGCCCAACACTGAGATTTATAAGCTGGCAGTAGAATCAGGACACCAGAGGCAGAAAATTGGGAGCCGCTTGCTGGAGCGCTTCATCGGCATCGCCTGGAGCCGCGGCGTGACCGATTGCTTTTTGGAGGTGCGCCCATCCAACAAAGGCGCCATTGCCTTCTACCACCTTCATGGCTTTGTAGAACACAGCACTCGCAGCACCTACTACAAGCAACCTCCTGAGGATGCGCTGGTAATGCTGCTGAAGTTAAAGAGGGCCGATGTCAAATAGAAGTACTACCGCGGGAAGAGAGGCGGCGGCGATTGCCGCCCTGAGACCCAAAGCTCTTCTGTGCCTCGGGTTCTTTCTGTTTCTGTGCTCCGATGTCCGTTCCCAACAGGAGACGGCGTCGCGGCAGCGTCAGGCCTTAAAGGACCTTGCTACTTCCTTTTCCATGATGAGCGTAGCCGCCCATCCCGATGATGAGGACGCCGAAGCGCTTACCATGATGCGCATGAAGTGGGGAGTGCGAGCCTCGGTCGTTGTCAGCAACTATGGCGAAGGGGGCCAGAACGCGATCGGCCCGGAACTTTATGAAGATTTAGGGGCGCTGCGTTATAGCGAGTTACGCGCCGCGGCATCGGGTTATAGCGTTTCGCGTGTCTTGTCGCTCGGCTTTGTCGACTTCGGTTTTTCAAAAACGGCGGAGGAAACTTTTCAATTCTGGGGCGGGAAGCAGGAAGTAGTCGACCGCCTGGTAGCGGCGATTCGCAGCGAAAGGCCGATGGTGATCATTACCAATCATTCGGCGGAGCCGAGGCGTAACAGTCAGAACCAGGAGAACCAGGAACATGGCAATCACCGGGCCGTCGCTATCGCCCTTAAGGATGCATTTCGGCTGGCCGCTCAGCCGGGGTACCGGCCCGACCTCGGCGTTGCGTGGAAGACGCTTCGCTTGTTTCAGGCACAACAACAGACGAAGGAAGCCGCCGTAGTATTACACGTCGGGGAAGTGGAGCCGCTAACCGGCAGGACCTACTCTGAGATTGCACGCAGCGCCTATCTCCAGCATGCCTCTCAAGGCCCCTGGCAGATTCCCTATATTCGACCACGGGATCGCTACTACAAGCTTTGGGATTCGGCGTCTCCGGAGAATTTGAGCGGGGCCGACAATTTTTTTACCGGCTTGGAGCAACCGTTCCTGCCCGAGATCGGGATGAACCTGCGCATCATTCAGAAGCGCTTCCAGAATCTCGCAGACACGCACGTGCTGCCAGACGCGAGCCCTGCGTTGAGGCAGATCCAACAGGACCAGCGGGAACTGGAGAGATTGCGTCGCGGGTTGGCGGGACAATTCTCTGGCGAGAAACGGGAAAAAATCCGGTCTTCGATCGAAGAAGTAGCCGGCCGTTTGAGGGCCGCAAAGGGAGAGATCGCGGGGCTACGAGTGACCTGGGACTTAACGCCCGTTTCGGAAGAAGCCGCATCGAAAGTGAAGACAGGCGGCGAAGTTGATCGACTGTTTCATTCTCGGCCCGTCAATGAAGCTGTAGCCGGTGACTGGGCGGTATTTCGACTCGGTATTGCAAGTCCTTTGGCGCTAAAGCTGAACCTGGCTAAAGCTCAGTGGCCCAAAGGTTGGTCGGAGACTGGAACTATCGAAGGGCCGTCGGCCGCCTCGGTTTGGACAATTTATGGAGTAGCGCGCGTATCGAGCGACGCCGACGTTACTGAGCCTTTTCGCTACTTTTACAAGAAGGAGCATTTGCCGCAGATTTCGTGGCGCCTGGATTTCTCCGATGGTCCCGTTGAGATTCCATTTGAGTGGACGGTTTCGCCCAGGGTATTTCCGCGGCTGGAAATTTCGGTGTCGCCGGATCACTGGTTGGTATGGCAAGAGATGAAAACAACGGCGACCGTCCGCTTGACTAACCACACCATGGAGACATTGGAAGGAACTTTGAGCGGAGCTGGCGCCGCTGCGCAAAATGCCAGGGTCCAAGTGGCGCCAAACCGGACGCAGACGGTCCACTGGCCTTTGGCATTTAGAAGCGGGAATGCAACGAATGAGGTGATTCGTTTTGAAGGCGCGGATGGCACGCGCGCATCAGCTGAAGTTCGGGAAAGACCGGGCGATCTGAGACTGGGTCGCACCGGTAAAATAGGGTTATTGCGTCACACCGATTCATCTACAGAAGAGGCTCTGAAAAACCTGGGCGTGTCTTACCAGATCATTACTCGCGACCAACTGCTTTCGGGCGATTTATCGCAATATCAGACCATTCTTGTGGACCATCGTGCCTACGTGTTGATTCCCGAACTGGTGGAGAACAACGAGCGCTTGTTGAACTATGCCCGCAACGGTGGAAACTTGGTGGTTTTCTACCAGCGTGCGGGAGAGTTCAACACAGAGAATGGATTCCCTCAACTGGCGCCCTACCCGCTGCATGTTTCAAGCAAGCGAGTAACGGTTGAGGAAGCTCCGGTACGAATTCTTCTCCCGGAGCACGCGCTGCTGCATCGGCCGAATACCATCGCGCCGAGCGATTTTGAGGGCTGGGTGCAGGAGCGCGGGCTCTATTTTCCGGACAAGTGGGACTCTCGGTATCAGGCTTTGCTTTCCACCAACGATCCCGGCGAAGGGCCGCTAAGCGGCGGGTTGCTAGCGGCCTCGGTTGGAAAGGGAACTTATGTTTACACCTCGTACGTGTGGTATCGGCAGTGGAAAGAACTGAACAACGGCGCGTTTCGAATGCTGGCCAACCTGTTAAGCTTCGGGAATGGTGAATAGCGCGCGGATTCGCGCTATCTCAAAATTGTGAAACCATGGGGGACACTGGGAACACGGGGAATTTACCGATTCCTTTATCAAAAAGATTTAGTGCCAATTTCGGGAGCGCTTAATCCCCGTGTTCTCAGTGTCCCCCGTGGTTCATAGCTTTGGGACACCTGTTTATGACCCAAACCTCCGCATTTCCGGCAAGAAAATCCGGCCCTATTCTGGCGTTGTTGTTCGGAATTCTTTTCATTGGTGTCGTAGACAACCAGGTGGTTCTGCCGATTCTCAGTCTCATCGCCGCTACGGTGCATCGGCCTGTGGCGGAGCTGGGCTGGGCGGTTACCGGATATGCCTTGGCCGCGGCGGTGCAGAATCTGCTGTTTGGCCCGCTCTCAGATTACTTCGGAAGAAAACCAGTGGTGCTCTTCGGACTGGCTGGTTTCGCGCTCTCGGCTTATCTGCTCAGTCTGGCCTCACTGTTTTCTACGTTCCTCATTTTGCGCGCGCTGATGGGATTGTTTGCCGGGATCCTGAGCACCTGCGTTACTGCTTACGTGGGGGACTATTTTCCATATGCTGTGCGCGGCCGCGCCATGGGTACGGTCATGGCTTCCTATTTTGCCGCTCTTGTGGCAGGAGTGCCGCTGGGAGCCGTGATCGCAGATCGTTGGGACTGGCACTGGATTTTTCGCGGAACGTCGTTGCTTGCAGCGCTGCTTGTCCTGCTGACCGCCTCCATCCTGCCCCGTCTCCACGGCAGCCGCGGCAAATCCGTCGAAAGCCCGACTAAGGCTGCAGCAAAGAGAACAGGTCAAGGTGAAAGCGGGGCAGGCAAACTCGAGGCCCCGCCGACAGAGGCGATACGTTGGAACACGCGCGAACACTTCGAGCGGTATCGCCATTATTTGAGCTCGCCGGAGAAACTGTCTGCTCTGATAAGCGGCTCCTTTGTCTCGGGGGCCACGCTGGCGCTTCTGACCTTTGTCAGCCCCTGGTTGATGCGGGCCTATTCGCTGAGCGCCTCCAAAGTGGGCCTTGTCTTTCTTCTGGCCGGAACCGCTTCTGTCGTGGCTTCGCCTCTTTCGGGCTGGCTCTCGGATCTTTTCGGCAAGCGGCGGCTGTTTTTGTCCAGCAGTTTTGTAAATGCCTTTCTGGTGCTGCTGTTGCCGTGGGCGGGCGGAATGAAAAAGCTGATGCCGTTGTTCTTTGCTGTGGCGCTAGCGATCGCTTTTCGTCAGACCGCGCAACAGACGCTGATTACCGAACTGACTCCTACCCACGGGCGAGGGAGCTTTGTCGCCTTGCGGAATTGCTTCTCACAAGCCGGAATCGGCCTCTCGGTATTTTTGGCGTCCTTTCTTTTCCAGAGGTATGGATTTCAGGGGGTAGTGATCTTTTCCGCCGTGCAATCTGTCTTGGCGGCCTGTTTTTTCTTTGCCGTCCGAGAACCGGCGCTGGCATCGAGTTCCTAAGAGGGAGCCAGGGATCTCCGCAGAAAGTAAGCGGCGGATCGCCGCAGATTTTCGGGGATACAAAAATGGGTCTCCGTGGTGTCCGTTGTGTCCGTAGCGGTTAAAAAACCACAAGGGACACTAAGGACACAGCGCTTTCGCAGGTTGGAAGGGGAACTCCAGGAAAATTGACCGCAAATTTGCCGTTTCGCTAAAAGTCCAGGCTGCCGCCCATCCGCATCTAAACGCCACTCAAGTCGCTATTTTGCCGCTCATGGGAAAAGAGAGCCCCACCGGGCTCTCTAGGTTTAGTCTGGGCGTCGAGGTGGCAAGTATGGACAGCTTGGCGACCGGCAATGTCGTGAAACTTGAGAATATTCAGAAATCCTACAGACTGGGGAAGGTTGAAGTCCCGGCGCTCCGGGATGTCAGCCTGGAGATTTACCAGGGCGACTTCATCGCTCTGGCGGGCGCTTCGGGCAGCGGCAAGACGACGCTGTTGAATCTAATCGGATGTATTGACAAGCCTACTCGGGGACGCCTGGTGTTAAACGGAGCCGACGTCACAGAGACACCACTGCATAAGCTGGCATCAGTGCGCAGCAGGACTCTCGGCTACATTTTCCAGACCTTCAATCTGCTGCCGGTTTTGACTGCGTTCGAAAACGTGGAATACCCGCTACTGCTCTCGGGCATGGCCAAAGCGCAAAGGAATGATCGCGTCTGGAAATGGCTCGAGCAGGTGGGACTGCAGGCGCAGGCACGCCAACGGCCCGACCAACTCTCCGGCGGCCAACGGCAGCGAGTGGCCATGGCGCGCGCCATGGTCACCGAGCCAAAGCTGGTGCTGGCCGATGAACCAACGGCAAATCTTGATTCAGAGACTGCCCTGGAAATACTAGATCTGCTGGAGCAAATCAATCGCCAGACGGCCACAATTTTTTTGTTTGCAACGCATGATCCGCAAATCATCGAACGGGCCAGGCGCCAAGTACGCCTGCGCGACGGCCAAATCCTGAGCGACCAGTATTCAAACTATTACACCGCAGAAGGTAACAAAGAATTGAATCCGGCTGTAGCGGCGACCGCGTGTGGCCGCCGGTTTGTCCAGTGATGGAGAGTAAACGCGGGCGGCCACGCAGGGCCGCCCGTACGATCAAATGATTCTTTTCTCAAGTTCTACGGGAAGTGAAGGGTGAGTCAATGTTGGCAAAGATCGCATTTCGGAACATTTTCAGAAACCGGCGCCGGTCGCTGATCACGCTCCTAGTAATGACCTTTGGAGCGACCGCTCTGATCTTGTTTGGTGGTTACAAGGAGAGGTCCTTCTTTGGTCTGCGTGAGACCACGATTCGCAACCGGCTCGGCCACTTGCAAGTTTTCAAGAAGGGATACTTCGATCGCGAATCGCAAAAGCCGCTGGAGTATGGCCTGGACAACATCGAGCAGATCCGGCGTGTCATCGAAGCCGATCCTCGAGTCCAGACAACCGCAGCGCAGATCACATTGATGGGCTTGGTGAGCAACGGCGAAAAGTCAGAAACTTTTCTGGCCACGGCGGTCGAGCCGGCGCGCGACAACCTGATGCGCGCTCAGTGGATGGTGGCTGGTCAATTCCTCTCCGACAACGACACAGACGGAGTGATCGTTGGGGAGGGGTTGGCGCGGTCGATGAGCGTGAAGCCGGGAGACTACCTGACGCTGATGACCACCACCGTTAACGGCTCGCTTAACGCCATGGATGTGAAGGTGGTCGGCACTTTTATAACCGGAGTCAAGGAATATGACGACCGCGCAGTCAAGATCTCTCTTTCCTCGGCGCAGCAGTTGCTTCACACCACGAAGGTGGAAAAGCTGCTGGTGATGTTGAAAAGCACCGAGCAGACCACTGCGGTCCAGAGTGATCTCCAAGGCGGATTTGCGAATCGAGGATGGTTGTTGGAGATGCGAAACTGGTCGCAATTGGCGACGTTTTACCACCAGGTGGTTCTGCTTTATAACGGCATCTTCGGCTTCCTGGGAATCGTCGTGTTTGCCATCGTAGTACTGAGCGTGGCAAACACGGTCATGATGAGCATATTTGAGCGGACCCGTGAGATCGGTACGCTGATGGCCATCGGCACCAAGCGTAGTCGAGTGTGGAGCTTGTTCCTGCTGGAGGGTTTGTTTGTCGGGATTTTAGGCGGGTGTCTGGGGCTGCTTGTCGGTTCGGCCATCGGGCAGTTGATCAATCAGGCCCACATACAACTTCCTCCTCCACCCGGTTACACGCGCGGTTATCCGCTGCAGATCATGTTCAAGTCGTCAAATTTGACAACCGCCTTCCTGCTTTCAGTCATTACCGCGACTTTGGCGTCGATTCTTCCCGCGCTCAAGGCTTCAAGGCTGAGAATTGTGGACGCGCTGGGGCACATTTAGAAGAGCGGAGCGGGAGAGCGGGAGAGTAGGAGTGGGAGAGCGGGGGAACGGAGCGGAAGAGTGGGAGAGCGAGAGAGCGGGGGAGTGGGAGCTGGCGCAAGCCGACGTGGCTGGGACCAGCTTAATTTTTTGAGAAGCAACAAGCAGCCTCGGAGAAAAAGATGAAGAAACTGAAGGTCATCATGATGTCCACAAGATTTTCTGCTGTTGCTGTCTTGCTGGCCTGGCTCGCATGTTCGGCAGCTCAGGGCGAAGACGCGACTGCCATCCTCCGGCAGGTGGACGCATTTCGAAACCCTTTAGAAAGCTTTGTTCTTGACGTTCAATTGACCAGCTTCCGAAATGATTCTTCGGAAACGTCCGGGTTTCGCGTTTATGGACAGGGAAGTGACAAGAGCCTGGTGGAGTTTCGCTCGCCGGCCAGCGAACAGGGCAGGTATCTGCTGATGCTGCGCGACGCCATGTGGATGTACATGCCCAATACCAGCCGGCCGATTCGTATCTCCCCGCTGCAAAGACTCATGGGGGAAGCTTCCAATGGGGACGTAGCCAGAACCAACTACACAATCGACTATACCGCTCAACTGGCGGGAGAGGAGTTGGTCGAAAACCGCGCCACATATATTTTGGAGTTGAAGGCTAAAGATCCGGATATTTCTTATAGCCGTGTCAAGCTCTGGGTGAGCAAGAAGGATTACGAACCGGTAAAGGCCGAGTTCTACGTAATTTCAGGCAAGTTAATGAAGCGCGCCTTTTTTCAGGACTTTGAACTCATGAGTGGCCGTCGCGTCGTGAGCAAAATTGAAATCCAGGATGTTATCCGGCCGGGGCGCCGCACCGTGATGGCGTATTCGAACCTGCAGGCCAAAAAACTTCCTGAAAAGATGTTCACAAAGAATTATTTGGGGAAGTGGTGAAGGGAATTACGGCCGGGGCCATGAGGGCATGTTGCCCAAATATCGATTTTGCCGCGGGGTCCGCTACAGCGGGCGTCAGATTGTGGCCCAGGGCGAAGCGAAGCCCTGGGACAAATGCGAATCAAAGAGTTCAAGCCCCCCCGCAGAGGGCGGGCGGCAGATGTTTCAGAGACGCTAAATGGACCCCAATTATCGAACCCGCTCCGCAGCCCGTCCCGCCCAGCGGGACGGGCTGAAAGCAAGAGTTGAAGTCTTGATAACCCAGGGCTCCGCTTCGCTTCGCCCTGGGCCACAATCTGTCGCGCTTGCGCGCTTGATTTGGGCGACACGCGTGGTGCAACAGTGGCTGATTGCAATTTTCTCGCCGGTTTTTACCGCAGCCCTAGCCGCGGCCGTTTGTCATGCCACACTAACCGCTCAGCCGATATTTCACCTGTTCGGGTCGGCAGGCAACGAAACACATTGGACGCCTGCAGCGAAGAAATCTCCCCTGAACCCCGGAAATTTTCTCAATCTCCCGTCGCGCTCTGATTCATCGGATGTCACACTGTTCGGAGAAGTCTCTCCTGAAGACAAAGCCTGGAAGCTTCACCTGAAGTTGCGTGCATCCGGAGAGTGGAACAGAAACTCCACTTCTCGCGTCGATATGAGCGAGTTCTATTGGAACGTTTCGATCACTTCATGGTTGGACATCCAGGTGGGGCGAAGTATCGAAAAGTGGGGAACCGGCTACGCTTGGAACCCGACTGGCGTTGTCAATCCTCCAAAGAATCCCGCCGATCCCAACGACAGGCGCTCGGCTTACCGAGGGGTCGATAACGCGCGAGTGGATCTGTTTGTAAAAAACTGGAATGTTTCTCTGCTGGCCGCGCCCGAAATCGATTGGGAAGGGAAGCATGGCAAGCACCTGCTGTCGACCGGTTGGGCGGCACGGGCTTATCGCCTCGTCAACGGCGTCGATTTTTCGCTAAACGCCAGCGGCGGCAGCGGACTTCCCAACAGCCAGGGGCTCAGTCTGGCGCGAGTGTTTGGCAACGCGCTCGAACTGCACGCTGAGGCCGCCGCTTTTCAGGATACGCTGCGCTATGCTCCCGGCGACGGAGGATTTGAGCGGCAGAAGCGGCCCCACCAAGAAATACTTCTGGGAGGCCAATACACATTTCCGAAGAACGTTAACCTTGTCGTGGAATTCTTCAGCACGGGAGCTGGCCTCAACAAGCAGGAGTGGTCGCGCTTCCGCCGGCTGGTGCAATCGAGTCAACAGGAGCTTCGCCAGGGAGATCCCCGGTGGTTGCTTCAGGCAAATCGATACTTTGTGCCCCTCACAATGGGAAAGACGTACTCTTTTGCCCGGTTATATGCGCCCTTCTACCGGGACAAGCTGGAAGGCGAGATGATCGTGATTTCATCGCTGCGCGACGGATCCTCAGTGATTCGCCCAGCGGTCTACTGGAAAATCTTCCCCAACTGGAGTCTCTACTGGATTCAAAGTGAATTTCTAGGGGGAAGCGCGAGCGAGTTCGGGCAGATACAGGTGCGGCGTACTTCGGATTTTGGGGTCCGATACCATTTCTAAGGGGCTGTAACAGAGGAATTAGGACACGGAAAACACAGATCACATGGACTGGCGAATGGGCTGCAGTGGCAACGCCTGGGTTAAGTTGAGGAATTGATAGAAGTTCTAATCGGAGCCTTGCCCCCTCAGCACACCCGCCAGTCCGTGTAATCGGTGTTCTCCGTGTCCTAATTAACTGCCGATTTCTCCGTTACTGCTCACCAGTATGTTTTTCTGGCGGCCAGGCGCAGCGCAGAGGCAGAATAGAAAGCAGGACAACTTCGCATGAGAGTTCTCATTCTCACTTCTCTTTTGGTCTTCACGTTCGCAGCGGTTTCTCTTGCCGCGGTTCTTGTGCTTTGGTTCAGGGAAGTGAGGGAAGAAAAACCGCAACTGCTGGATTGGATTCATGGAGCTATGCTCCTTGTCTGCACCGTCTGGTTTGTGCTCAACCTGGTTCTGACACTGGCCTTTCTGTCTCCCGGCCCTGTATCTGAGACACTCCAATGGTCGATGCTGGCGGTGGCATTTCTTTTTCCGCCGCTGATCATGCATGTTTACTATCTTGATTATCGGCCGAACCTCTCGCTGGCTCGAATTTGGAACTTTCTCATCAGCGCAGTTTATTCGACCAGCCTGCCGCTGATGGTCCTTTCTCTCCTACTCGCGTTTCGGGTCGTGAAAGCTTCGCCGCGGGCAGGCGATCGGCTCACGGCAGCACTGTTCGCCTCCTTCATTGTGGCTGCGCTCTTCAGCGTAGCCATCGTATTCAAGGCGCGCCGAGGGCGGGACAATCTGCACGAACGCGGTTACCACAGGTGGAATCTTTTCCTGTTTGTCCTGCTGATATTAGTTTCTCTGCCGCTCATTGTCGCGCGCGGGCACTACCTGGCGTATTTGGGCCTGTTCTCGCGCTCCTTGCCTCTCTATTTTGTTTTCGTCAGCAGCTATTACCACGGCCGATCAGCATTCTTTGACATCTTTATCAAACGCGGGACGTTCTTCCTGGTGGCGCTGGTACTTCTCACAGCGTACTTTGCCTTGGTCCCTTCCGTTCTTGACAGCTTTAAGCTGGGATGGGAAAAACCGTGGGTTTACGCGCTGACACTACTGCCGCTGGCCCTGGCGCTCCCGTGGACATACCGAAAGCTCTCGAGCTGGTTGGATCGAGCTTGGCTGGGCCGGGTATTCTCGCGAAACGAGGCCCTAAGTCATTTTCTGGAAGGAGTGCAGGAAGCCACCAGCGAAAAGGAATTAATCGAGCAAGCGGAGGAGCGTCTGGGGGCGATCTTCCAGGCTGAAACCAGAGTGCTATTGGACCCTGGTGACTCAGCGCGAGGAGAGGAAGCTCAACAGTCGCCTTTTCAGTGTCTACGGGCTAGCGATGCGCACCAGTGCCGCTTTCTTGAAGCGCCCGTTCGAATCCAGGGGCAAAACATAGGGGTAATCCAGATGTGGCGCCCGGTGAGCGAGACGCCTTACTTCAGCGAAGACATCACGCTGTCGACCTCTCTAACCGATATTTTTTCCAACATGCTGGAAAACATTCGTCTTCTGGAGAAAAAACAGCAGCAGGAAAAACGCGAACAGGACCTGGTGCTCAACGCCAGTCGCTCGGAGCTGAAGGCGCTGCGTGCTCAGATCAATCCACATTTCCTCTTCAACGCGCTCAACGCTATTGCCGGGCTGATTCCCAAAAATCCGTCGCGGGCGGAAGAGACGGTGGAACAGTTGGCTGAAGTGTTCCGCTACACTCTCAGGCGTTCGGAAAATGAGTGGGTTCGACTGGAGGACGAGATGATGTTTGTCCGCTCATACCTGGAAGTGGAGCGGGCACGGTTTGGCGAGCGCTTGCAAGTGCACATGCAGATCGATGACGGAGTCAAGGATGCGAAGATACCCGCCATGATCGTTCAAACCCTGGTGGAGAATTCAATCAAGCATGGGATTGCTTCTGTACGCGGAACGGGAAAGGTGGAGATTCAAGCGGGACGCAGGGACAATCGTGTTCAGATCAAGGTTGTGGACAATGGTCCCGGATTCCAAAACACAGAGAGCCGGGAGTCCGACACCGCGCCGGCAGGGAAGGCGAACGGTGGTTACGGCCTGAGAAATGTCCGCCAGCGTCTGCAAGGATATTTTGGTGAAGCCGCGCAATTGAAAGTGGAGCGCGACAAGCTCAGCAATTTGACGGTGGTTTCGGTGGAAATTCCGTTGGATGTGTTGCTGGAACAGCAATGATCAGTCGCTTAGGATATGGAGGGATATGAAGGGATATTCCAACGAATAACAACGGCGAGGATCGGTGATTCGAATTCTGTTAGTCGATGACGAGGAACCGGCGCGAGACAGGCTGCGCCAACTCCTGAGTTCATTTGGCGACTGCGAGGTCGTTGGTGAGGCTGTAGACGGCGAGCAGGCGCTGGAGAAGATTTCGCACCTTCAGCCTGACCTGGTTTTCCTGGATATTCAAATGCCGGGCCGCAGCGGGATCGAGGTGGCCGCCTCCCTTCCGTCCCCGCACCCTGGCATTATCTTTTGCACCGCCTTTGATCAACATGCGATTAGGGCATTTGAGCTCCATGCGCTTGATTATCTGCTGAAGCCGGTGAGCCGGGCGCGCCTGGCGGAGTCTCTTGCCCGGGTCCGCAGCGCCGCCCCAAAGAACTTTGATTCTGCTCTGCAAGCCCTCATCAGCGAGCTTGAGAGTGCAAAGAAGGTCCAAAGTCAACTGTTTCCTCGGACCCTGCCGCCCATGAAAACTCTCGATTACGCGGGCATGTCAAGAGCAGCATGCGAACTGGGTGGAGATTATTACGATTTTCTGCAACCGCGAGAGGATCAGCTTTATATCGCGCTGGGTGACATCTGCGGTAAAAGCATTTCTGCGGCGTTGCTCATGGCAAGCCTGCAAGCTCTTCTCAGAAGCCATGCTCCGTTGCACGGCGCCGCCGTGCGAGACCTGCTGGCAGACATCAACCGGCTGATGTGCTCGTCAACGGACAGCGTTCGATATGCCACTTTCTTTTGCGGTCTTTATGACGACCTTCAGCGTACTCTCACTTATGTCAACGCGGGGCACAATGCGCCGATGCTGGTTCGCGCAGCACATGCGCCGGTAGAGCAGGTTTTCGCCCGCGGTCAAAGGGAGACCGAGCGGGAACTGGCAGCGCGCGATGCGGATTCCAGCATGGTAATGCGCCTGGAAACGGGCGGCACTGCTGTAGGCATGTTTCAAAATGCCTTGTACCAGCAGGAAACCGTGCGGATGTTTCCGGGCGACCTCCTTTTGATATTCAGCGATGGCATCACCGAAGCGCTAAGCCATAATGGCGAAGAATTTGGTGAAGGGCGGCTTGTTCAATTAGCCGCCGCTCATCCGCAGGCTTCAGCGGCCGCATTGACTGAATTGATCCTCCGGCAACTGGATCTGTTTGTTGGTCAGGCTCCGCAGCAGGATGATTTAACTCTAGTTGTTGCGAAGGTGATTTGAGAGGCAGCATGATCCGGGCATTACTGGTCGATGACGAGCAGCCGGCGCGGGACCGCCTGCGCGAGCTATTGCGCGCTT
Organism: Acidobacteriota bacterium; assembly: GCA_036505615.1. GTDB lineage: Bacteria > Acidobacteriota > UBA6911 > JACQSX01 > JACQSX01 > DASXTB01. The sequence goes on from DASXTB010000106.1 coordinate 31,404, forward strand.
TCGACGATATCGAAATCGTGGGCGAAGCGCAAGATGGAGAAGAGGCTATCGGGAAAATTCTGGAAACCAAACCGGACTTGGTTTTTCTCGATATCCAGATGCCGGCCTGCAGCGGCTTGGAAGTGGCCGCTTCGCTGCCGTCGCCGCGGCCCAAAATCGTCTTCTGCACTGCTTTTGATCAATACGCTGTGGATGCCTTTGAACTGTACGCTTTGGATTATCTGCTCAAACCCGTGAACCGGGCGCGGCTGCGCGAGGCCGTCGAACGCGTGCGAGTGCTTTCGCCGGACGATTCTGAATCGGCTGTCGAAAAGGTAAACCAGGCGGTGAAGACAACCCCGGCTCGTTTCCTTGCCAAGCGGGGCTCGAAATTCCGCGTGGTCGGTCAACCCGAAATCCTGTACTTCACTTCCGAGGATGGCTTGACAAAACTTTATGCCCGGGACCAGCAATACTGGATGGAGCCCACGCTGAGCGATCTGGAAAAGCGGCTGGATGCTTCGGCGTTTTGTCGTATTTCGCGCGCCGCCATTGTCAACCTGGATGCCGTCCACGAGGTGGTGCCGTTGATAGGAGGGCATGGAGAGGTGGTGTTGAAAAACGGCGCCAGATTGGAAATAAGCCGGCGGCGGATGAAAGAACTGATGCATAAGCTGGAAGGCGTGTAAAACACATCAGCAGATCACAAACTTTCACCGCAGAGACCTGAGGCGCTCTCCGACCGTAATCCAAAAGCCGCCCACGACCACGTGCACGTCAACGATCACGGTCACGTCTACGTTGACGAAAACGATCACGATTCCTGAATTCCCATTGATTTTGCGCAGCACAGGCATCAATAATTAAATTTTTCCGGCTTTAAAAAGGGGGCGGGCGTGAAACGCTTCTTGTGCTCTACTTTTCTCCTGAGCGCGATTTGGGCAGCAATGGCTGGCTGCGGAAAAAAGGAGTCGGCTAACGCGCTGGACCGTATTCAGGGCGAGAAGCATCTGTATGTCGCGGTTCAGCCGGTCAACCTGCCCTTTGCCTTCAGCTCCGGGACAAAAATCATCGGCCTTGATGCGGACCTGGCAGAAGCGATTGCCAAGAAACTCAACGTCCGGGTAAAGTGGGTCAAAAAGACCTTTGAGGATCTGTTTGAAACCCTCACTGAAAAGAAAGCGGACTTGGTCATCTCGGCCATAACCATTACCAATCAACGGAAGGAAAAATTTGCGTTTTCCCATCCCTACTTCCAGTCGGGCCAGATTCTTGCCATTCGGAAGGACAGCGAGAAGGAGATTCGAGGGCTGGCCGATTTGACGGGCAAGAAGGTGGGAGTGCAAATTGAGACTACTGGCCACATGTTTGCCCAGAACGAACCACGTCTTAAGGGCGCCGAGCTTGTGACCACTGCTAGTATCGATTCGGCGCTTTTAAGGTTAAACAACCACGCCCTGGATGCAGTAGTGGGTGATTTTCCGATTGTTGTCGACAGCGTAGAGGAGAGTTTTTCTACCCTCACCATCGTCGGCAAGCCTCTGACTAACGAACAGTACGGCGTAGTCATGCGAAAAGGTGAAGGAGAGCTGTTGCAAATTGTCAATCAGACCATTGACGAATTGAAATCTCAGGGAAAACTGGAAGAGTTGGGGCAAAAATGGTTCAAGAAGTACGACAGAATCAAACAATTGCAAAGTCAGGTGCCGGGGCAACCGCTGGGATGAAGCCTTCGCTCTTTTTGAAACTTGTTTTGTTTTCCGGGCTGGTCTCGGCGGCGATTCTCTTTGTCACTCTTCGCTGGACTGCGCCGCCGGCTTCCCAGGGGGGCGCTCCGCCTGCCAAGAGCGATGGTCTGCTCCCTATAACCGAAGATGAACGGAACAACATTGAAATCTATCGGCGGACCAGCGGTGGAGTGGTCAATGTCACCAGTACCACGGTTGAATATGATTTTTTCTTCGAGCCCGTTCCCGCTCAGGGGATCGGATCCGGATCCGTGATTGATTTGCAGGGTCACATTCTGACCAATAACCACGTGATTGAAGGCGCTGAAAAACTGGAGGTGACGCTGAGTGACAAATCCAAGTACCGCGCTCGCGTGATTGGCGCCGATCCGGTCGCCGATGTGGCCGTAATTCAAATTGATGCGCCCAAGAACAAGCTGCATCCTATCCCGTTTAATACCTCCGGCAACATCCAGGTGGGCCAAAAAGTCCTGGCCATCGGAAACCCGTTTGGACTGGAACAAACGCTGACCACGGGCATCGTAAGCTCCGTAAACCGATCGATTCGCACGGAAAATGGGATGTTGATGAATGACCTGATCCAGACGGATGCGGCGATCAACCCTGGAAACAGCGGCGGTCCCCTCCTCAATACTGCCGGTGAGATGATCGGCGTGAATACGACCATTTTCAGCATCCGCGGAGGCGGGAACATCGGGATCGGGTTTGCGGTCGGCGTGAGAACTTTGAACCGGTTGGTCCCGCAACTGACCCGTTATGGAAAAGTGGTGCGTCCCGCCATTGGGATTCGTGGACAACCCATTTTCCCCGAGCTGGCTGATCTGCTTCGACTGCCAGTGGAACGCGGGGTGCTGGTAATTTCCGTAGAACCGAATTCTACGGCCGACATTTCTGGGATCAAGGGAGCCGACCGGCGCGTACGTATCGGTAACGTGATTGTTCCGGTCGGTGGAGACATTATTGTGAGCGTTGAGGGGCGGGAAGTTAGTTCGGTTCAGGATATTGATGAAGTCTTGAAGGATCGCAACCCTGGAGATCGGGCCGATGCCGTCGTTTACCGCAACGGACAGCGCCGAACGATCTCGCTTACGCTCGCCGAAAAGCAGGCACGGAGAGGAATTCTGAGGTTCTAGCCGTGCTTAGCCATCACCGTCAGCGATCAGCCATCAGCAAAGCGGCGTTCACCAGTCAAACGGCTGTTAGCTGAAAGCTGATTGCTCTATGTTCCCAGTCCACTTGGAGACCCCTTGACTTTCGATCAGGTGCAAACGGAGCAGCGCTGCCCTCATTGTGACGGCACCGGGTGGCGCTTGGACGAGGCGACCAATTCGGTTCAGCGCTGCCAGTGTGCTCTCCAGCGCGAGGTCGCGCTACGGCTGCAAGCGGCCCGAATCCCTCCCCGCTACCGGCACTGTAACCTCGAAGACTATCATCCCGAAAACGAATCACAGCAAAAGGCCAAGAAATTCTGCGAGAGATTCATAGAACAGTTTCCTCTGGTAGAAGGAGGCTTGCTCTTCACCGGAAACTGCGGGGTGGGTAAGACTCACCTTGCCATCGCAATTCTTGCGAAGTTAATCGAGGAGAAGGGAGTGCATGGCCTCTTCTACGATTTTCGTGATCTGCTGAGAGAGATCCAGCATTCTTGGAATCCGGTTTCGCAATCTTCAGAAATCGAGGTGTTACGGCCCGTCTTGGAGACCGAGCTTCTGGTATTGGATGAGCTGGGTGCCAATAAGCCAACAGCTTGGGTGCAGGATACGATGACCCACGTCATCAACTCGCGCTACAACGAGAAGCTGATCACGATTTTTACTTCGAATTTTCCCGACGAGCAAGACGATTCTCGGTCGGACCGGCACGCCGATCTTGTTGCTCGACGCGAGGAAACGCTTACCGACCGGGTGGGCGTCAGGTTGCGCAGCAGGCTTTACGAAATGTGTAAGCTTGTGGAAATCCGCGGCGACGACTTCCGAAAGAGTGTGCGCCAGGCGGGATACCGGTTCTAAGAGTCGCAATTTCCAATGGCCGCTGTCGCCGCTTCCTCTCCCGGCGAGGCTTGGAGACTGTCTCAAAACTATGAAACCACGGGGAACACTGGGAACAGGGGGACCACAAGGGTTTTCGAAATTGGCAGTAAATTTTTATTAATAAAGGAACCATTAAATTCCCCGTGTTCCCACTGTTCCCCGTGGTTCGTAGTTTTGAGACACTCTCCAAGCCTCGTCCGAACCGCTTTTTATTCATCCTTCCGAGGCTCTACCTCGAAATGTACTGGAACAGGACGCCTTGTGAAAATGAACCGATAGTTGTGGCTTGTAATCCGGTGTACTGACGGATTGCGATGATTAAACATCCAATTTCCAAGGCCCCAATTGATAATTCCGTCGCACCCACACTGATTCGCGCCCTGGGCACGCTGGACTTGACGGCTGTCGGCATCAACGGCGTTATCGGGGCGGGCATCTTTCTCATCCCAGCCACTATCGCGAGCATTCTTGGAGCCGCCAGCATCTGGGCGTACCTCGCCGCCGGCTCTGTTATCTGCTTGATTGTTTTTTGCTTTGCCGAGGCAGGGAGCTGGATTCAGTCGACGGGCGGACCCTATGTTTACGCCCGCAATGTATTTGGCAGATTCGCCGGTTTCCAAATCGGATGGATGACATGGCTGGCCCGCGTCGCTGGCCTGGCTGCCCTGAGCAACGGTTTTGCCGCGTCGCTTGGCTATTTTTGGCGTCCTGCAGCCGGGTCCTTGAAGATGATCGCCATAACGCTGCTGTTTCTGTTCGTCACCTGGATCAACCTGATTGGAGTGCGGTTCGGCAAGCGCGTCATCAACGGACTTACGGTAGCCAAGTTGTTGCCCCTATTCTTATTTGTCGCTGGAGGATTTTTTTTTGTCGACTGGACTCGGTATCAGACGATGAATCTGCAGCAGATCTCTCGCCTCGGAGAAGGGACGTTGCTTCTAGTGTTTGCCCTGACCGGATGGGAAGTGGCAGTCATTCCGGCTGAAGAGGTAAAAAACCCGCGCAAGAGCATCCCGCTGGCCCTGACCATCACCATTCTGTTTGTAACTGTTTTCTACATGCTGATTCAGCTGGTCGCTTATGGCGTGCTGCCTGGAATTGAAAACAGTGCGACGCCCCTTGCTTCCGCGGCGAACGTAATTGGCGGAGGGCTGGGGGCAAGCGGAATAACACTGGCGGCTCTGCTGTCGATTACGGGAACCTGCAGTGGTCTGATGCTGGCCGGACCAAGGATGCTCTATGCCTTCGCCACCGAGAAAGACATCCCCTTTTTGTTTGCCCATGTACACCCTAGATACCGTACTCCGCATATCGCCATTTTAGTTACCGCGGCAGTTTCCTTGTTTCTCGCGTATCTGGGGAATTTTGCTCAAATGGCCGCGCTGGCTGCGATTGCACGTTTGATCTCTTATGTGGGCGTATGCCTGGCAGTGCCCTTTCTGAGAAGGAAAATCACCGTCGACGGAAAGCGCTTCGTGTTGCCTGGAGGTTGGCTTATCCCCGCTCTGGCGACCGGTCTTTCGTTCTGGTTGATTGCTCACAGTACCAGAACTCAATTCGCTCTAGCGCTAGGAGCCGCGGGCGTCGGAACCGCTTTATATCTAGTCAGTCGCAGAAACCGGAAATGAAGGGCTAGAAGCAACTTAGGACACGGAAGACACAGAGAACACGGAAACAAGCTGAATCCTGGAGCATGAAGGCACGCCACCAAAGCTTTAGTTATCGAGCC
>DASXTB010000107.1:0-11894 GCA_036505615.1 Acidobacteriota bacterium
GTGGCCGGCTACTCCCAAGAAGAGGAGCGGAAGAACAAAGCTAGCTTTGAGCGACACGCTGATTGTCTTACCATTCGATTTCATATCTTGCCTCCAGAATTTGGGCCAGAACCCCGAATTGCCCCAGTGCCATCCCGCGCAGTAGTCAGCAGGTGCGAAAAATCAATCACTAAGGCCTAGAGTGGCACGGCCACAACCGAAGGAAAAGCCGTCTACGGCCACGTTCACGACCACGTCAACGACTACGGCTACGAAAAACAATTCCCAAAAGAGCAGTTGATTGGTGAACGTTGTCGTGGACGTTGACGTGCACGTGAGCGGCGGTTTCCATTCGGCCAAAATTTGGTCAAAAAACCCATTCAAAATATAAACTTCAATTGCATCCACATGCTGCGAATGCCGGCGTCGGTGAAATCGCGGTTCAGAAAGCGGGAAGGCAAACCCGCTTGCGAACCCGGGGAGCCCACGCTCCTTTCCGGAACCTGAGTGAACTGCGGATGGTTCAAGGCATTGAGCGCCTCCCAGCGAAACTCCAACCGCCTTTGCTCTCTGATCAGGACGGACTTGGAAAGGCTCACGTCAAAATTGTTGATACCGCCCGCCAGGAGCGTGTTACGGCCTACGGTCGAAGCATTGGGCAGTCCAATCCCCTGGACCCAGTGCACGTCTCCTGGAGTGACGCACGCACCGGTGTCCGGGTTGCGGTACCCGGTTGCACAGCTCTGAGAACCGGAAACCGGCGTCAGCACCGCGCGGCTGTTGAGGGGCGCGCTCCGATTGCCGATATCGGGACGGTCATTCCTGAACCCGTCGTTGTTGCGGTCGAAGCCGTTCTCAACGGTGAACGGAGCGCCGGACTGAAACGATGCGATGCCTGCAAGCAACCACCCGCCCAGGGCCTGTTTCCAGAAGCTCCCAGCCGGAGCGGGGACCTCCCACAGGTAGAGAATAGTGAGCCGATGGGTGCGGTCAAAATCGCTTGGCCCGTGATCCAGTCTCAGCCCACCTTGCGCCACCGGTACCGACGCCAGGTTCCTTTGGTTGTCTTGGTTGGTCATGGCGCCGACTCCATCGCTGGTGCTGTCGAGGTTCCGCGACCAGGTATAGGAGCCCGTCACTTGCAACCCGCGCGCAAAGCGGCGATCCACGCGCCATTGCATGGCGTGGTAGGACGAATTTCCGTCGCTGGTGCGAATATGTCGCAGACCGAAGTCCGGATGAAGACGCTGCCCGTTGCCCTGCTGGGGAGCTGGCTGCCGCGGGTTGACATCTGCCCAGGTCGTCAGCTTATGGCTCTCGGAGCCGACATAGGAACCATCAAGCACGACGTTGTGCGAAAGCTGTCGCTGGAAGCCAAACGACCAGCGCTCCGTGTAGGGATTGCGAAAGTCTTTCTCGAGGGTGCCGGCTTGCGCATCCAGCAGGCTGGGAGCGCTCGCGAAGACCGGCAGTTGCGCAAACCAGTTCGGCGAGCCGCGGCCTGTCGCCTGGGCGAAAATATCGGTGCTGATGGCATTGGGCGTCGAAGTAGCCAGTAACAGTGAGATCATTTGCGTGGGGAACGCGTCGTAACTGATTTGATAGCCCCCGCGCCAAACGGTTTTGTCCTCTCCAAAAAGCTTGCCTGGCCAGCCGGATCGGAACGACGGCGACCAAGCCAGTCCGAACGCTGGGCCGAAATTGTTGTTGTCCGTGTTCACCCGATTCGACTTCAGGAAGTTGTCCGGGTCGAAGCCGGCAAAAGCCGGAAAGCGCAGCGTGTTCGCCGGCTGTCCGAAATTCTCATAGCGTAGCCCCAGCGTCAGGCTCAGTGAAGGCGCCGGCAGCCACGTGTCCTGGAAGAAGTAAGTTTGGCGGAATTGATCGGGATGGAAAACAGTCGCGCCAAAATCCTTCCGCAGGCGGCCGGAAGGTCCGCTGAAATCGTCCAGGAAGTTGGCGAAAGCGGAGTAGCCGGCCGCGTTGGTGTAATCGAGCATCCCCTGGGAGTTGGCTGCGGGAAGCTGGGTCGCCAACTGCCTCAAGAACTCAACGCCGTAACGAAACGTGTGGCGTCCGCTCAGCTTCGCTTGCGTCTCCTGAAACAATAGGTTGTTTGCTTGCCGGAACTCCAGATTTACCGACGGAATTCCAGGTGAAGCGATTGACGCGATGCTGATGCGCGGCAGGGTTCGCGCCAGCGGGACGGATTGCGGCGAAATCCGTGTCACGTAGGCGTTTTGCCTCGCGTAGGAGAAACGGAACTCGTTGGTCCAGCTCGGCGAGAAGGTGTAATGGTCGGTAAAGAGAAGATTTTGGTTTCGCACAGGCTGATCTATGACAAAGCCGGGAAAGAATACGTCGAGCGGAGAGTTGGTGCGCGAGTCATAGATGTAGCGAAGCGCCAGCCGGTGCGCATCCGAGCGGTTGTGATCCAGCCGAGCCAGCCACTGCGGCCCTCCATTGGATGCGGGCAGGCCCAGCGGCGCCGTCGCAAATTGCACTACACCTCGATCTACACCGGTACTCGGATCCGCGCCAAGCTGCAATCCGATAGGGCTGGCCGAGCCGCGCAAGCCGCCCAGAAGATTCAGATACAGATCCAGCCGCGGGTTCGAAGGAAATAGAGAGCGAAGTGCGGAAACGGCTGCTTCCGTGGGAACGACCAGCGTAACGTTGCGGGTGGATCGGAGAGTGTCCTGCTGAAAGCCGCCGAAAAAGAATGTCTTGTCCCTGTGAACAGGCCCTCCCAGAGTAAAACCATAAACGTTTCGGCTGAAAACGGACTGAGGCGTACGGTTTATCTTATCGACGTTGGAAACCGAGTTGAAGCGTTGTGACTGGAAGCGCCACAGCAGCGTTCCGTGCAAGCCATTCGTGCCGGACTTGGTAACCACGTTGAAGACGCCGCCGCCGGCGCGGCCGAACTCGACGCCAAAGTTGCCGGTCTGCACCGATACCTCCTCGACGGCGTCGGCGATGTTGAAGGGCTGCGCGACGCCGGCAAATGCGATGTCGTTGTTCTCGGTACTGTCCAGCAGATAGTTATTCGCGCGCGGGCGCTGGCCGTTCACCGAGTACGCTACCTCCTTACTTAGTCCGAACACAAGACTGCCGGCAGGCTCTATGGCGCCCGGTAGCGTGCGTGCCAGCGAAATCGGATTCAGCGACACCAGAGGCAGATCGCGCGCTTCGCGGGATAGGAAGTTGCCTCCTCGCATCGGGCTGTCCTGGAGGATCGGCGCCCCTGCCTCCACCGTGATGCTCTCCACCATCGAACCCACCTCCATGGAGAAGTTCAAAGACATCACATCTTGAACGTGCAGCTCCACGTCCGGCTTCACGATGGTTCGAAAGGCAAACTTCTGAACGATCACGCGATAGGTTCCGGGAGGAAGGTTCGGAATGTTAAACAGGCCCTCCGTGTTGGTCTCACCGGAGAAAGTGACGTTGGTTTCAACGTTGGTGGCCTCCACCTTCACCCCGGCAATGATCCCTCCGGAAGGATCTGTCACCCGCCCAGTCACGGTCGCCGTCGGACCCGCTAAAATGACGCGTGTGATGAGGAAAACACTTAATAACAACGCAAGTGGCGAAGAGAGTTGCATGGTTCTCGTTGGCTTACTACCTCGGTGATACTGTTAGGGTTGCTGAAACAGTTGCGAAATCACCGCTGAAGTCGTTGATAATTTCGTGAGAACGCACACCATTAATCACCCACGTTCCAGTGGCAGCCCCCATCAAAACCGCATGTCCAGCGGAGATTCCCCGCTGTGCATTAAAGGCAACTTCATCTGTGGTACCGTCCGGACGACGGAAGCGGATATCAAAATAAGTTCTCTCATTAAGATTCAGCCCCGACATCGTCGCTGTGAACGAATCGCCAATTTGAACAGTGGTGGGAGTCAATTTGAGGTCAATGACAAGCGATTCGAACTGCGAGCCATCTTTTTTTGCCCGTTCAATCACAAGTTGGGCAACCGACCGACCGAGGGCCAGTCCGGCATCCGTATCGCTTCTATAATGAATCCCGGCCCAAATGCGCGACTCGGCGGCCTCCTCCGCCTGCCGGTTGAGGGCCTCGGCGTCGCGTGGAAACAGATAAGCCAGCGCCCATGCGGTTGCCCCCGAGTTGCACGCGTGCGCTCCTGGATAACTGGGATGATTGGGTGTCGGGAAGACTGGGGTCGCGCCCTGCTGGTAGGGACGAATCTGCCAGTAGGTATACTTTGCATCCCAGCAGGCGACAAAAGTATCGTACCAGGCTACGTTAGCAATGGCACGGACGCGCGCCGCTCGAGGAGGATTCTCATCGAGTCGGTATTCAGCAATCTTCTGACTGATGACGCGATTCCAGATCGACCGGGGCCCTTGCCAGTAAAAAGCGGCCTCGTTTGTGTTGAAGGTGCGTTGGAAATCTTTGACTTTAGCGGCCTCGCCTTTTCCAGCGTCCGAATTGCAATCCGGAGGTGGACCGGGCCTGAGCTGATCCCCAGATTTGAGCACCCACGTCCGCCAAGTTCCCGCGAGGGGCGTGGCGGGAGGCGCGCCGGTTTCGGGGCGCCAAGCGCACGGACCGGTTGGAACGCTTCCGGTCCATGGTTTGTCTGAGCCATCTTTCCGCGCCCACTCGATTACCAGAGTCGCGACGGCGCGGCCCAGTTCGAGACCTGCCTTGACGTCGCTCGGGTAATGCACACCGGCTAATAACCGCGACCGCCCGGCCTCCTCGGCCTTGTCGCGGTAAAACTTAGCCTGAGCAGGGAAGAGATAAGCTAGCACTTCGGACGCGGCACCGGCGACCGCTGCATGCTCGCTAGGGTATGAAGGACTGTGCGGATCAGGCACTACAGTGCTCAGCGACGGGTCCGCCTGGCTTGGCCGCGGACGGTTAAAGATGTACTTCGAATCCCAGGCCGCAATTGTCGCGTCATAAATGGCCACATTCAGTAAGGCCAAAGGGCGCGCGTTAGCGGCACCGGCCCCGAGGGAATATGTCATCTCAACCCACCGAAAGCCCGGATCGGAAGTGTCCCAGAAATTTATAAGATCGCGCGCCGCAACATCGCGCTCACTCTCTAGGGCTCGCAACTGTGCGATTTCAGCCACAGTCGCTCCACTATCGGGAGGAGGAGGAAGTCTCAATTGGCTGCCTGAGGTAAGCACCCAAGTCTTCCACGTTCCGGCTAGAGGCTCGACTTGCTGCGCCCAGCCAATCTTTGAACCCAGCGTGACCAGAACAAGTCCGATGAGCACTAGCTCGCGGAGACGACAACCTGTCCTGCAGATAATTTTAGTTTTCATGTTCTATCCCCCGTCCTTTCTGCTCTTTGTTTCCGTTGAATCAGTATGCCGCCCCAATCGGCCTTTTGTACCCACCGGTATTCCGTTTGAGGATTGAGAATTATTCAGGGCGCCGATGTAGGTTCCCAGGGTGCGCAATGCCATTGCCAGGGATTGATGGCGGATTATTCACACATTTTTTGTAGCGAGAAGAAAAGCCGCGCAGCGGCTGGCTTTGTCGCTAGAGAGATTTGTGAATCATCCGGGTTGATGAGAGCAGTTCACGGATGATTGGGATTCGCCCTAAGGTAAGCGTACAGGAGTTTGTGGCCCGTTGGTCTGGCGCTTCCGCCCGGCGGCTCGACGGTAACAAAAACCGAGTCGATTTCTGCCAGAACGGCCGGATCCTCGAACTTGAGCACCCAGCGGTTCTGCTTTTGATCGTCGATATAGAAAATTCCCAAACTTTTGGCCCGGCTCTGAGTCGGCCCGCGGGATCCCCAAACTTGGAAGGAAGCATTTCGCTTCGTCATGCCCCGATCGCCCAGGTCAAAGGCATAAAAGATCAGCGACTTTTCCTCGGTATAAAAAACGCGGCCAAAAGCCCGCTTGTCCTTGCCTTTGCTGTCTACGTCGAACACATCAACAATATGGAGATTGCGGGCACCCATCAGGTCATGGATGTCGCGCCCCGCCGCCAACAAGCTCCTTTGCCGTTCCAGGCTTTCTGTTTGGGCGCTTAATTTTTCTGACAATTCCTGGATCTGGAGCCCTTGAGAGGTAATCGCCGCGGCATCTTTGGATCGGCTCTCACGAAGGCTCTGGAGTTCTCCATTGACTCGGGCGATCACCTGTTCGGCCTCCGCCAGCTTGTTTGTCACTTGAATTCGGGAATGGCTCGCTTCTTCGAACTGCGCTCTCGAAGCTTGTAGTTCGAAAGCGGTCGCCTGCAGTTGCTCCTGAAGCGCTTTCGAGCGCGCTTCTGCGGTCGCATAGTCCTGGCGTACTTCGACAAGCGCAGGGTCTATTTGCGGAGTTGCGACGACGGGCGGAGCGGGAGCTTTCTCGTGCGACGACAGGCTTCCGGACTGACTTTCCTGCGCCGGGCTATGTCCGGGTCTATCTTGTTGGCTGATTTGTCTGCTCATCGCAGCCATATCCGCAGCTAATATCCTGTAGCGCGCGTTGCTTTGGCGCAAGTTGTAACCTAGAATTCCCACCGTCGCCAGCAACAAAACAATTGCCAGCGCAGCAACCGGTGCGTAGCCCAGTCCAGGCAACAACCAAATTCCCAACTTGCTCGCAAGCGTATCGCGCAAAGGCACGCGTGAAACTGCAAGACCCTGTTTGCGCGCCCGTGTTAGAAATCGTTCGCGGTATGAAGAATTCTCAAAAAAAAGCCCCGGCAGCTTGGAAGAACCCATTAGTTCCGAATCCACCAGCGGCAGTTTGTTGTGAAGAAGGTCGATAAAATCGGCATAGGCAGACTGGCACTGAGCGCAGTGTTGCATGTGATCCCGCAGTTCTACAAACTCCTGTTCGCTGATCTGCCCGCTTGCCGCCAGCGCGCAAAGTTCCTCGAAGTGTTCGGGATGAGATTCTTCATGATTCAACATCGTTGGCCTCCCGGTCGAAATTCCTGGGCTGTTGTCCGGAACCAGGCTGGGCCAGCAGAAATTTCCTCAGCCCCTGCAGCCCGCGATAGTAATAGTGCCGGACATTGGGCAGCGATTCCTCCGTCCGTTCGGCAATTTCGCTGAGCAAGAGCCCCTGGAAACAAACCAGTTCCAGTGTTTTTCGCTGGTTCGCATTCAAGGTTGCCAGCCCTTGCTCAATGACCCGCCTCCATTCCTGAAACGTCAAGCCTCGCCACGAGGTATCCGGGGAATTGGATTCGGAGACCTCATGTTCTGTAATCTGGTGCCGATCATAGAAATTTCTGAGCGCAAGGTACTGCCGGCGGTTCAGACTCCTGTGGTAGGCATATTGGAGAATCCAGGTTTTCGCGCTGCCCTTGGCGGGGTCAAACTGAGCGGCTTTGTTGAAGATTTCAAAAAAGACATCCTGCATCAAATCTTCCGCCTCACCTGGGTCACGAAGGATTCTCGAAGCAATTTTCAAAACAAGCCGGTAAAAGCGATCAAACAGAGTGGCTAAGGCCCTCGGATTTCCCTGGCGGAGCTGCTTCATCACCTCTTCGTCAGACAGGTTTTGCATTCGGGCAGTAACAACGCCGAAGGCGGAAGTTGCGCGGTCTGGGACAACAGTTTGGTTATGCACAATTCAACCCTTTGTCTGAGCCCATGGCGCCCCCGCACAAGTTCCCTTAGCAGCTTCCGGCAAACGGGATCTTCGCAGAACTCCTCATATACAATATGCCTGGGACTTGGGCCGTTTGTACCACAGAAATAAAGAAAATTTTTCCGCCGGCGAGTTCTCCTTCGAGCAGATTTGCCTCGCGTTTACTCGCTTCGCCTAGGAAGAGCACTGGGGTTGCCGTGGGCTCCCCTTGGATCTCGCAGAGGCGCAGCACAACCGAATTATGCCGGTCGGATTTCTGAAGCGCTGTCACGACTAGGTCATTGGTGGGCGCTCGCGGGCTCGAACCGCGGACCTCCTGCTTGTAAGGCAGGCGCTCTAACCAACTGAGCTAAGCGCCCCGAGGGCGAGAAGGCTAACCAAGGCAATATATTACAACGAGCGCGAAGACGCCATCGCAATGGGCGTTTTGGCGCCAGAGTGCAACTGGGGTGCAAGTTTTGATGGTTTCATCGCGTTCGTTTCTGAGTTCTGCACTAACATTAGCATTCTCGTTGGCAGGTGCATTTGTTCGGAAAGGTTCACGCGCCTTTGTCCGCATACAAAATTTCAAGGATTTCCTCAACTTCCTCGAAACGTCGATATTTATCCTCATAGTGGGAGCCAAAAATAGTCTGCATCCGTCTTTTGAAGTCCCCGTGACCGCTGTGTGATGGATCATTCCCGGGATTGATGATCCACACCTTGGCCGAAACTTTTCCATCAGGATTATTTCTTAGAGCTGAACGGAAGAGCCATTGAGCGTAGAAATCTGTCGGAGCAAATGAGAAACCCAAGATAACAACATTGGAAGCGGAAGCCAAATGGGCGAATGCCTGCCCCCAGATTGCCCGGGTTATTGAATTTTTCATGATTGGTTTGTTTAACAAAGGCGGGATTAGAAAGACAGCTGAGGGGCTGCCACAAGTGAAGCATCGAGGTAGATCACCGATTCCAGAGACGTTAACCAGACACCGTTCGAAATTGCGCTCGTCAAATCCATTCCTGCCAGCGCCGACAACGGTGAGGTCGGCACCACCACCACACAGTTCATTGGTGCAGACATACCAATTCAGGGAACCGTGCATTTTTAAAAATGTGCCTGGGCCATACCATGGACTGTCGCCGGGAAAGAGAGACTGTCCGGTTATCCGGACATGAAATGTTTGATAAAGCTCAGAGCGCTTCTTAAACAATTCCCGGTCGAGCAATAAGTCGTAATTGAAGGTGATGATCGAATCATTTAGTTTCACTTTTTCGACCAGCAACTTTGAAAACTTGCCGGAGCGACGAAAGGTGCACAACCCTATTATTCGTTGGATGTACCTTGTTAGCTCATTCAGGGCTAATTGGCGCCGAGCGCGAATATCGCTTTCCTTCGGAAGGAATTCGTTTTCTATTGCAAGCGACGTGAATACGTCCTCAAGGTTTAGGGATTCCCAACGACTAGTACCGAAGGGGACATCCTGAAGTTCCCAAGTTGGTTTGATGTAGCCGAACAATGATGGATAGTCATGCTCAATCTGCTTCGCCGTACCCCCTGGATAAAGCTTATCCAGGAAATTCAGATGAAAGAAGCCGGCAGTCAGCGGCGGATTGGGCCGATCTTCCACGGATGGAGCCGTGGGATCATCGGAGTCCCTAAGTAAAACGTCACCGAAAGACGCCCCGGCGCCAACTACGAAAACGTTGTCCGCCATCAACAGATTCTCCATGAGACCGATTGACAGAATTTTAGGTGAACAATCCAAATACGGAGGGGATGTAGGCGGACTCGGCCAATCGCCATCGGTCCAGTGTTGCCATCGCCTTGATGGAATCCCGTTTTGCATTGGGAATGTGATTCCGTCCAAAACCTTCCTTGGCGTCATCGCAGGACTGGTAGGGAACTGGCGAGCAACTGGTTACCATTGGTACGCAACCAGTACTTCGCCCTCTCCATCTCTGGGCAAAGACTTTGGACAGTCAGCCAAAAGCGCTTTGAATGATCCGGTACAGCCAGGTGGACGACTTCGTGGGTGACGAGATAGCGCAGGACGTAGTCTGGTGCCATTATGAGCCGCCAGTTAAAGGACAAATTCCGCAGAGAGGAGCAGTTCCCCCACTTGGTACGTTGGCCCATGACATAGACCTTTCGGGGAAACCGTTGCAGTCGGCGTGTGATGCTGGCGAGATGTCGCTTGATCTCTTCTCTCGCCTGCCGCCGCAACCAGTTTTCCAGGCTCTTGCCCGGAGGCGTCCACTCCTCCAGTCCTCTGGTTATGACAAGACAACCCTGCTGGCAGGCTACTCTGTTGGCACGTCCTCGATGGGCCGCCTTCTCTATCCGAACGGGTGTTAAGGTAACCACGGTAGAGAATCTCGCGGGCATTGCTCGGGCGCGGCTTACGCACAGACCGTAATCGGTCCACACGGTCGAGTTGGCTGACGATCCATGCTGCGTTAGAGCGAAGAAATGGCTCAACTTCGGCGAGTTCTCTGGCTTTAGGATGCACCACTTCCATACCCCCTATTCCAACGCGCACTCGGAGCTTGCGGGCGGCCACCTTCACGTTAAGCCGCTGCTCATTTTTTCAAGACCACCGACCCGATGTCGCCGATCGTCAGAGTGAACTCAGACGGCGGACTTTTCTTCGGAATCAAGAACGAAGCTGTGAAGTAGCCCTTCTGCTTGGGCGGGACCTCCTGACCTTTTATGTTGGAAGCGGCCATCGACGACTTGACGAGGTCTGTGAGCGATAATAATTTTTCAACAAGGCCCCCACCTCCCAACGCCTTCTTGATCTCCTCCTGCGTCATGGCAGGCGCGACGGACTTGCCGTCTGAAAGAGAAACCTCTTTGATCGCGAACGACGCGTCGGTGGAGTTCTCGATCAACACGCTGCCCCACAGAATTTTCTTGTCCTTCACTTTGCAGTCCATGACCCAGAAACTCTCGATCGTCGCCACCACCCCGTCGCGCGAGAGGAACTTTTTTTCAGGCAGCCACTGCGCCTGCAGCGGCAGCGCTGCGAGAAAAAGGCAGAAGCACACGGCCAGTAATCTCATTCTCCTAACCTCCATTCTCAAGGTCAAACCTTTAGGGCGCGCATTATACTGCTTTAGGTTGATAGAAAGTAAATACAATTTTGTGAAGGGGCGTTAGATGCCAAGTAGACCACCTGCTACGACTGATGGACGACTTCTGTGGAAAACCCCACAGCGAACCCGTATTGGTCGTGTCCGCAGTCTGTCAAGACGGCATCAGGGTCGTAACCGAACTTCACGAACGCCTTCGCTCGAAGCAGCCAGGAGAAGAACGGGAACTCGTCGGCCATGGCGTCCGCTACCGGGTGGACGGCGACCAGGCCTGCGCTCTGGGTGAAGTGGTTGCCGTCTTTCGGAGCGTGGAGCGTCTTCTCTTCGCAGGGGTAAGGAAACTTGCCGCTGTAGACGTGGTGCACGCTCCACTTGTTGAAGCTTCCGAAGCGCTCCGGACGCTCGCCGCCCGCCCATAGGTACGCGGCGATGGCGGGGCCGTTCGCGCGGGTGTCGCAGCAGATCTTGCGCTCTTTGAAGCCGACTTTCAGCTGGTCGGGATAGACGTGATACCGCTTCTCTCTGGTGCAGCCGGGAAGAAGCAGCGCGGCCTTTTCCGGCCACTTCACGAACTCGTCGAGGTCTTTGCACACGAGATCCGCAGTCTTGCGGATGGAATCTCCTCTCAGGCGTGACAGCTCAAAGTCAACCCATTCTTGCAGCTTTTCGAGACTGCAGGGGCTGAGGGCGGCGGTCGGGGAGTCTAGGTTGAAGCGTCTCTTCTTCGTTTTGTTCGGCAGGGTCAATGATGGGGCGGTCTGTGGCCCGCAACGACTATAGTCATTACCGGCCTCAAACTAAGGCCGGATTGACTTTGTCAGGCAGGCGAAAGCCACCCCTCGGTGGCTTAGATTTGAGTGGATCAACTCAGGCAGCATCCGGCCTTCCGGCGAGAGGACGACAAAATCATCCGCTTCTTTGAAGAATGGGACCTCTACAGGATTGTAGATGAGCTAAGCGATGTCACCCACGATGCTCCCGGCATTCCAGGATTCCGGAGTTCATTAGACAAGCAAGAAAAAATCAAATTAGGTTTTAGTTTGCTTCTCACGTTCTGTAAAATTCGTTCAATGACACTCTCGGAAGAGGCACGACGACAGAATCTGAAATTGCTCCTGAGACGGCTGATGGATGTTCTAGGCGAACACTCCATCAACATCGAGCAATTTGATCCGTCTTCGAAGGATTTCACCGATATCTATCCCACGACATGGAAAGAAGCTGAACAATGTCATTGGATAAAGATATCGCTTTCC
>DASXTB010000108.1:0-3180 GCA_036505615.1 Acidobacteriota bacterium
GCCGGATTGGAAGTGACTCCTCGCAGGCCATCCTCCACGACCAGTCGTTTCAATTCTCCGCTGGTAATCAAGCTCCGCCGAATGTAATCGAGCCAGACGGATTGACCGAAACCGGCGAGGCTCCTCAGAGGATTTGTTTCCGTTGAAATGCTTAAAGCTGGCGTTGTCATTTTGCGTGCTACCTTTCTGTAAATGTCAATCTCCACGACCTGAGGCCTTGGACAGGGTGCCCACAGCCGCCTGACCGCATTTCGCCTCAATGGCGTCAATCTTCGCGAGCCGTCGAAGATGCCGTACTTCCTGCGACTCCTTAGCGCTCACAAACGCGTGCACCAATTCATGTGCCAGCTCTTCGCCTATGACGCGAGCTCCGAGAACCAGCACATTCATGTGATCGTGCTCGACACCTTGGTGCGCCGAGTACGTGTCATGACACAGGCCGGCGCGGATACCCGGAAACTTGTTCGCGGCCACGGATGCACCGACACCGCTTCCGCAAAGCAACACGGCCCGCTCTGCCCGCTGGCTGTGGATCGCAACAGCAACCTGCGCAGCAAAGTCCGGATAGTCGACCGGAGATGTGTCGCTCGTGCCCAGATCTTCCACGTTGTGGCCCAAACCGGCGAGGTACTCTAAGACCTTGCCTTTCAGCCAAAATCCCGCGTGGTCGGAAGCGACGGCGATTTGCATATTTATTTCACCTGCGCGAGCTGCGCTTTCGCAGCTTCGACGACGTGGTTGGTGGTAAATCCAAATTCCTTCTGGAGCACTTTCAGCGGGGCAGATGCGCCGAATGTCTTCATGCCGAGGATGGCTCCGTCCATGCCTACGTAGCGGCACCATCCGAGCGTGGATGCCTGCTCCACAGCGACGCGCGCCCTGACAGCTGGAGGCAACACCGATCGCCGGTATTCTTCGGGCTGCCTTTCAAACAACTCCCATGACGGCATGCTGACAACGCGAGCGCGGATTCCTTGCCGTGTGAGCTCTTCGTAAGCTTCCACGCAGAGCGAAACTTCGCTGCCCGTGCCCAATAGCAGGACGTCGGGCTCGGCGCCCTCGGAATCGGCCAGAACATAAGCTCCCTTCGCCAGTCCGCTAGCTGCCGCAAAGCGCTTCCGGTCAAATGTGGGCAGAGCTTGCCGCGTGAGGATGAGCGCAACCGGCTGCCGTGGCATCGCCAGGATTACTTTCCACGCCTCCGCGACCTCGTTCCCATCGCAAGGACGCATCACTACAAGGTTGGGAATCGCGCGCAGGGAAATCAGGTGCTCGATGGGCTGGTGGGTGGGGCCGTCTTCGCCGACGCCAATGGAATCGTGCGTGAATATGTGCGTCACCGGAATTTCCATCAAAGCGCTTAGGCGTATCGCACCTCGTCCATAATCACTGAAAATCAGGAACCCCGATCCAAAGGGGCGTAGCTTGGAGAGTGCGAGCCCGTTGAGAATCGCGCCCATTGCATGTTCTCGAATCCCGAAGTGCAGATTGCGGCCTGCAGGGCTGTTCGCCTGAAAATCGCCGGCCCCGAGGAACGTCAAGCGCGTTTTTGTAGAAGGAGTAAGGTCGGCCGACCCTCCGATCATCCACGGAAGATTCGGTGCTATGGCGTTGAGGACTTTGGCAGATGCGTCACGCCCAGAGACGCCCTTGCTATCTGCCGGAAAAACAGGGATATCTTTCGACCAGTTCCCCGGAAGCTCTCGTCTTTGAATCTGATCGAGCTCCGCCGCGAGTTCAGGGAATTTCGTCCGGTACTCCGCGAATAGTTGTTCCCACTGCTCGCGTGCTTCGCGGCCCCTGCGGCCAAGCCCGGCCTCGAGATGCTCATACACCGCGGGCGGAACGACAAACTTGGCGTCAGCGGGCCAACCGTACGCCTGCTTCACAAGTTTTATCTCTTCCTCGCCCAGCGGCTCGCCGTGCGCCGCGCTCGTGTCCTGACGATGCGGCGAGCCATAGCCGATATGACTATCGATAATTGCGATCGACGGTCGGCCCGTCGTCCCCACGGCAATCCGAAGGGCGTTCTCGATTCGATCGAGATCGTTGGCATCACCGACGCGAACTATGTTCCATCCGTAGGCAAGGAACCTCCCAGCGACATCCTCGGTGAACGCGATATCCGTCTTGCCTTCGATGGTGATGTGGTTGTTGTCGTAAATCCAGCACAGGTTGTCGAGCTTGAGGTGTCCCGCGAGAGAGGCGGCCTCTGCCGAGATGCCTTCCATCATGCAACCGTCGCCGCAGAGCGCGAAAATTCGATAGTCGAACAGCTGAAAACCAGGACGGTTGTACCGCGCCGCCAGCCATTTTCCGGCGATGGCCATCCCCACGCTTGTGGCTACGCCCTGTCCGAGCGGACCAGTGGTTGTCTCGACGCCTGAAGTCCACCGATACTCCGGGTGTCCTGCACAGCGGCTCCCGAATTGCCGAAAGGACTTGATGTCCTCCAGCGTGACTGATGGTCTGCCCAGAATTTCATACTCCGGATCAACGGCTTTGACTTTGGCGAGATGCAAGATGGTGTACAAGAGTGTCGACGCGTGTCCGGCTGACAGTACGAAGCGGTCACGATTCATCCAGATTGGATCTTCGGGATCAAATCGCAGCAGTCTCTGCCACAGGCAATACACCGTGGGTGACATACCCATGGGCGTGCCCGGGTGGCCGGAATTCGCCTGCTGGATCGCATCGATGGCCAGCGTTCGCATCGTATTGATGCAAAGCTCGTCTGTATCCAGCACTGCCTGTGTCGTCGACATCTCAGTACCCGCTTTCTTTCCAGACTCGCTGCCTAATGTCCCCAAATTCTTTCCGCGCAATTTTCTCTGTCCGCCCAATTTAAACTTCCCTTGCCGCGCCAATCTTTCGAGTTCCTGTTTTCCGTTTTGAAGTCCTGCGCCGACTTGGCCAGGGCTCCGTCTTGACCGGCCAGCCAAATTGCGGCCGGCGTGCCGCGCGCCATCCATCGCTCGCTATCGAAGATGCGCACCACTACGCATCCCCAGCTCTTCTGCAGGACGTAGAAGCTCAGAGCTACAAATGCCAGAGCGGCGAATGCGATCGCAAAAAACGCGAATGCCGTAAGCAGTTCTTGAACAAAGTAAAATTGCGAAGCCACTACAACGGCCAGGAGCCAAAACGTCCACTTTCGAACCTTTTCCCTCGGCCGTCCGT
>DASXTB010000109.1:0-19893 GCA_036505615.1 Acidobacteriota bacterium
GGTCATGAGTTTTTCTCGCGAAGAATCGCGGCCAGCCATTGGGCGTCCTTTTCCAAAAAACCGGACTCCAACTCGATATCCCAGCAACAACACCACAATCGCTCCATACATCACCGGCTTGCGGATGTCAGATTTGACCAGCCAGTAATAATGGATCACTCCCGCGGCAGCAGAGGCATAAATCAGTCGATGGAGACGCTGCCAGAACTTGCCACCCAGACGGCGAATCCATCCGGCCGTGGAGGTAATGGCCAGAGGGATCATAAACGCAAATCCGACAAAACCCGCGGTGATGAACGGACGCTTGATCACGTCCTTAATCATTTCAGAAACGTCGAAAAACTTATCCAGCCAGATGTAAGTGGTGAAGTGCAGGCAGCCGTAGAAAAAGGCAAACAGCCCCAACATCCGGCGGAAACGAATGAGCGGGGGCAGACTCAATAGCTTTCGAAGAGGCGTGACGCTAAGCGTGATCACCAGAAATCGAAGCGTCCAGTCTCCCGTGGCGTGGGTGATGTATTCGATGGGATTGGCGCCCAGATCCTGACGAATTCCTCGCCAGGCAAGGCTTGCCAAAGGCGCCAGGCAAGACAGGAACACCAGCAGCTTGGTCCACTTGCTCGAGAGGATCGATTTCATAAAAGAGCAGTCTTTCTAATAATATTTGCGGAGGTCCATGCCCGCATAGAGCTGCGCTACTTGATCTCCGTAGCCGTTGAACATAAGCGTCTTACGTTTGAAGAATTCACCCAACCGGCGCTCGGTCGCCTGACTCCAGCGGGGATGGTCGACCGAGGGGTTAACGTTGGAGTAGAAGCCGTATTCGTTAGACGCCGCCAGGTTCCAGGTGGTGGGCGGTTGCTTCTCGACAAATCGTATTTTCACGATGGATTTGATGCTCTTGAAACCATACTTCCATGGAACCACCAGCCGAACAGGAGCGCCGTTCTGGTTCGGTAGTGTTTCGCCATACATACCCACGCACAGAATCGCCAGGGGATGCATGGCTTCATCCATTCGCAGCCCCTCGACATATGGGAACGGAATGCCCGCATAGCGAGCAACCGGCATTTGCTTGGAGTCGTAGAAAGTTTGGAAGGCCACAAATTTTGCCTTTGACGTCGGCTCAACCTGCTTGATCAGGGCATTCAAGGGAAAACCGATCCAGGGAACCACGATGGACCAAGCTTCTACGCAACGATGCCGGTAAATTCGCTCCTCCAGAGGGGCCAGCTTCATGATGGCGTCTAAGTCGTAGGTCTTTGGTTTGTTGACCGCTCCTTCAACGGAGACTGCCCAGGGCGAAGTTTTGAAATTCTTGGATTTCTCCGCAGGATCTTCCTTGTCGGTGCCGAATTCATAAAAATTGTTGTAGTGGGTCACGTCTTTGTAAGGTGTCTGCTTTTCGTCGGTACCAAATGGTCCCTTGCTCACCCCCTGCAACTTAGTTCCGGCCAGCGCAGTTTTCGACGGAGAAATCATGTCAACCAGGCCCCGAGAGGCGAACAGCGCGGCGCTCGCCGCCGAGGCGGCTGCCAGAAATTTTCGGCGATTAAGGTACACGTTCCGGGGCGTGATCTCCGAAGATGGAATATCAGCGGACTTCTTAATCAACATAGACTCTCCCTTACGCTCGTAATTACCTTTTCCGTATTGTCAATTATCTCACTGAACCCCGGAATTTTCCCGTGAACTAAAATTTCGATAAATTTTCGATTGTGCTGGATGGCCGGCCCGGAAGGCCGTGGCCTGTGTCCGCGAAGCGGACCCTGGAGTTTCTACATTTTCTCGGTCCTTGAAAGCGGACCAGCCCGGCCGCTTTTTGGCTGGGCGGAAGAGTAAAGCCCAGGGCGGAACTTGCGGAGCCCTGGGACTGCCGACCATTTTTCCACTCCATGAGCCCGGCCCGTTTTTTGGGGCGGGCGACAGAATGCCGGTAGCTCTAATCCTCGCCCTTGCGCATTGGCTTCAACTTGCGAAAAAATTCTGTCGCCCGCCCCAAAAAGCTGGGCCGGGCTGGTTTGCGTGGAGATGATCGGCTGTCCCAGGGCTACGCAAGCTCCGCCCTGGGCTTTATTCTGCCGCCCGCCCCCAAAAACGGGCCGGGCCGGTTTCAGTAGCATGATCGGCCGTCGCAGGGTCCGTCCCGAGCGCTAGCCCGCTACGCGATCTTAGAGAATGTAGAAACGCCAGCGCGCTCCTCCGGCGCGCTCCTGTCCGCGAAACGGAGCCTAGAGTTTGGACATTTTGGAGAGACGGCCTGAGGGCCGTCTCCCGCACAATCTTTCATCGTGCAGGAGACGCCCCACGGGGCGTCTCTCCAATAGCGCCGCTTCGCGGACGCGCTGGTTTGCAGCGCACTGCAGCATGAGAAAATGTAGAAACTCTAGGAGACGGCCCTCAGGCCGTCTCTCCTCCGAAAATGTAGAAACTCCAGGAGACGCCCCATCGATCGAGGCGTCTCTCCAATAGGCGCTGCTTTGCGGCACTGTTACGTTCCCTTCAGTTCCTGATGAAGCGGCCGGGCTAGAAGCGAAACAGGTAGCTCAGCTTCACAAAGAACTGCCGTCCTGTGGAAGTAAAAGGCGAATTGATGCGGCGCAATGACGACGGCGCGGCCGGATCGAGGGCCAGGTTCTCGTAGCCGTCTGTGTATCCCACGTAAAGAGCCGTCCCGGGATTCAAGAGATAAGTAGCCAGCAAGTCGCCAGTAAAGCGCTTCTGGCGCTCCAGATTGACGAGCGTCCCGTTGGGTAGAACGGCATTGTAGTCAACGATGGCTCGCAGAGACAGTTCTCGAGTGAATTGGTAATTCAGCTTGGTCCGCAAGATGTGATTATTGAAAATGCTCGCCGAAGTTGGGATGAGCGCGGGAATTTTCGCTCCGGCGGCCAGCCGGCTGAAAATATAGGTCTGCTCCAGGCCGGCTCGCGCCGACGGATGTATTCTCAACGTGAGTCTGGTGTCCTGGGAATTCGCTGAAAATGGATCCAGCCCGGCAGCCGGAAAGTAATTGATGCTTGTCCCTTTTTCGAAGGATACATTGAACCCCACCCATTTCGTCGACTCTGTGATGAAAAAGAAGCCTGTGCTGTTCTTGCGGAAGCCATGGTCGTGAAAGAGTTCGAAGGATTCCGAACGAAAGGCTTCAAGCGCCGACGCCCCTTTAAAATTAGCGCTTATCCCGGAAACCACTAGCCAGTCCTGCAGGCGACCGCGGCGGTCCCAGTTGACCAGTGTATTGACATAAGGGCCAAAGGACAGGACCCGGCTTTTCTCGGGCCGCCATTGATATCCGCCGAAGTTTTGGAACTGACGGATGTCCGACCGCGGGATAAACCCGAGCTGGGAACGAAATGATGGACTCCGATCAGTGTACATTGTCGAGTAATTGAAATGCTTCCCATCGTGCGAGATCCGCGCCAGATATGCGGGACCCGAAAGTTTCGTCCCATCTAACTCCCGCGTCTCGCTGTCCATGACTTGGCCGCTGAAGTTCCAGTTGGCATTCAGCTTCAGGCGTGTATCCAGAGAGAAAACTCGATTGTAACTGGAGGCAAAGTCGCGGCTTGTCACAAGCAGCGCTACGATTGATTGCTCTCCTAACTCTCGCTGCACGCGCAATACGCCGATTCCGGCTCGCTGGCCGTGCAATGGGTCACCTTCCGCAACCTGCTTGCCTTGGGCGCGGTCATCGATTACCAGCCCGCCGAGCGCCCAAGGGCCGAGTTTACCCGTCAATCGCGCGCCAAATTGCGGATTGGCAATGCGCCGGGAGAAAAACAATTGCTCAGGGGTCTGGAAGAAACCAGCATTTTCGATGAAAAAAGGCCGCTTCTCCGGGAAGAATACTTCGAAGCGCTGGTTGACCGTTACCTGTGGCTCGTCGGATTCCACCTGGCTAAAATCGGGATTGAGCGCCACGTCAAGGGACAGCGCGTCGTGCAAGATCATCTTGGCGTCCAAACCGGCTCGGGCCTCCTTTTGAGTGCGGAATGCCGGCTCCTGCTGGTCGAGAAAGTGGGCACCGGTGAAAACGCCGTATGGGATCAATTGAAAATTTCTTCCCGGCGAAATCTGCTCCACCCCTTGCAGAGTTGCCATCTGCGGAACAAAGGCCTGTTTGCTCCGGGTAATGTAAGGCCAAAATGAATTCTCCAGATTGCGCAGAATAAATCGGCCGACGGCGATCCCCCAGGTTTGCGTGGGAGCCTTTGGGAAGCGAAGGCTCTTGAAGGGGATTGCCATCCAGACAATGTAGCCATCTGTAGTCAGACGGCCTTCTGAGTACCAGAGTGTGTCGAAGCTAAAGTCATCGTTTTGGCCTTCGGTAGTAATTCCGTCGGCCTGGACGCCGAGTGGATTACAGAAAAACATGTAAGCGCGGCGGCGATCGTGGAAAGTGTCCAGGATGACACCCACAACATCATCGAAAAAAATGTCTTCCCGCTTGGCCAAACGGGCCCGCACTTTGCCAGGTTCTTCCTTGCAAACAAAGACGGCGTAGAAATTCTTGTCGTCATAGGAAAGATACGCTGTGGTCTCCCGGCTGACTGGTTTGCCGTCGGCCGGCTCGCGCTGGCGAAAGTCGGTGATCTTGGCTGCTTCCGGCGGTGTTCCGTTGAGAAAATCCTCCAGCTTTGGCGGCCGGGAGACTCGTGGGATCTTCAATGTAGAAGTTTGCGCCACTGCGGCGCCTGGCAGACAGGCCAGGACGGCAACAGCGGTCAGATACGTAATCAGGCAAGTTGCGGTCATTTTGCCGGCCGATCCACATCTGCTGTTCATTTGCCCTGTCACCAACGGCCCCGGCGTGTTCTCGCCCTTAAGCTCCTAGGACGAAAGGCCCAACGTGAAAGTTCACAAAAATGAGGAATGACCGAGGCCACGACCCTGAATTAATGCGGATGGACTCGAAGTCCATGGTCGAAGGATTCAAGTCCAAAGTCGAAAGAGCAAGTCAGAGGTCTGAAGTCAGGGAGCGACTCAAGTCGAGGACTTTGGACTATCGACCTTGGACCTTGGACTCAGACACGGCCGCGGCTCGAATTTTTTTGCAGCTTCCGAGCCGGGGCCTTCCAGATTGGCTGCCAGTG
Organism: Acidobacteriota bacterium; assembly: GCA_036505615.1. Taxonomy (GTDB): domain Bacteria; phylum Acidobacteriota; class UBA6911; order JACQSX01; family JACQSX01; genus DASXTB01. The sequence continues at coordinate 5,097 of DASXTB010000109.1, forward strand.
GAGTTTTATTTGCCTAGAGCGGGGCTGGCGGCGGTCGGAGCCGATCCATCCAGCGTGTAGCGTATAACGGCCGTAGCATCGGTGAAAAATCCACGGTTTCCGGTCTTGCCTACCGTCACCGGCGTGGCAGTAACCTGGAAATCGTCGGTGGCACCTGCGCCTGCAACTGCGAAATTGTAGCCGTCCTTCTGCCCGGAACCGAGCACGTTATCGATCAAGCTCTGGTTCTGCAGATCGGCCAGGGCGCCGTACTTGCCGCTGCCTTTGGTCGTGTAATAGGTGATTTCCGCCGTGCACAGGTTGCGGCAGGAAGCGATGGCGCTGGCTTCGTTGGCCGCCGCTTTCGACTGCAACAGATTGGGGACCGCGATGGCGGCAATAATGCCGATGATCGCCACGACGATGAGCAACTCGATCAAGGAAAAACCTCTTTGATTGTTCATGCCTTTTACTCCTTTCAATTAAATGAAGCTGTTTCGATGAATCTTAAAATATCGTGACACGATATAAAGAATATGCAACTACCATGCCAGTTGGATTCGAGGAGTCCCCTCTTCTTTTTCTCATCAGACGATAAGAAAAGGGTCAGGCTACTCGGCATGGGGATCTAAATTGACTAGGATTTCTACGGTTTCCGGCGGCCAGAGTGCCGCGCGATGGCAGCGAGGTCATTACAGCAGCGCCAAAAATACCGATAATATCGTCAAAATCGTGGCGGGCCAGAAAGCGGCCACCAGGCGACGAAAATGATTTTACCCCTTCATCGGCTGGACATCGGCCCAGCAGGATTGCAGTCTTTTGTTTTGGCGATTCATAGTTTCACTGCCGGATAGCCGATTAGATACGTCACCGGCACTGGAGAAAATCCTCCCCAGTACTTTTCTTCTCCAACGTCCCAGTTGTATCCGCACTGGGAGAGGCCGCTGGTAAGCTGGCGCAACTCTGACAGCGAATAGGCGCGGAAACACGAGACGATTCCATCGAAAAGCACGGCGAAGGGAACAATGGGAATCAAATATGTCCATGCCAGACGTGACCACCGAAACGGCCGTATGAACGGTGTAAATGCAAAAACGACCAACGGCACGAACAGGCAGAGGACGAGTAAAGCCAGAAGATCCCGCCGCGCTATTTCGAACACGCCGATCCCCTGATCATTAATGACTGCATCTCGGAGAATGGCGCAGGCAGCATTGGGCGGGAAATGGTGAAATGAGGTGAAGAGCGTTCGAAATCCGCTCAGATCGGACGGCATCTGCGTGGCGTCGATCGAAACGGGACAAAAGCCTATTCTGTTGTCTGACGCCAATCGAGCTCGCCGGAAAGCGGCTGTGTTCGGATACTTATCCGTAAGGCATACTTGGACGGGGTATTTCTCATTTTTATCAAACAGTTCAATGAGCCGAGGCCATGGTCCTCCAGCGCCCGAACAGAGGTCAACAACCCGGTGGCTTCCGGTCCGCTCCAGCGCCCGCCGGAGACGCGGAACAATGCATGCATAGTAATTTCCCAGATTCAGAGCGAACTGCAGGAAATCAGTGAGAGCGTCCCGAATGGAGCTGGGGCACCAAGGCTGGTCCTCAATCTCAATCAAGTGGATCCGGCGCATCATGTGTCGGGCGAAATGAAATCAAGGCAGAATACCAAGCCTTGATTGCATGTTAACTCACGAAGCCGTATAACACTTCGGTTAAGTGGATACAGAATTTAACGGTTGGCATTGCAGAGAACAGGGCTGAAGCTTGAAGTATGACTATGCATCCGCGTATTGAAGTCTGTGTCGAATCGCTCGAAGGCGCGATAGCCGCCCAGAAAGGTGGCGCCGATCGCGTGGAATTGTGCGCCAATCTTCTGGAGGGTGGAACGACCCCCAGTCCGGGAACGATTGAACTTGCGCGGCGGAATTTGACGATTGAACTGGCTGTCATGATCAGACCTCGAGGCGGGGATTTTTGCTACTCCGATGCCGAGTTCGAGGTGATGAAGCGCGACATCGAATTTGCCAAGTCTTCCCGGGCTGATACCGTCGTGTTCGGCATTCTGCTGGAGGACGGTGCAGTCGACAGGCAACGCAACGCTGCATTAGTTGCGGCGGCGCGCCCGTTGAAGGTCACTTTTCATCGGGCTTTTGACATGGCGCGCGATCCGTACTCAGCGCTGGAGGATTTAGTAGAGCTAGGAGTAGACAGAATGTTGACGACAGGCCAGCAAAACACGCTTCTGGAAGGAATCGAACTGGTCTCGGAATTGGTCGCGCGCGCAGCAGACCGCATCGTGGTGATGCCGGGCGGTGATATCGGACGATACATCAGGAAGGTTCTGAGCCTGACGGGAGCACGAGAGCTTCACGTTATCGGCCAAGGTACGATTGAAAGCCGAATGCGATTTCGTAATGAGCGTTGTTTCATGGGTGGAGAGCTGCGCCCTCAGGAATACTCACATAAAATAACCGATGCCGGTTTGATTCGGTCGATTGTGAATGAAGCCAAAATGACTTAGGTCGAACGCCCAAAGTCGAGAATCCAAAGTCGAAAGTCCAAGGTCGAAAGTCCAAAGTCCCAGATGCGACCGGTGCCTTGACTTCAGCCCTCGGACCTTGCACTCTTAGACTTCGGACTTTCGACTTTGGACTTTCGACGTTGCACCCTTGGACTTTGGACTTTCGACTTTGGACTTTGGACTTTCGACCTTAGAGTTCGACATTTAACTTTCAAATGATGACGAGCATCAACATGTCCCGTTTCTACTTATTGGCTCTGAGCATCGTCATTGCAGGATTCAGCTTCTTGCCGGGTGGAGACAATGACATAGTCATCCGGGAGTGGAGTGTCGCTACGCCTAATGCTTTTCCCCATGATCCTGCCGTAGCGCCGGATCGGGCTCTCTGGTACACCGGGCAGGCAGGCAACCTTTTGGGACGGCTCGATCCTATTACTGGTCAAATCCGCGAGTTCCCGCTCCGGACACCAAACTCCGGGCCTCACGGCCTGGTTGCCGACAGCGAAGGCAAAATCTGGTTTACCGCGAACTCCAGAGGTTACATCGGAAAGCTCGATCCACAGACAGGAGAAATCACGGAATATCCAATGCCCGACGCCCAGGCGAGTGATCCACACACACCAATCTTCGACCAGAAAGGGATCCTCTGGTTTACCGTGCAGACCGGTAACTTTGTAGGAAGGCTAGACCCACAGGCGGGCAGCGTAACCTTGAGGCAGTCGCCCACGCCTCGTTCTCTCCCTTACGGAATCGTGGTGGACTCGGCTGGCTTCCCTTTCTTCTGCGAGTTCGGCACCAACAAAATCGGCCGCATCAATCCCGGCACGCTGCAGGTCACCGAATATATGCTTCCCGCCGGCGCGAGACCGCGCCGCATTGCTGTGACGCAGGCTGACATGCTCTACTACACCGATAATGCGCGCGGTTATCTGGGCCGTCTAGATTCCCGCACTGGTGAGGTTCAGGAGTGGTCGTCGCCGGCGGGTCGCAACGCCCAACCTTATGGGATCACGTCTACTCCCGACGGAAAAATCTGGTATAGCGAGTCCGGCGTGCAGCCCAACACGCTGGTGCGATTCGATCCGGAGACGGCAACATTCAAAACCTGGGCGGTTCCTTCCGGTGGCGGGGTCATCCGCAACATGGTTTCGACACTTGAAGGCAACGTGTACATCGCTTGCAGCGGGGTCAATAAAGTGGGAATTGTTTATCCCTCCGGCCAAATTCCCGCAGCCCGCCCGCGACGCCGCCCGTAGGATTGTGTTTGTTCAGGCGAATGTTTGAACGTGAATCTGGCCCGGATTAATTTCACGCGAAATGCACCGCTTCGCGGTCCCAGGCCAGAGGCCGGCTCTAGGACTTTTTCGCACGACGCACAGCTTGAGCTATTCTCGACGTGGTCATGGGGGCGGGTGAATTTGATTTTGTCTCCGGAAGCCTTGCCTTTGAAGGCGATCCTCACCGGATTGCTTTGAAAGTTCATCGTTACATTGAAAATCGGCCGGAATTATCTGAAATCAAAGAGGATTTAGCATCGTCATATTTCTGACGGTCAAATACGACAGGCAATAGCGGCTTGCTGCCCGGGAACGTGATCTGTGCTACAGAGACATTCGCGGCTCAGTGGCAAACTGGACACTTCCAGATAAACAATTCGGCTGTTTTACACCAGTTTTAAGGAGGTGCCTATGAAGATCGCCGTAATGGGGACGCGTGGCATTCCCGCCCGATACGGAGGTTTCGAGAACTTTGCCGAAGAACTGTCAGTAAGACTGACGCAGCGCGGCCACGAGGTTACTGTCTACTGTCACAGCCGCCATTGCCCAGAAAGTGATCGTCGTTATCGTGGTGTCAGACGAGTGGTGATGCCCGAGCCGGCAAGGCCCTTGCCGAAGGCACTGGCCTACGGGGTGCTTTCCATGCTGCATGCCCTCTTCTGCCGCTACGATGCGGTACTGATCTGCAGGGGATCAAATGCGGCGTTAGCCTGGCTTCCGCGTCTCGCCTGGCAAAAAGTGGCAGTTAGCGTCGATGGAGTCGATCCCGAGTCTGCTTCGGGCAATTCGCTGCAACAGTTTTCTCGCAAAATGGCGAATCGCTTTGCCTCGCGCTTTGCAAACAAATTGATCACCGATTCGGAAGCTATGGCTGACTACTTTCGCCGAAGTTACGGCGTGCAAAGCGACATCATTCCTTACGGTTCGAGGCGCGTTTCGCTTCCACCTAGCACCGCGCTTGGGACATGGAGCCTGCAATCGCGCCAATACGTCCTCTACGTGGGAACTCTGCTGCCGCAGAATCATGCGCACACAGTTATCGCCGCATATCGTAAGTCTCTCGTCGATGTGCCGCTGCTTTTGATTGGAGATGCACAGCAGGATGCGAAGTACATGGGATACATTCGCGAGCAGGTGGCGACGGTCGGACCGATGGCAGGCTCTAGAGTGATTCTAGCGGGGACCGTTTATGGCAGGCAGCTGGAAGAGCTGATGTGTCATACGGCTGCGTTCATTCAATCGACTGAAACCGGCGGTACCCATCCGGCGTTATTGCAGGCGATGGGCGCGGGCAGCCTGGTAATCGCGAACGATACAGCCGCCCATCGGCAGACCGTGGGTGAAGGCGGGCTGTACTACCGATTTAACAGCGTCACGGATCTGGCGCAGAAAATCCGCGATGCTGTCCATCGAGCTGATGAGTTCCAGTCGATTCGCTCAAAAGCGCAGCAGCGGATCGAATCAAGCTGTTCCTGGGATATTGTGGCGGATCGATACGAAACTCTATTCCAGGCCATGGCGAGTTGAGACCGACTGTGAGCTTTAAGGCCATTCGGATGGGAATTCATTTTGCCTAAGCAGAGATGTAAGGTATATTAAGTTCAAAAGAGGGGGTCGCTTCTTGCTGGGCTAGGTTTGGCTTGGGCCTCCTCTCGGTGGTGTGTCGTCAAAATTGCGTCTCCAAAGATGCGAGTGAATAGCAAACTGAAAAGTGTAGAGCAGTCCAATAAGCCCATTCGAATTCTGCTTGTCACAGATCGCGCGCTGGTCCGCACGGGCTTGCGCATGCTGATCGAAAGCCACTCAGGCTTGACAGTCATCGGCGAAGCCTCCAATCGTTCTGGTGCTTTGGAGGCTTTGGGCTCAGCCCGCCAACAACCTGATGTAGTTCTGTTCGACCTTGGTTCGAACGGAGACATGACCCTTGATTTCCTTCCGGATCTGTCCCTGGCGGCCAAAGAAGTCCCTGTGCTCATTGTGTCGGACCTATACAACCCCGACACGCAGCGGCGTGCTATTCGATTAGGGGCCATGGGAATAATTTTTAAGCAGAATCCACCCGAAGTACTTATTAAAGCGATTGAGAAAGTGCACGCGGGCGAAGTCTGGTTTGGGCGTTCTGTAGTGGCCAGCGTGCTGCGCGAAATCTGGCAGAATAGTGAAACTGACAAAGCTGGCTCTGAAGCGGCCAAGATGGCTACCCTGACTGAACGTGAGCGCGAAGTCGTCGACCTTATCTGCCTTGGGCTTAGAAATCGGCAAGTCGCCGAGCATCTATGCATCAGCGAAGCAACGGTTCGTCACCACCTGACCTCGATTTTCGATAAGCTTGGCGTCGCCGATCGTTTTGAATTGGCGCTTTACGCCTACCGTAACGGTTTCGCCGCGCTCCCTCACTCCATTCCCGAAGGACACAGGGATAGACGTGCAGGGCTGAGCAGCAGAATCTAGAGCTTTTACCTTTCGATCACACACCTACCTTAGGCAGAAATCTTTCCTTGCGGATAATCAGCGCGCAGTTTTCTGATTCGATGTCAGAAACTTGCACCGATGAAGCGTCATAAATTTGACGAAACTGTGCCAATAATTTAACACTCTTGATCTTGATTTTTCTGTAAGTTGCCGCCAGCCTTAATAAAGCATCGACAGGGAATTCTTTGGCATGGATCTTGCCCGCCGAAAATCAGTTTTATGCCAAAGACCCCTACAAAACCAATCAGACTGCTGCTGGTGGAAGACCATCTCTCCTTTCGAGAAGGCTTGCGCCTGGTCATCGAAGATCGGCCTCACCTGGAGGTAGTAGGTGAGGCGGCGACTCGGGCCGACGCCATCACAATCGCGGCCCGCCAACAACCCGACATTATCCTGCTCGATCTTGAGATGGCTGACAAAAGTGGCCTGCAGCTCATCCCTGAATTGCGCTCCGCTGCCAAGGAGGCAGCTGTCCTGTTATTGTCGGACATGGATAACCCGGAAACCTATGAGACTGCGCTCCGCCTTGGGGCAATGGGATTAGTACCCAAGAATAAACCGACGGAGGTGCTCTTCAAGGCGATCGAAACGGTTTGCTCCGGTGAAGTCTGGTTGGATCGCTCGATGATGGCAAAAGTCCTTTCTCGGGTAAGGCTGGAAGGTGAAGGTAAGGGAATGAACTCCGACAGAGCGAAGGTTGCCGCGCTAACAGTGCGCGAGCGGGAGGTTATCACACTGCTAGGCGAAGGTCTCAAGAACAAGCAGATTGCCGAACGCCTGCATATAAGCGAGGCGACGGTGCGACATCACTTCACGTCAATCTTCTATAAGCTCGGACTAAGCGACCGTTTCGGACTGATCATCTATGCCTACGAACATGGCTTAGCGATTCCTCCCTCGAATTGAGTTTGGCTCGCACCTGGGCCGGTTCTATCAGCTCTCAAGAACATCCAATTTGGTTGAATGCTTTGAATCAGTGATTCGCGCAATTGGCACATTTGTGCTCGTCGGAGTAGGCGTACCCGACTATTTCCCTCCCATAAAGAATGGTTCATCCGACCGTCATAAACAGGAGGATCCTCCGATTGTGCAGCTCCGCATGCGATGGTAACAATTACTGAGGCTGTGGTTCTTGGAAAGTTACGTCTTTTTCTTCTGAGAATTATGCTCCCGTTATCAGCTGCAAGCTGAGTGAACCGCGCCTGAGAAGGTGTGAAAAAATCCGAGCCGCGACCCCGCTCAGCGGGGGGGGGGGACCCGCGATCGAGCGAATGAAAGACAGGCTGAGGTTTGCAAGTGGCGAGTTTCCGCTTGCCTACGCGCGCGGCTCGGTTTTTTTCACAGTATAAGCAGTTGATAGGAGACGACGAAGGAGTTATGGTGCGAAACACCGCTGTGAAACACCGCATTTTTCTAATTCTCTCTATTTTCTGTTTACTGTCGGTCGAATTAACTCTGGCCGACCGGCGCTTCATCGTGCGTACCGACAGCCTGCAAACCATTCAAGGCGTCTGCGCAATCAGCGGCTGTAACGTGACCAAAGGTCTGGATGGCCCGCTTGGTCGACTTTTTCTCGTTACTACTTCGGACCTGGTGGATCCAAACACCTTTTTGAATACACTTCGCGGCCAAGTGGGAGTGGTCAATGCCGAATTGGACGTGCTGGCCAAAGTTCTTCAAGCCACCGCTACCCAGGTCCCAAGCAGTTTACTGGATTCGGTGCCGGTCAACTACTTCGGCCAAACGGTCCGACGCGGATATGTAAACCAGATTGCTAATTTGATTATCCGTACTGGCGAGACGCAGAGCACCTTTAATGTCACCGGCGCGGGCATTGTCGCGGTGATTGACACAGGAGTGGATTACGACCATCCGGTCTTGACCCCTGTTCTAGTCGATGGCTACGACTTTACACGGGATCAGCAAGGAAGGACTTCCGAGAAAGCCGATCTGAATCAATCCACCGCCGCGCTGGTCGATGAGACACCCTCTGATCAACCGGCCGAAGTGAACCAATCGACCGCCGCGCTGGTAGACCAGTCCACTGCGGCCCTGGTTGACGGCCCGCAATACGCCGGCTTTGGCCACGGCACCATGGTTGCCGGCGTAATCCACCTGGTGGCGCCCCGGGCCATGATCATGCCCATGAAAGCGTTCCGGGCGGACGGATCAGGTTACCTTTCTGATATTCTCCGCGCCATCTACTTCAGCGTGCAGAGCAATGCCAAAATCATCAACATGAGTTTCAGCTTCGCCACGTTTTCGCAGGAAGTGCAGGAAGCGATCAACTTCGCAAACCAGAACAATGTCATCTGCGTGGCTTCCGTAGGAAACAACGGCCAGAACATAATAGTCTATCCAGCGGCCTATGCTGGCGTCATTGGCGTGGCTTCAACCGCCAATGACGACACACGTTCGCAGTTTTCCAACTATGGTCCTGACGTTTGGGTGGCAGCTCCAGGCGAAGGCATCGTTACCACATACCCATTTGGAACCTATGCCGCTGCGTGGGGGACTTCGTTCAGCACTCCCTTTGTGTCCGGCGCCGTCGCCCTCCTGGTGGGCGTGCGAAACAATATTGGCCCTTCCCAAGCCGCCCAGGCGCTCGGCAACGCAAAATTTATCTCGACGGACTTGGGAAACGGTCGTCTGGATTTGTACCAGACGATGCTAGCTTTGCGGCAGACCTTAGGGTTGCAGTGAGACGTCAAACTGAGCAAAGCGCTCAACTCCAGCATCTTTTTGGTCAGTTCGGCAGGCTCTCGAGTGAGGTAAGCCGGCACAGATTTCTGCGGCGTCACCGAAGTCTGATGCGCGTCGAGGTCGTAGAGAGATTAACTGAGGCCGTTCAAGAGCATTTGAGAGTGGACACGGCCCGGGCTTTAGGACTCGCTGAAGCCGCGGTGGCGATCGCGCGAACTCTGGGTGACAAGGAGACCTTGGCGCGGAGCCTGCGAGCAAAGGCTAACGCCCTATACCTTGTCGGCGACAATCGATCTTCCGTTGAACTGCATCAGCAGAGCCTCGCTCTCTTTGAAGAGCTGGTCCAGCCGAATGAAGCGGCGCGCACATTGAACGCCTCCATTCAGCCACTCGCTTTGTTGGGTCAATACAACCGAGCGTTCGCCGCGGCAAAGCGCGCGCGAAAGATCTTCGCAGCCGAGGGTGACGAGCGGCGCCTCGGCCGTTTGGAGAATAACCTCGGAAATGTCTTTCAACGCCAGGACCAGTCTGCCCAAGCGCTGGCTTGCTACCAGCGCGCCTATAAACAGCTTCTTCTTCACAAGGACACCGAAGGCGTCGCGGTAGCTCTCCACAATATGGCGGTCTGCCTGATCAGCTTGAATGATTTTCAGCGGGCCTTGGAAACCTATCAGCAGGCGCGCTCTCTCAGCGAACAGCACGAAATGCCGCTCTTGACAATCCAGGCCGATTACAACATCGCTTATTTATACTACCTGCGCGGGGAATACAGCCGGGCGATCGAATTGCTTCAAGCCATCGGTGAAACTGCAGAGAAAAGCGGGGATGTCTACCACTCGGCATTATGTCACCTCGATGGATCGGAGATATACCTGGAGCTGAACTTAGCCGGCGAAGCGGCAGAGGTGGCTCTGGAAGCATTCGGGCGCTTTCAGCGTCTCGGCATGGGCTATGAGGCTGCGAAAGCTCTCACCAATCTGGCCATCGCAGCAAGCCAGCAGAAAAACGGGCCTCGCGCCTTGGAGCTTTTCAGACAGGCACGAGCGATGTTTGTCCACGACCAGAACCATGTCTGGCCCTCGCTCATCGATTTCTACCGGGCAATGGTGCTCTATGATGAGGGTCGATACCCGGAATCTCTGCGGCTGGCCGCCGCCGCGCTTGAGTTCTTCCGCTCATCTGCGCTGCCGGGCAAAGCTGTGTTGTGCCACTTACTGCTGGCGCGCCTGTCGATCCGCACCAATAATTTGAAGCGCGCGCGCCGGCACTGCGACGCCGCGCGCGAACAACTGTCAAAACTTGAATCGCCCGCCTTGGATTACCAGGCACATTTCCTGATGGGCCAAATCCATGAGGTAGAAGGAGACGGCCAACGAGCCTACGAGTGGTACCAGGCGGCCCGCGGGTTACTGGAAGCTCTTCGAAGCGGCATTCGGGGTGAAGAGCTCAAGATCACCTTCATGAAGAACAGGCTGGAGGTTTACGAGAACCTGGTGAGGCTTTATCTGGCCCGCAATGCGGAAGGAGGGAAACAATCCGAGCCGCGACCCTTAAGAAGCAGATCCCACGACGGGATTCGCACCCACGCAGGACGCGCCTCGGAATTGTCTCACCGGTTCTCCGGCGGTGGATCGGCGGATGAAGCGTTCGCTTGCATGGAACAGGCCAAATCGCGGACTCTGATAGACCTGATCTTTGGGCGAGCTTATCCCTTTCAATCTAACTCCTCATTGCTGGGCCAAGACGGGCGCGCCCGGCGTCTCCGCGAGACGCGCCAGGAACTGAATTGGTATTACCACCGCATCGAACTGGAGCAATTGGGGCGGGGAGAAATCTCTCCCGAGCGCATCGAACAACTCCAGGCTCAAGCAAGGACATACGAAAACGAGCTGCAGCAATTGTTGCGCGAACTGCAATACCAGGAACCGCTTCATCCCGCGCTGCACGCGCCTGCCGCACTAACGCTGGCCGAAATACGCGCCGCTCTGCCCACGGATGCGCTCCTCGTCGAGTATTTCCGCGTAGGTGACCGCATTGTTGCTGCGCTGCTGACGAGGTCGAATCTGGAAATCGTACAGCTTGGCTCGGTCTCCCGTGTGACTGCCTTGCTGCGAATGCTTCAGTTCCAACTGTCCAAGTTTCGCCTCGGCACAGACTACGTGGCAACTTTTCAGGACACTCTCTTAAGAGCCACGCGCGCCCATTTGCAGGAACTTTACCAAGAAGTCTTCGCACCGTTGTATCGAAACCTGCAAGCGAGCCATATTATTTTTGTTCCTCATGACGTACTGCATTATTTGCCATTTCATGCATTGTTTGACGGGCAGCAATATCTGATCGATTTATTTACGATATCCTACGCGCCAAGCGCCACCCTCTATGCTTTGTGTCATGGGAAATTAGCCAATTCTGCGGGATCCTCTCTGGTTCTCGGAATCCCCGATTCGCAGGCCCCTTCCATACTGGAGGAAGTTCAATCCGTGGCCGCTGTTCTGCCCGAAACTGAAGTCTTTCTGGGGCCGCGCGCCTGCGAAGCTGTCCTGAGAGAAAAAGGGCCAGTCAGCAGCATTGTGCATATAGCCACTCACGGCTACTTTCGGCAGGACAATCCCATGTTTTCGGGGATACGCCTGGGAGACACTTACCTGACCCTTTTTGACCTGTACCAACTTCGACTGCCCGTGGAATTAATAACGCTCAGCGGATGCGCTACGGGATTGAATGTTGTTGCGGCGGGAGACGAATTAATGGGGCTGATGCGGGGCCTGGTGTATGCGGGCGCCCAGTCTCTGCTGCTCAGCATGTGGGATGTGCACGACAGAAGCACCGCCGAGTTCATGAAATCTTTCTATACGCGATTACGTCAGGACGGGAGAAAGGCTTCAGCACTGCGAGGAGCAATGCGGGAAGTGCGGGATCGGTATCCACATCCTTATTACTGGGCCCCCTTTACGCTGGTGGGAAAGGTCTTTGACTTTAATGGCGAATAATGGTGAACGATGAATTGCGAATAATGACGCATCCCCATGTCCCCTCGTCCCCGTGTCTTGGTTGTGGCCGCCGTGCTAGACTATCTTTGCGCTCTCTGCGTTGTGTGAATGTTTGTGAATAATCCGCGGTTACGCTTCGGAAATTTTTCAGAACACCTATATTTTTTTGCCTCTTGTGAAACCCTTATCTAAGTAACCCAGGTGAGAAGGCGCTCATTTTGAAAGGAGCCAGATGAAGCACTTCAGTTTAGGGGACTGGGCTGATTTCGCTCGCCAGAGTGCTTTGCCCGACCAAAAGATTTTTATGCGGCGCCATCTGGATGGTGGCTGCGAGGAGTGCTTGAAAGTTTCGGAGCTTTGGCGAAGTATCTGGGAGATTGGGAAGAAGGAAGCCTCTTATAAACCTCCTGAAAGTGCTCTCCGCGCAGTCAGGGCTGCCTATGCTGCCAGTAGGCGATTCAGGACGCTACCCAAGAGTGCCAGAATTGCGCGGTTGATGTTTGATAGTTTCCGCGAGGCTGCACCCGTGGGCTTGCGCAGTTCCATGAGCGGAGCACGGCATACCCTCCATAAGGCAGGTCAGTTCCTGATCGATATGTGCATGGAGTCGGAGCCGGGATCGAGCCGGATCTCCCTTGCAGGACAGATCCTGAACCCCGACGCCCCGGGCAAAGGGCTCCACAATTTGGGAGTCCTTCTGGTCTGCCAGGGAAAACTTCTGGCCAGGGCAGCGACTAATCGGTTCGGTGAATTCCATTTGGAGTTTGACCCGGGCGCGAAGTACCGGATTTTCGTGGAAATCCCTAGGCAGAAGGCTATTGTAGTTTCATTACCGGCTCTTGGCGGTGAGGTCTCGTAAACCAAATCTGAAAGGAAACGGTTTCGTTTTGGTCAAGAGTCTCCGCCGGCGCGAAAGCGCTGAGTGAAGGCGGGTAGGGTTGACCTGAATGCTATTTCACGGGAAAAACACGAAGCCCAGGAAAATGATGAATGCCGAACTGAGTTTGTTGACCGTTGATCTAGACTTGCCGAGCAGCACCCAAGTAATAAACTATCCCTTTGGCGGAGACGCCTGTCGAGATGAATTAGCAGACCGTTATCAGGCCGCGTTGCAGGAGCACCTGGCGACGGAAGGGGAGAGGTCTCTCCAGCGTGCTTGCCAGCTGGGACGGAGCGCATTTGCAAACGGCTGGGGAGTGCTCGAAATGGCAGCGCTCCATCACAAGGCTCTCGCTAGTGTGTTGCCAAGTGAGCTGACACCGGTGAAGAAGGCCCGGATTTTGAAAGCAGCTGCGGATTTTTTTCTGGAAAGCCTGGTCTCATTCGAGATGTCGCATCGGGGTTTTTGTGAAGCGAACACCGCGCTGCGCCGGATGAACGAGAGACTGGAGGAGGAGGCCAAGCGGATCGCCCACGCCCTCCATGACGATGTGGGGCAGCTGGTCGCTCTGGTGCACATTGCACTGCAAGGAGTTATAAGCGAATTACCACCTTCTGCACAGCCGCCCGTGAAGGAAGTGGTGGGAATGCTGGACCAGATTGAGGAGCGGGTGCGGTGTCTGTCTCACGAACTTCGGCCAACGATCTTGGACCACCTGGGATTGCTGCCGGCGCTGCAATTCCTAGCCGATGGCGTCTCCAAGCGAGCGGAGCTTTCCATCAGGGTGGAAGGCTTCACAGATGGACGACTTGCTCCGTCCGTTGAGACTGCCCTCTACCGCATTGTTCAGGAGGCCTTGAATAACGTACGCAGGCACGCTCGGGCGACGCGCGTGCGGATTAAAGTGCGGCGGGAAGAAAAGGCCGTCCATTGTTGCATCCAGGATGACGGGGTCGGTTTTGAGGCGGGAGCAGTTTTGGACGGAAAAGGGGAGGGAGGCTTGGGATTAACTGGAATCAGAGAGCGGCTCGATGCTTTGGGAGGGATGCTTCAGATCCTTTCGGCGTCAGGAAAGGGCACCAAGCTGTTGATCACAGTTCCTTTGAGCAATTGATATGCCGTTGCGCATCGTTCTTGCTGAAGACCATTTGATACTAAGCCAGTGTTTAAAGGCCTGCCTGGAATTAGAAGGGTTTGAGGTTGTGGGGCAAGCCGACGACGGCCACCAAGCAGTGCGATTGACCGAAAAACTGCACCCGGATGTGGTCGTTCTCGACTTAGCCATGCCGAATTTAAATGGTCTTGACGCAGCGCGACGGATCCGTGATGTCGCGCCACAGACGAAAAAAATCCTTCTGACGATGTATACCGAAGATCACTATCTGCTTGAAGCCCTACAAGCGGGAGTTCGAGGTTACGTTTTAAAGAGCCAATCGGCACAGGATCTGGTGCAGGCAATCAAGGAGGTCTGGCGTGGAGGGATTTATTTGAGCCCCCGGATTTCCCGGGCAATCGTGGATGCGTATCTTAACCGACTAGACTTTCCTTCCAATCCTCTGACTCCCCGTGAGCGGGAAGTTCTACAACTGGTCGCCGAGGGCAGGACCAGCAAGGAAGTAGCCTCAATCTTGGAGATCGGTGTCAAAACCGCGGAGTCTCACCGAAGCCGGATCATGGAAAAATTGAACATCCACGACACCGCCGGCTTGGTCCGCTATGCCATCCGCCAGGGTATAGTGCAGCCATAGCGAGCCAGAATATAGGGTTATTCTCACTGCTCATCACCGCGTGCGTGCAAGACGGTGGTTAAGCGCAGCAATCCCTGCAATATTTTTCCTGACTTATTTCAATAGTATGCCTGATTGTAACTATTTTATTTTAGGACTAACTTTGTTGCAGGTTCGGATCTCTATGCTTCACTGTGAATTAGAGGGCACTAAGCAAATGGAGCCAAGTCAGGGCAGGCCCAACTTTGA
>DASXTB010000110.1:0-6177 GCA_036505615.1 Acidobacteriota bacterium
TGGACGGCTGGGCGAAAGAGTGGCGCCGCCGGGGGTGCTGACCGGCAGGCCCGTTTTGGCGGTCCAGGGGAAGCCGGTGTGTGCGGTCCAGACGCCGTTGATCTGCCAGCCTCCGAAGGCTTTGCCGACAAAGTCGCTGCGTCCCCGAAAGATTGGAATGTCCCAAAGTCCCGACAAAATGAAGTGGTGCCTGACGTCAAAATCGGAAGGGCCGCGCTCGGAGCGCAGATCCTGAGGGTAAGTCTGGTTGGTTTCAGCGCCGGGACCCTCGTAGGAAAGATTGTCAATGCTTTTGCTGAAGCGGTACACACCTTCCATCTGGAGACCCCGGGAAAACTCGCGCGTCAGCCGCGCAATCAGCGCATGGTAATTGGAATTCACGTCGGGTCGCGCAAAATAAACTGCGAAGAATTTTGGGTTCGGCGGGAAAAGAAAGTTCTGGTTGACCAGGCGAATCAGCTTGTGGCCGCTGCTCCCCTGATATCCGAAAGCGGCGACCAGGTGTTGTGGAAGGCGATACTCGGTATCCAGCGAGAAGCTATAAACATAGGCATTTGGAAGTTCGGGGCCGGTGCCGTAGACTTCTGCAGCGTCGGCGCGAGGTCCTCCCGTAGCCGGATCAATCCCCTGTGCCAGCGCAAGATTGGGTGGAAAACTAAAGGGGGAATTACTCGAACCCAGCGTGTAGGCAATCAGACCGTCTTTGAACGGAGTGCCAAAATCGGTGGAAGCCGTGCCACAGCAGATGTTGTAGCGGACCAGAAAAGGCGGGTTTCCGCGGGCGTTGGCAAGCACAACATTGGGAGTCCGATTGTAGCTGACGCCAAATCCTCCACGAACGACCAGCTTATCCTCCAACCGCCTGGGGCCCCACGCAAAGCCGAGCCGTGGCGCAAAGTTGTTTCGGTCCGGCTTGAAAAATTCATCGACAACCACAACCCTGGAATCCGCCAGCCCCTTGGAGCCGAAAATGAGGTTGCTAAGCTGGCCCCGCCTTTCTTTCAGAGGCGTGAAATATTCCCAGCGCAGGCCCAAATTGAGCGTGAGGTTGGGCCGGAATTTCCAGTCATCCTGCACAAACAGCGCGTACGCGCTGGTGCGAAAGTAGCGCTGGATGTCTGCTGTCGAGCCCGTGCGAGGGTCGGCATTAATGCTCTCAAAGATGGGCGCATCGTTGGCCAGGTTGAAAAGACCGGAAAAGGAGTAGAGAGGCCGCGCGCCTCCTACCAGATTGTTATTGTCTTCTTCTTTTCGCACTTCGACGCCGTATTTCATCCCATGATTGCGGAAGACCTTGCCCAGCGTGTCGCGGAACTCAAACGTATTCTGCGCAAAGATACCCGGTGTGGTTTCCGCGCGGGGAGCCCCGAATCGAATCCGGTCAAAGGGCAAACCTTCGACCTCAATGCGCGGGATACCAAAATTTGTATTCTTTGAGGAGATGACCTGATTTGCGGCAAAGCGAGTAAAGTTGAAGCGCGCCTCATTGAGCGTTGTGCCCGAAAAGATACGGTTGTAAGTCAATGTGACGGCCGAATTGAGCGGCGTGAAAGTCAGGTCGCTGCTGGGACGGCTTCTGGAAGAAGAGTCGCTCAGAATGTCGTCGCGGTGTGTGAAGTAAGTGCTCACCGCAAAGTGATCGTTTTCGGTCATATCGTAATCGAAACGGGTGTTGTATTGATTGCCCCGGACCTTGTTGGGAATTGCCAGTTGTGCAAATTGAATGTCGGGAATGCCGTCCAAGCCCCCGCCGGCCGGATTCCCAAGACTCACGTAACTGCCAAGCGACCCGGTGGGTGATCCGATATCAAGCCCGCCGGAGACTACGTTGCATCGTTTCGGATCATTGCCGAAGGCGCTGCAATCCACCGGCAAAACCTTTATGATGCGCGGTTCCATGCCGGGAAGACTGAAGATTTTGGCCGTGATGCCGCCGGGGCGAAGATTCCTGACTAGCTGCCGATACTCCGGCGTTTCCACGAACTGATTGAAGGTGTCGCTCGTTATGTTCCGCAAGCCTTCGTAAGAGAAGAAGAAGAACAGCTTGTCTTTGACAACCGGCCCCCCCAAGCTTCCTCCATACTGGCGGAAGCGTTGATTGACCCGCACCGGAGGAGCGCCAAAGAAACCGCCGTACTTGTTAAAAGCATTCAAGCCCGGATCGTTGTACTTAAACAAGGCGCTGCCGTGAAAAAGATTGGTTCCGTTCTGCGAAACAACTTTAATTTGTGCGCCGGAGTTGCGGCCGTCTTCGGCCGAATACGAACTTGAGACGACGCGCATCTCTTTGACCGACTCCTGGTTGGGAGTCACCACGGCGGCGCCTCCCCAGGTAAGGCTGTTTACGCTGACGCCGTCGATCTGATAGTTATTGGCTGAGAGCCGCTGGCCGTTAGCGGTGATGGGAACCTGGTTCTCCACCTGAAAGACTGAGGTATTGGAGCCGCCCGGCCCGGTAGTGTTCGGCAGTCCCACTGACGATCCGCTTCCACTGCGCGCGCCGTCGCCGAAGACTCCCGGCGCCAGGCGAATCAGCTCATAGGGATCACGCCCTACCTGGGGCAGCCGCCGAATTTCATCCGTGGTGATAGCGCCGGCGATATTGGCGTTCTCGGTCTGCAGCGCGGGGAGGGCTTCTCCCTCGACGGTCACAGACGTCGTCAGCTCGCCGGTCTCAAGAGCCAGATTGACGCCGCGGACATCTTCGGCGTTGACCGCCACATTTTCCACCACCTTTTTCTTAAATCCGCTCAGCTCCACGCTGACTCTGTATCTGCCAGGCGCCAGCCCGGTGACGCGATAGAAACCTTCATCGCTGGTGAGGGTCTCCTGCGTCTTACCTGTCTCTGTGTTGGTGACCGTCACCGTAGCTCCGGGCACGACCGCTCCCGTTGGGTCGGTTACCGTGCCCTCGATACCGCCTTTGAACTGTGCATGGACGACGGCTGTAATTGAGAATAGAAGGAAGATGGGGAAAATGATGCGAAGAGAAACGGCGGGGCGCATATCAAAACCTCCTTGGCAAAAGCTCTCCGCGCGTCTCGGGACAGTTCCAAACTGCGTCTGAGTATGCACGCGCAAAGCGAAACAGAAAGCCCTATCCTTAAGAATCAGTTGTATTTTAGCATCGATCTCAGACGTTCCAATGGGACTCGTTGACATAGTGCGGGCTGGCGCGTATATCACGATCCACAACACTGGAGGCCCCATGATCGAGCATGTTGAATCCGATCTCCTCATCTTCCAAACTCAGCGGAGGCGTAAAGCGCTGGGAGAAATCTTAACTCGTGCCGGAGGCGCTTTTTATGGGTGCGGCTTCGGGATGGGCCTTAACGAAAGCGGCAACTACTCGGAGGGTTTCCTCCCCATAGGATGCAATCTTCTGCTGGCCGACACCTCGCACGGCTGCCAGCTCTCCCACTGTCTGCGGAAGTTGCCTGCTGATAGCCTTCAGAGTTTCATCGTGAAAGATGATGTAAGGTGGAAGTCCTGCTGCGGAAGCGATCTTTCGCCGCATCTCCCGCAGAGCGGCAAACAACCCTTCATGGAAGGGGAGCGTAGGGTCGTTGAATGCATTCTGAACGGTCAGCGAGCTGAGATGCCGCTCCCCCGCCCCCGCTCCGCGACGGTCGCGTCTTCGAACGGTGCGCTCCCCCCTTTCGCCTCCATTGTCACGGGACTTGCTTTTCGGCGCGCTTGGAAAAACCATGCACGCTTGAGCTTTGCCCAACATCACCTCTCCTCCCTCTGGTGTCAATTGCACCAGAGGGTATTCGGTTCCTTCAATACGCAGTAATCTAAATTCCACCAGGGCATCCACAATCGCCAGAATCTGCGGCTGTGACAGTTCCTTGAGAATTCCGAAAGTGGAAAGCCGATCCAGGCCCAGATACTGCAGCGCGTCTAGCTTGGACCCAGCCAGCACCTGAGCCACTCGCATCCTTCCGTAGCGCCCTTTCATGCGGGCAACGCAACTCAAAATCTTTTTCACCACAGTGGTCTCGTCCTCGGTGAGAAGCCGCGGCTGTGCCGCCCTGCCCCTTTCCTGGCAGTTGGAGCAGTTTTGACACTGCCGGTAAGCCACGCGTTCTCCAAAATATTCCAGGAGGAATCGTCTCAAGCAGTGGCGCTCGTAGGCATACTCGACCATCTTGCGCAGCTTGCGCCGCTCAAACTGGGCATGCCGTTCGATCTCCGCAAAATTGATGTCCAACTGAGATACCGGGACGCGCCTCAGGATTTTCAGGCCTCGCCCGCGGAAAGGCGCCTTGTATTCGATGTGCCCGGACTGATGCAGCGCCGAAAGCGCCCGTCTGAGCTGATCGGGCGTCACCAGTAAATCTGCCGCAGCAGCCTGCAGGTCGACACCCAGGCGCTGATTCCTTCGACCTCCCAGAACATCGGCGCAATACGCAAGGACTTGCCGTTGAAGGCCGGTCACCTTCAGAGCGGGATGGAGATCAGGCGGCGCACCAGCGCCGAGGGAATCCCGGCCCGGCTCATGGCTGCCTCCGCCCGGCACCTTGTTCAGCAGTTGCCTTTCCGAGGCGCCCGATGAATCCGGTGTAAAGCGCAGCGTGACTTTCGCCTGATGTCCTCCTTCGGTTCCTCGCTCGATGTAACCGGCCTTCTCTAGAATTTTGAGGCAGGCAGAAATTGCCAGGTCAGTCGGCTTTCCCGATTGCGCGGCCCTTTGAGAGGAGGAACGGGATGGGATCAGCAGGTATGAGAGACGTTGCGCCAACGCTTTGACCGTTACTTCGACTTCCTCGCTTCCCATACCGGAGACGGTCTGATAAACCTCCTCCACCAATTCGCGCGGAGGATAATTGCTGTCGATGAAGAACTCCTGCGTGAATGTGTCCGCGTAGTTGAAGAGCAACAGGCAGGTCGCAGGTTTGCCGTCGCGCCCGGCGCGACCGACTTCCTGGTAGTAAGCCTCAAGCGAACCGGGCACATCGCAGTGCACGATGAAACGCAAGTCGGCTTTGTCGATCCCCATCCCGAACGCGTTTGTCGCCACCACAACCGGCAGCGCGCCGCTCATGAACTGTTCCTGAGCGGATTTTCGCGATTCCAATTCCATTCCTGCGTGGTAGCTGCCCACCTTGTGGCCGTTGCCTCGCAGTGCTTCAGCGACGAACTCCACATTCTTGCGAGTGGCCGCGTATACGATCCCGCACGCCACCGGCCGGCGCTGCGCCTCTACCCGGTCCGTTTGGGGGTTATCCTGCGGGAGGTCGGCGGCATCCGGTGTTTCTTTGATAAGGCGAAGAATGGCGGTCAATTTCTCCGCCTCGGTTTCCACGGCTTTCACTTGCAGGCGCAGGTTGGGGCGGTCAAAGCCGGTAACGATCGTGAAAGGGTCCCTGAGCCCCAGTTGTTCGATGATGTCGCGCCGCACTTCAGGTGTGGCAGTAGCCGTCAGAGCCGCGACGGGAGGATGATTCAGCTTGTCGATAACGATTTTCAGCCGAAGATAATCGGGGCGAAAATCATGTCCCCACTCCGACACGCAGTGTGCCTCATCAATCGCAACGAGCGCGATGCGGCACTTTTGCACGGCGTCAATGAACCCCGGCTGGCGAAAGCGCTCCGGCGCAATGTAAACCAGCTTAAACTTCCCCTCCTGTACTTCCCGCAGTCGCTGTCGCTGCTCGGCCCAAGCCAACGTACTGTTGATGAAAGCCGCCGCTATTTGATTGCGGCACAGGACATCGACCTGATCCTTCATCAGCGCGATCAGGGGGGAAACAACCAGCGTGATTCCGTCTAGCAGGAGCGCTGGGAGTTGGTAACACAGCGATTTGCCACTGCCCGTGGGCATGACAGCCACCACGTCCCGGCCAGAAATTAAAGTTTCGATTATTTCCTCTTGTCCTTCTCGAAAGTCAGAAAAATGGAACTTTTCCCGAAGGACTTCAAAGCGCTCGTGTTCCATGGCTCATAACTTAAATAACTGCCGGGGGCGGAAATTTGCGAAACAATTTTCATTGCAAGGACCGCTCTGCGGAACTTTTCCCGCGGCCTTCCCGTAATCCACTTAGGATACGGGAGGAGGAGCTATGTTTGGACTACTTTTTCTCGGGTTTGCTGGGCTTCTAATACTGGGCGCCGTCCTGTTCATTCTCAAACTGGCGCTGGCCGTGGTCATTTTACCCCTCAAGCTGCTGCTGG